>SHYV01000065.1 GCA_009692605.1 Myxococcales bacterium
CCACCGTCGCGCTGTAGGTGAGCCCTCGCGTCGGGGTGAGGTCTTCAAACGGGAAAAAGCTGAGGTCCTCGCCCCGCAGCGGAACGCCGACCGCGGCCACAATGTCGAACCCCCGCGTGATGTTCGCCGTGAGCGCAGGCGTCAGGTCAAGCGCCCACCCATCGGAGCCGGCGATGGGGGTGAGGTACCGGTCCGGAACGATACCGCTGGACGTTGTCCCCGAAGCCGCCGCAGCCCGCGCCGCGTAGGCGATCTCCGCGCTCGCCGCGAGTGGCCCCATCTGGAGCTCGGGCCGAAGGCACAACCGGACCTCGTCACCTGGCTTGAATCGGCCAAGGAACTGGTGTTCCTCGACCTCAACGACGTATTGCGCTACCCCGGAGAACTTGTGGGTGCCCCGGAGACCGACGGTGATCGCGACAGGCCCGAACTGCTGCTTGCCCGCCAACTCAATCCCGGCGTCCATGGTACCGGTGGACAGGGGAAAGCTCGACACCGTGTTGGGGCCACCGATGAACGACCCGGGCGACTCGCCGCCGGCCGGCACCTTGACGTAGAGATCCGTCGCGATGGAGGTCATAGGAGCATGCTTGCGCAGCCATTCGATCTTCCACCCCAAGGTCGGGTCACCCAGCCCAAAGGTGTCGGTGTTGGTTCCGAGGAGAGCGTTTGTGAGCTGAACGTAGTGGAACGGCACGACGAGGTGCAGTTCGGCGTGGCGGGTAACTCCATACCGGATCCCCACCCGCTCGGTCGTATAGAGCCAGCGCGCACCGCGTCCGTCCGCATCGAGAAACGTGCCCTTCGAGCCGTCGTCCCCCCAGTACCCGGTCGCTTCCTTGTACTCGGCGCCAAGGACGAGCTCCAGCCACCCTCGGCCGATGATCAAGCCTCGTTCGACCTCGGTGGTGGCCATGGGAGCGCGCATCGTCCTGACCTGAAAGCCGGCTGCCAACGCCGCCGGTGCGAGCAGGACAGCCAGCAAGGCAAGCAGGACAGCCAACATCCGCGACCGCCTACCCCCGCGCCCGGCGCCACGCCTGCAGGTCGCTCACCCTCAAGAGTGGGTTCGTCTTGCGCACCTCGCTCAGCGTGGCGTGGTCCCCTCCATACGCGTGGCCCGGCCAAAGCTCCATGTCCCCCGGCAACGAAGCGAGTCGCTGGGTGAGCGTACGAAACATCTCATCCGAGTCCCCGCCCGGCAGGTCAACCCGGCCACAGCCCTGCAGAAAAAGGGTGTCTCCGGCGACGAGCGCGTCCCCACCCGGGTGCCCAGCGCCCGCCATCGGCACGCGAAAACAGCTCGATCCCGGCGTGTGCCCCGGGGTGTGAAGCCACTCGATGCGCAAGCCGCCTACCTCCACGTGGTCTCCCGACTGGTGGGTGACGAGGTCGTTGGTGCTAAGGCCGGTCACGCGGCGCACCCACTCCGTCTCGAGCTCGTGCACATGCAGCTTGCACCCACACCGCGAGGTGAGCCCGGCAGCGCCCTCCACGTTGAAGCCCATCATCGAGCCGCCCACGTGGTCAGGGTGGTAGTGCGTGCCCAGCGCGCCGACGATCTTCATGCCGTCTGCCTCTGCGATGTCGACGATCTCGTCCACCGCCCACGCCGGATCCACGACCACGCATTCGCGCGTGGTCGGGTCACCGATCAAGTAGACAAAGTTCTCCATCTGGCAACAAACCATGTTGTTTGCGCCAAAGTCACGTCCAGCGAACAGCTGGCGAAAGTACGGGGCTATCGGGGCGGGCCGTTCAACCAGCGAGTCGGGTGTTGGGTGCATAGCCGTGCCCGTATCAAGGCGCGGGAGAGGATCCCCCGCCGAAGCCAAGCTCCCGCAAATACGAATGCTCCAGGACCGATCGCGAACGCGCGAATTGCGATCGCACGAACAGCAGCGCCCCGGCCAGCATGCATGCCCACCGGACGATGACTCCGGGGTCCCGCTCGGGGACAAAACCCAGCTCCCTGCCCTGCGCCCGGACCCGGCTCTCCACGAACGCTACGAAGCCGCCGAGGTGCTGAAGCACCGGGTGCCCCTTCGCGCGGCCGGCAAACGCACGAACCACCACGGGAGCGACCGCCAACTGGAGCAGCAGCAGCCCGTAGTACGGATGCCGCAACCACGGCTGGGCTGCAAGCAGCCGCCGGGTCTCCTTCTCGCCCCAGGCCACGTGCTCCTCCTCCTCCCGGCACACCACCGCGAGCTTCTTCTTGATTTCAGGCACGCGTGGGTCGCTGTCCGGCAGCGTCTGCATCAGCACGTCCTTGAAGATGTCGAGCACCATCCCCTCACCGATCGCGTGCTCCATCAACACCTTGAGCGGGTAGTAATTGTTGTGCGCCGACAACAACTTGATCACCCAGTGAGCCGGCATCGGCTCCATCTCCAGCGTCCGGAAGATGTCGGCGAACAACTCCAGATGGTTGAGCTCCTGGCGGGCCTGGCGGACGTAGAACCGCGCGGCTTCGAGCGTGCTCGCCGCGTAGAGGGACTTCCCGCAATAAACGCCGGTCGCCTCGCCGTAGAGAGCCTGAGAGAGGACGAACCGGACCAACTCGCGATCCCCAGGTTTGTTGAGGTCGAACGCATCGCCCCTAAAGTCGTAGGCAGCGCCCGCGCGGTCCCATGGCACAGCGGGCGCTGTCACCGCAACAGCCGAGGTTCAAAGGCCATCGTGCAATGCCGATGGGTGTGCATCTGGTCAATCTCCCCAACGGTGAACGGGGCAGACGACTGCATCACTACGCCGCGGATGAACGCCATGATCGCCTGTCTCGCGTAGTCGCCATCGGGGTTGTCGAGCCGCGTATCCCAGAAGGTGTAAAGGAGACGCCGACGGGCATCCTCCGGCAGGTCCTGCGACCAGATTTGCTCACAGTCCGTGGGGATGTCGGTGTTGACGCGCAGCTCAAGCTGCTTGCGGGCGACGGCCTCGTTCAGGTCGTTCACGTCCTGATGGAGCGAGTCGAGGATTTCCCCTTCGATCGACTGGTACTTGCGCGGCCCGATCATCCAGCCGCCGATGGAGATGCACGCAGTGGGCGCAAGGATGCACCAAAGGTAGTTCGCCGGAGCCCCCTGATCCGCGAAGGTGCGGCCGGGGACATGCACACGGGGCGGCTCACGCTCCAAGTAGACCCATCCGTCGTCGTGGACGATGACGCGAGGGTGGTAGGGGACGTAGGGCTTGAAAACGGTCCGGTCGTTGCGATGATCTCCCTTTCGATAGCCCTGATCCTTGAGATCCTGAAAAAGCTTCGCACGCGCGCGGACCACGCCGGGGTCAGCGAGCACGTCGACCTCGATGGTCTGGACGGCAGGCCCAGAAGCGACGTCCGACGGCGCGAGGGGCGGAACGGCGAGCGGCGCAGCCGGCGGGACGGGTACCGGAGCGCTCGGGTCGGGCGCAGGCAGAGTCGGGTCTGAAGCGAGCGCAGCAGAGCAGAGCAGAGAGTACAACACCGCGAAGTAGTAATCACCGGTCAGTGCGCGAGCAGCCGTTCCATGGCGGGGCGCTGCCTTCGCACCGACCGTGCCAACGCGAGCTGCCCCGACGCCCGAAACAGGTTGTGAGCGACCCGGGAGGGAAACCTCGCCACGTCCCAGCCGAAATAACAGTCCTCGATCGCATCGCGACAAAACCGGCTCGCGAGCTCAAGGGCGATGCGCTCCGCACCGGAAACAACCGCAGCGCGCTCCAGCCCAGACAGGGTGCGGACGGACTGGTAGCCCGCCATCGCCGCCTCGAAGAGCCGGAGGTCGAAGTACGTTTCCATCCCGTCTTCGCCCACGGGATTGCACCAGGACCGGAGCGCATCGCCAAGCTCGACGTCGATGGACAGCAGCGAGAGGGTGTCCAGGTCCAGAAGGCAGACCCCCTCGGGCGAATCGCCGCCCGCACCCCGAAAGCGGAGATTTGAGATCTTCAAGTCTCCGTGCGCGTGCCGGCCGGGCAAGTCCAACGCCCCCTGCCAACCAGCCCAGAACTCCAGGATCTCCCCGGCGAGATCCACGGCCGCGCTCGCCCCCGAAGCCACCCCCTCCAGAGAGAGCATGTGCGCGGGCGTGTTGTGCGCGCCGGGCCGCACGTGCCGGTAGTCCCAATCCAGCGAATCGGTGGCCCCGTGGAACCGCGCGACCAGCGCTCCGGCTGCGTGCGCGATCGCCGGCTCGGTCAGCCGGTGCACGGTCTGGCCGGCGACGAAGGTGAGCGCCCGCCAAACGTCGCCCGCCGCGTCCCGGGCCCACAGCCCACCGACATCGGTGGGCAGGAGACGGGGCGTAACCATCCCGCACCGATCGAGGTGTGCCGTGACGGCCTCAATGTCGTCGTGCACAGCCGGCCCAAAGATCCGGCTCACTCGCTGAACGACAAAACGAGGCGGCTCACCCGCCAACAGGGTGCGGTTGATGAGCCCGGCGTCCGGAGTCTCGCCCAGCGGCAGCCCCCGAAGAGCTGCCCAGGCGTCCGGGATCACGCGTCAGGGTCCTTGCTGCCGCCCATGAAGCCCACGGCGAGGAATACGATGGCGAGCACCCCCGACAGGCAGCAACAGCCGCTGTTGATGTAGCTAATCGTCGCAGACAACGGGGCGAGCGTCATCCCCAGCTCGGGGTCCGAGTTCGCTACCACGGCCAGAATGGGGCCGGTTGCGAACATCATGATGAGGAACAAGAAGGCGAGGCAACCGAAACAGAAACCAGCGTACTTCACGGGGGAACTCCGGGGACCGAGGGTGGGGAAAGAACGATGGCCTAGCCCAGCGCGCGGAAAATTGCCACCCGCGACCCCTGTTTTGGTGCCCGGCTGCCCGGTGATAGCGGCGCACAGAAGGCCGAGCAGCGCACCCGGGCGCACCCCCCGCATAGAGGCGTCCGGAAGTCTGAACCGCCATTCCTGCGCAGTTCAGAGTTGCTTCGCCCTTGACATGAGTATACTTGAGGCCATGTCCATTCGCCACCCCCTCCTCCTCCTCGTACTGCTCCTCATCTCAGCGCCGGGCTGCAAGAAGAAGGTGCCACCTACAGAGATCCCGGACGCGCCGATCGCGGTTGAACTCCTGCCCGCGCCCGCGAAGGTGGTGCCGCCGCAAGTGCAGCAGATGGTCGCCAACTTCTCGAAGGTGTACTTCGACTTCGACGCCGCGATCCTCAACGGCGACAGCAAGGGCGCCCTCGACGCGAACGCCACGATCATGCAGGAGTACAGGGACATCAAGGTCGAAGTTCAGGGCAACGCCGATGAGCGCGGGACGACGGACTACAATCTGGCGCTCGGCCAGAAGCGCGCCGACTCGGTCCTGAAATACCTGATCGCCAAGGGGGTGTCGTCGTCGCGCGTCAAGGTGGTCTCCTACGGCGAGGAGCGCCCCGCCGCGCAGGGAGAGAGTGAGACGGCGCACGCACAGAACCGCCGCGCCGAATTCGTCATCACATATGGCGCCGGCGCCCCGGTTCAGGGCACCACCGGCGGGTAGCGCAGTGCCCCTTGGACCCGGTCGCCTTGATGCGTCCGGGCCTTCGGGTAGGCGAGGCCTCCTCGACAGCCACTGCCACCTCGACGATGCCCGCTACACCACCCTCGAAGGCGTGGAGCGCCGTCGGCTCGCGGCTGGCGTTCGTGTGCTCGTCCCGAGTACGACTCTCGAGGGGCACGCCCACCTTCGCCAGCAGGCAGCCGAGCACGGCTGGATGTACGGCGTAGGCCTGCACCCGGATGTCGCGCTCACCCCTGACGTGTGGTCGGCTTCAGGCAGCGCCGGCCTGCTCGCCGAGCGCCTCGAAGCGCGGCTGGCTGCGGTGCCCATGGGCGCGGTGGCCATCGGAGAGTGCGGCCTCCACCGACCGGAGCGAAGGCCCATGGCGAGCCAGATCGGTCTACTGCTCGTGCACCTCGACGCCGCCCGGCGCCACGGTCTTCCGGTCATCCTCCACTGCGTGCGAGCGCACGATGTACTGCCCGCCGTGCTCAACGAGTTCTCATCCGGCAAGCCGGGTCGGATCGCCGGGGTGATGCACAGCTACTCGGGCGGTGCGGCGCTCGTCCACACCTACGAACGGCTTGGCTTACACCTCTCGTTCGGCGGAGCGATCACGTGGGCCGGTGCGCGCAAGCCCGTCGAGGCCCTGCGCGCCGTTCGGGCCGACCGACTGCTGCTGGAGAGCGATGGCCCGGACCAGCGGCCTGACCTGAGTGACCGCGCCGGTCGAGGGCCCAGCGGTTCGGAGGCCCCGCACCTCCCCGCCAGCCGCGGAATCGAATTTGGCCCGTTGTCTGAGCCAGCGATGCTGCCCATCATCGCCCAGAACGCCGCGAGGCTACGCGGGGCGTTCGTTCAGGAATTGCTGGAGCAGTTGGATACAAACGCGCGGGCCCTCGGCTGGTGAGCGGCGCCCCTACCCGACGGCAAACCCGAAGGTGCACACTGGGACACCGCTGACGACATGGGCACGCTCGACAAAGGAGACCACGAATCCATCCCCCTCCGCCCGAACCCGTTCAAGCACAGCACCGCCAAGCGAGCGGACCTCAGCCAGCACTTCGCCCCGCTTCAGGGCATCCCCAGGCGCCACCATCGCGATGAGGACGCCCGCCGCACCTGCCCGGGGCCCGCTGTCCCGTCGCCACGCGCCCGGAAGTTGCGTGGAGTGAGGCGTCGGCGCGCCCGCGAGCATGTTCAGTGACGCCAGCACCCCTCGGACGGCGTGCACCACGGTGTGGGTGGCCGGACCATCCATGACCAATCGCGGTCCAGCTTCGATGGTGAGCGCAGGAACCTGCATCCGATTGAGCACCGCCCCGGTGAGCGACCGGTCGAGCCGGTAGCGAGAGTACCGCTCGTCGGGGTACTCCTGCAGCACCGTGAGCCCCGAAGCGTTGGCGAGCCGGTGACACTCGGCCTCAAGCCGAGCCCTCTCCTGCCCTCGCAGCGCCACGGCCCGGTCAACCAGCACGTAGGGGATGGCCCCCGGCGCATCCGCGTGGACGTCGATCACCAAGTCGGGCCGGCGCGCCGAGATGTCGTACCAGACGGCGTAGACCAGCCTCTCTGCTGGGCTCCCGTGCAGTTCACCGGGGAACAGACGGTTGAGATCCACGTCTTCGTCAGGGTGGCGCCGTGTGCGCCGCTCCAGCCCCTCCGGGTTCAGCGACGGGTAGAGGTGCACCGTCCCTGCAGTGAGCGTGTGCTCCAGCTCCTCCGCCAGCCTCAGGCAAACACCCACCCCGGTGCACTCGTCCCCGTGCACGTTTCCGGCCACGACCACTACGGGCTCCCGCGGGCCCAGCGCGGACCCATGCCGGGGGGGGACCTTGCGGCGGCCAGCCGGCACGATGCTGATCACCGTGACCTCCGGCGCCCGCCCGCTCTGATCCACGTGCGACACGGACCGCGGCATCAGGGGGGCCCCGAGCAGCGCCCGTCAGCGTAACCGAGCGCCTTCAGACGAGCGCAGTCGTCGTCGTTCGGACCCGCCCCCGCCTGATCGAGCGCGGCGCGACCGACCAGACCGGCGGCACAAATGACTGTACCCGCACGGCCGCGGGCCGTCCCCTCAGGCTCGCGCGCTGCGATGTTCTCAAGCTCCTGCGGGTCGTTCACCAGATCGAAGAACAGCTCGGTGCCATCCTGCTTGCGAATGTACTTGGCGTTGGGAGACCGAACACCGCAGAGCTGCCCCTCGGCGAGCGCAGCGCCGTCCCGGCCCTGAATGGCGACCGAACTGGCGGTGTTCACGTCGCCGCTCACGAACCCCAGCAGGTTCGAGGACTGGGTGCCGGTGAGCACGCTCACCCCGCTCCCGCCGAGCAGCGTATTGGCCACGTCGGCCGTGGTGACCGTGTGGTCGAACCGCTTTCCACCGCGCTCGGGATCGGCGGCCTTGCCATTCAGCCCGCCCATGCGCGAGTCCCATACAACGAGAGGTACGCGGAGCACGTCGTCGTAGACCCCGTGGTGGTTGAAGTAGGTGTTGTGCTGCCCGAGGCTCTCACCATGGTCCCCGACCACCACCACCACCGCCCGGTCGAGGAAGCCCCGCTCGGTCAACCCATCGAGCAGGGCCTTCACCTGAGTGTCCGCGTAGGCACACTCCTGACGATACAGCTCCTGCAACCCCGTTATTTCCTCCGGCTTGTACAGGTAGCCGGGCTCCTGAGCCAGAATGGCGCGGTGATCGATCGCCATCGCCTCGGCGGACACCGGGAAGCCGTCTCGCGGCTCATACGGCGCGTGCGGATCGAAAAGGTGCACCCACAAGAAGGAGGGGCGGGCGTCAGCCGACTTCGCCTCTCCCACCCACGCGAGGGCGCGGCGAACCGTCTCGGGGGAGCCCCGCTCCAGTAAGAAGGGAAAGTCGGCGGGGTCCGCGAAGCGCATGAGGAGCGGCAGGGCGACCCGGGCGACCCGGCTGGATGAGATGCCGCGGAGCGAGGGGAAAAAATCGTCGTCGTAGACCTGGAATCCCTGATCCAGACCCGTCACGCCATCCACGGCAAAGCTGGAGACGAAGGCGCCGGTTCGGTACCCGGCGGCCTCAAGCTGCTCGGTCACGGTAAGAAATCCGCTCGACAGGCGATCCCCGTTCGACAGGACCCGGATGCGGGCGGGCTGGTTGCCGGTCAGCATCGCCGCGTGGGAGGGCAGGGTCTCCGGGATGGTCGTGAGCGCGTCGTCGAAGATCAGACCGGCCCGGCCGAGGGCATCCACGGTGGGTGTCGAGACCAGGCTGCCATAGATGCCAACATGATCACGCCGGAGGGTGTCGATCGTCACCAGAACGACGTTGGAGTTGTCCGTGCCGAGCAACGACTGTTCGACCCGCCGCGGCTCCTGCGTAGCTACGGCGACCAGCCCCAGACCCACGCCGAGCGCGGTGATCACCGTCCGATACCCGAGCGCGGGGCCTGCGCCGACCAGCCATCGCCGGAAAAAGTAGCCGCTGTTGAACCACGCGGTCACGTCCACAAGCAGGACCAGAAAGACCATCCCGACGGCGACCGAACGGCGCTCGGTCAACCAGAGCTCCCTCGCCAGCGGAACCAAGAACACGGTGCAAAGCGTGAGCACGCCAAGCGTGTAGGCTACCTGATAGCGCCGAGCGAGCCCCAGCCTCCCACCGAGCCACCGAGGCAGGTGTTCGACCATTTTCGCCCACAGGGCCGCCGGAAACGCAGCGACGAGCCCTACAAGCGCGTCCATCGCGATGACCGAAACCGAGAGCTGCAGCATCTCGGGCCTCGTCATCGGCAAGGACAACCGCTGTGCCAGCGCGAGGCACTCGAGCCCGCCGACGAGGGCTCCATTCGCTGCCCCTATCAGGCACAAAAACGGAACCATCCGCGCGGCGGGGACGGGCGGATTCTCGAAGTCGGCTGGGTCGAGCATCATCGCGGGCTCAGAACGCGACCCCGCCGACCTCGATCACATAGTCACCCTGCGACGGGTCGTTCGAGAGGATGTGCACGACGTTCTGGTCCAAATCGGGCAGGGCCACGTCAACGCAGCTCGAACCCGAGTAGGCGATCGAGAACGACGTGCGCCCACTCGGAGCGACTGTCTCGGGACCGGCAAACCCCGAGATCGCGAAACTGCCGCACGTGAAAAACATGTCATTAATGACCGTCACGGACGACACGATCAAATCCTGATCCCCGATGTTTTGTATGCTCCACGTCCTGCTATCCGGCCCGAAAATCGCGTAGAAATCGGGGACAGAGTGGGGGTCGCCGCCCGTGTCAACGGTGATGATCGGCGCACACGCGGTGCATGCGTCCACTCCCACCCCGGAGAGGCTCGCCGTGACGTTCTCGGGTGTCAGATCGGTGTGAACGATCAGGTCGGAGGTGTAGGAGGTCGCGATGGTGGGAGCGAACGCGATCGACACCGTCTTGCTTGAGCCCGCGGTGAGCACCTGCGGCAAGGAGAGCGTGCCGCCAGTCACCGAAAAGGCGCTGTCCGAGGTGTGCACGTCATCGATGAGCACATCCTCCGACCCAGTGTTGGAGACGGTAAAGGTGTAGGACCCGGAGCTACCGACGTCCACGCTGCCATAGTCCTGAGTCGAAGGAGCCAACTGCACCGTGCCTGGCCCGGAGCTTGCGGTGTCATCGCCGCTGCCCCCGGTCCCTCCCTCACCCGTCAGGGCGATGGACAGCGACGTCCCATCCTCGAGATCCAGCCCCACCATGCCATCGAAGCTCATCTCCCCGGTAGGGGAAAAGGTGATGGTGAGCGTGCTGTCTCCACCGGGGGCCAGCGCGACGTCAGCATCGGACAGCTCGAAGACAGCTGCCCCAGTCAAGCTGGCAGCGATCCGAAGCGTGTCTGCCGACCCGTTGGTGAGCACCACCGCCTCGCTGATGCTCTCGCCGGGCTCAATCACCCCGAAGTCGATGGCCGACCGATCGACCGACAGGGATCCGGCGGTGGCACCTGAATCGGTCGCGCTATCGTCCGTCGTCACGCCCTTCTGAGGGGGGGACGAGAGGCCGAAACATCCAGACAAACCCAGCCACCCGAGCGAGAGCCCGACGGATGCGCGGGAGTGGGATGTCGTTGACATGGTTCAGAGACCCGAAGGCCCCGGTTAGAACGTGTACTTCAGCGTGCCAGCGGCATTCACCGCCAAGCTCCACCCGATGTAGTATGCAGCATCCACATCGATTCCGACGGAGAAGTGCGAGAGCTTGGTGTAATACTCAAGTGTCGGCCCCCCGAACACCATCGGCACGAAGGCGTTCGAAATGCCGGCCTGCCCGCCGTACAGCGGCACCACCTCGGTCGCGTAGTAGTCTGAATCCATCAGGAGCGGGCTGTACATCAGTCCCCCACCGGCACGGAGCCCCACGCCGACACGCCGCGTCACGTAGGTCGAGACCTCGTAGTTGAGCTGGAGCGTGTAGGTCCGAAGGTCCCCTTCGGTGCAGGCACCGCCGGTCAAACAACCGTCCGGGACGTACTCAACCTGAGTCTCGATGCCGTTGTGCAGCCCCTGAGCAAGCGCGACCTCCCACGCCATGGACAAGCGCTCGGTGTCAACGAAGTCTTGACCCAGACTCAAGCTCACCAAGGTGCCCGAGCTGATGGACTGAGAGAACGGCGGCAGTACAAAGGCGGCTACACCGACGTCGGCTTTCGCGTAGAATCCGCGGGTGATTTCACGCACCTGCGTCTGCTTCTTGCTGGTGGACTTGCGCTTCTTGCCCTTGTCCTCCTCGGACTCCTCGAGGTCGCTTGACTCGTCATCGTCCGACGCGAACGCCACGGAAGCCGCGGGGGACTGAAGTAGCGCAAGAGACAGCATGAACATGGGAGAACCTCGACGATTACGGGATCGACCAACGGG
This sequence comes from Myxococcales bacterium, assembly GCA_009692605.1. Lineage (GTDB taxonomy): Bacteria > Myxococcota_A > UBA796 > UBA796 > SXON01 > CAIUMM01. Next base: position 11,355 of record SHYV01000065.1, read on the forward strand.
GCGGGCCGCTTACGCGAAGCGTGCACCAACAGGCCCCGCCAGCGTATCATGAACGGAGCTGGGCTGCCGTCCGCAGATGCCCTGCCCAGCACCGCGCAAGGCTGGAAACGGCGGCGTGTGTCGGTGCCTACTCAGCAGGCTCATCGGCTGAGGCGTCCGCCGCGGCCTTCTTCTTCGCCGCCTTCTTCTTCTTGGGGGCGGGCTCCGCGTCGGGAGCGACATCGGCGGCGACCTGCATGGTCAACGGCTCGGCGGGCGCCGGCTCTGAGCTAGGGGCATGAGCCGTCTGTAGCTCCGCGCGCTCAAGCAGCCAGTCGAGCGTCCGCTCCTCAGACAACCGCTTCCGAAGCTCCTCGACCGCGTTGTCCTTCGCGAAGTAACCCTTGATGGCCTCCTTGCGCTGGCCGCGCATGTCCGCGATCTCCTGGTACTTAGCGTCCAGATCGTCATCGGTGATGACGATCCCCTCGGCCCGGGCGACGGCGTCGAGCAACATCGACGAGCGGGCGGCGAACGCCGCGCGCTCACGCAGGTCGGCCATCTGGCTCTCGTTGTACCGAAGGTTTCGGGGATCACGACCGCGATAGGCGGCCTGAATCCGCAGCTCTTCGAGTAGCAGCTGAAGGTGACTGTCGACCATCGCAGGCGGAACGTCGATCGCGTGCCGGCCGAGCAGGACCTGAAGCAGGTTCACGCGAGCCTGATTACGCGCCACCTCGTTGGCGGTGCTCTCTTCCTGCATGCGGATCGCAGCGCGCATGGCCTCAACGCCGCCCTCGTAACCAAGCTCGGTCGCGACTTCGTCCGACAACTCGGGGACCTTCGAGATCTGAATTCCGTGCACGGTGATCCGCGCCTCGTGGCTCTGCCCGCGCAGCTCCTGAGCGGGCGCGTTCGGACCGAAGGCGACGCTGCCGGTGACGCTCTCCCCCTTCTTAAGGCCGACTACGAGCGCATCGACGCCGGGGTAGTAGCGGTCCCCGGCGGTGTTCACCATGGTGCCGGACTCAACCACGCGATCGCCGATGGCGATCTCGGTGAGCACCAGATCCCCTCGCTCAACGGCGCGGTCTTCTTCGACGGCCACAAGCTTCGCGGCCCCGCCCAAACGGGTTCGGACCTGCGCCTCGACTTGGTCATCCCCGACCTGAACCAGTGGGAAATCCACCTTCACCCCGACGTAGTCGCTGACCTGAACGGAGGGCTTCACCTGCACCTTGATGGCGAAGCTAAAATCCGATGCGTCACTCAGGTCGGCCGCGTTCTCAACCTCAGGCTGTCCGAGGTATTCCACGTCCACCGCGGCCTCGCGAAACTTGAAGTTCATCAGGTCAGAAGCGACCTCTGATCGGATCTGCTTTCCGAACTTGGCTTCGATGATGTTCCGCGGGATGTGGCCGCGACGGAACCCAGGAAGGTTGATCTTGCCAGCGTACCGCTTGAACGCCTCGTCAACCTTCTTCTTCACCTCCGCCTGCGGGACGGTGATGGCGATGCGCTTCTGGGTGGAGGAGAGTTGATCAACCTGAACGGACATGAAGACCTCGGAGTCGAAGGGTAGACGCGTACCGTGAACTAGTGCTCGCGGACAGCGGAGAACGAAGCGCGGACAACGGGAACCGGAGTGCGAGAAGGGGGACTTGAACCCCCACGAGTTTCCCCGCCAGATCCTAAGTCTGGTGCGTCTGCCAATTTCGCCATTCTCGCAGGGGCCGTTCTCGCTAAAGGGCGCCGTCGCCCTGTTAATATGGCGGAGAGGTGCATATTTCAGCACCTCTCCGCCTGAGTGGTGGGCCCCCCGGGAATCGAACCCGGAACCTGCGGATTAAGAGTCCGATGCTCTGCCAGTTGAGCTAGGAGCCCATTCTCTATGGATGGGAATGAGGACAAAAGCTGGGGTGGAAGACGGGGCTTGAACCCGCGACACCTGGAATCACAATCCAGTGCTCTACCAACTGAGCTACATCCACCGTAGCCGCCGCGGCGTATATTCAGATGCGGTGAACGTGCAAGCCGCTCGCCCTACCGCGCTGCGCCGCGATCTTGCTCCGCAGGTCCCGGGGACAGCACGGTCGATGAGGCGGCCGGCCGGATCCACCCTCCAGATCAGCCTTTCAGCTTCTCCACGAGCCCGCGCAACCCGATCGAGTAGCTCTCCGCGCCGAATCCGAAAACCACCCCAGCGGCGATGTCAGAGAGGTACGAATGCTGTCGAAAGCTCTCGCGCGCCGCCACGTTCGAGAGGTGGACCTCCACGAACGGGATCGCGACCGCCAGCAGCGCGTCCCGGAGCGCGATCGAGGTGTGCGTGTATGCACCTGCGTTCAACACGATGCCTGCGTACACACCGCTGGCCGCTGCGATTCTGTCCACGAGCACGCCTTCGTGGTTGGACTGCCCGACGTCGACGTCGACCGCGAGCTCCAGTCCTAAGGCCTGCAGTCGAGCGTGGATCGCATCGAGCGTGAGCGAGCCGTAGCGTTGCGGCTCGCGGGTGCCCAGCAGCTGGAGGTTCGGACCGGACAGTACGAGGATCCTCATGCGCCGCCCGTCGTCGTCTGGGGCCACAGCACGGCGGAGAGCGCCACCCGCTCTGCGCACGGGGGGCGGCGCGACTGCTCCTCACGCAGCGCGGCGACCACCTCCAGCCGATGGGGCAAACCGCGGAAATCCCTCTCAGGCAACGCATCGACCCAGCCCACCGGGGTGCCAAGCGCAGCTCGCTTCAAATCGCTCAGCCTCTCCGTCACGGCCGGATGATCAGCCCCGCAGTGGGCCCGAGCTGCTATCGCCAAGGCCCGAGCGAAGTCACCGCCGCTCAGGCACCGCTCAATGAGCCACGAGCAGGCGAATGGGTCGTCCGGGGGGGGGGCCGCCTCGCCATCCGGCAGGTTCACGGCGACGCCGGTGCCGTCTTGGGCGCCGGTCATCTTCAACGCCCGGAGCTGCCCCCGTGCCTCAGCGACCCGACCATGCTCGAGGAGCAAGTTCACCAGCAACGACCTCGCGGCGTCGTTTGCTGGGTCCTGAAGGACCACCTCGATCAGGATCTCAGTGGCGAGCGTGCCGCGCCCCGCCTCGTGGTGGAGCCTCGCCACCACCAGCCGCGCGGATGGCAGGTCCGGATGATGCTCCAACCCCTTGCCGAGCGCCGCCCAGGCCTCGTCAGCGCGACCCGCCTTGCGCATCCCGTCCGCGAGCGCCACGAACGCCAGAGAGCGAGGGTCCTCGCGTAGGCGCTGCGCGAGGCGCTCTAGGTCGAGCGCAGCCAAGACTACAGGATCGCGGCGAGCTGGAAGGACTGGGTCTCGCTGCCGATGCTCGCGAAGATCGGGATGTTGACGGCTTCACCGGTGCTGTCGGTCGAGACGGAGTCGACGAAGATGTACAACGCGAGGAGGCCCCGGTTGTCCGTCGGAGCGGACATATAAGTCGGGCCGAAACCACCGAGCTCCGAATAGTCCCCCGCAAACTCGATGAACTCCTGCCCTTCGGTGTCGAACCAGGCGAGGCACGGGTCCTCCGGATCGCCCGACGGGTTCTCGGAGCAGGCAGCCTCATAGTCGTCCACCACCCGCACGGCTTTCTCGGCGATCAGGTATGCGCCGGTCCACCCGGAGGTGATCTCCACCTGAATGCCATTCAGCGGCTCACCCCCGAACGCGCTGCCGTCATCCGGTCCAAGCACCCCGATATACGTGTAAAACAGGCCGCCGGTCAAGTCTCCCGCGGCGCTGTAGGCGGTGTCGAAGCCGAACTCGATGTCCTCGGGCATCACCAGCGAGGAGCCATAAGGGGCGGCGATCGGGCCGGGCGCACACCCAACGAGGAGGGAAGCACCGATGACGGCGAGGGCGGCGGACTTGAGCATTCTTGCCTCCAGAAGCAAACGGGAGTCGCTAGACTACGATTCGAAGAGCGCATCGACCAGAGCGGGCACCTCAGTGAGGGGCACGTTCCGGAGCACCACTTGGCCGATGGCCGCGGGCACAACGAGGGTGATTGTAGCACGATCACGCTTCTTGTCGAAGGCAACCGCCCGGACGAGCGCGTCGCGGTCAAGATCATCGGCCGGTCGGGCGGGAAGGCCGAGCCCCACACAAAGCCCAGCCACGCGGCGCGAGAGCCCCGAATGCGACCAACCAGCGGCCTCGCTGTACTTCGTGACCGCCATCAGGCCCATCGCCACCGCCTCGCCGTGACGAATCGCGCCGTAGCCAGCGACCGCCTCGATGGCGTGAGCCAACGTGTGTCCGAGGTTCAGCGTGGCACGCACTCCCAACTCACGCGGGTCGGCCGCGACTACCGCCGCCTTGCACACGACGGACGCTCGCACCGCGCGCGCAACAGCCTCGGACCCTCGATTTCGCAGCGCCGGAGCATCCGCCTCCAATGCGGCGAACGGCCCCTCCCCTCCGAGTACGGCGTGCTTCAGCACCTCGCCTAAGCCGCAACGAAGTTCGGCATCCGAAAGGGTTTCCAAGGCCGCGAACGGCGCGTAAACCAGACGGGGTTGCCAGAACGCGCCGACGAGGTTTTTCCCTTGGATGGTGTTGACGGCCACCTTGCCCCCAACGCTCGCGTCGACCATGGCCAGCAAGGTGGTCGGCACCTGAACAAAGGGCACGCCTCGAAGCACGCTCGCAGCCGCGAAGCCCACCATGTCGCCGGTGACCCCGCCTCCGAGCGCCAGAACCGGGGTGCGGCGATCGACAGGAACGTCAAGCAGGCGGCCGACCAAATCGCGCCAGATGTCGAGGTTCTTGTGCCGCTCACCGTCGGGCAGGACCACAAACGCAGGGTCCCACCCCCCCGCCCGTAGCGCCTGCTCCGCTGCGGCAGCATGCAACGGGGCGACCACATCGTTAGTCACAACGACGATTCGCCCCGCGGGGAGCACCGCCGCGACCGCTTGGCCGAGGCCCTCGAATCCCGGCGCCAGGACCACCGGGTAAGCCTCGCCCTCCACCTCCACGTTGACCGTGCCGAAGCTCGCGTTCACCACGCTGCCTCCACGCGCAAGGCCACCGCGTCTGGGCAGATGCTGTCGGTGTGCACCCACGGCCCGAAAGCGCGCCATCCGGGCCGACGCTGCTCGAGCAGATCTGCCGCTCGAGATGCCAACCCTCCGGACAGCAGCGGTCGCTGCTCCGCGCTGCCGACCCGCGCCAACAGCACCGGCAGGCCTGCCATCAACACCACCCTGGGCCACCCACCCAGCGAGGGAAGTCCAACTCCGACAGCACCGCCTCCGAGGGCCAGAACCAATCCGTCCGCGCCGGCGACCTCTTCAAGAGCCTCCCGCTCCCGGCGCCGAAACCCCGCCTCACCTTCCTCACGGAAGATCGACACGATGTCCCGCCCGGCCTGCAAGGCGATGCGCTCATCCAAATCGACAAAGCTGACGCACGCCCGGGCAGCAAGAATCCGGCCGACAGTTGTTTTTCCAACCCCGCTCGGCCCGGCCAACGCGAGGCGCCTCACCGGACGGCGTGACTGCGGTTCGGGCCAGCGCCGCCAGCCTTACTTCGGGCCCGACGAGAGGCTCGATGCCGTCGAGCCGGCGATCGAGATGATGTGAGGAGTGATGAACACCAGCATCTCGTTCTGGGAATTCTGCTTCAGCGAATTCTTGAAGAGGTACCCGATGATCGGGATGCTCCCGAGCCCGGGAACGCGGCTGGTCGTAATCGACTCGCTCGTCGCATAGACGCCTCCCAGCACCGCCGTGTCCCCATCGGGCACCAGCACCCGCGTCTTGATCTCCTTGGTCGAAATCGCCGGTTGACCCTGCACCGCCAGCGAGAAGTCGGCGCGGTTGTTCGCGAGCTCGATCTCAAGCGAGACCGTGTCATCCGAGGTGATGTGCGGGGTGACCTTCAGCTCAAGGGCGGCCGTGATGAACTGCACCGATGTACCGTTCTGGCTCGACGAAAGGAAGGGAATACGCGCGCCCTGAGAAACCGTAGCCTGTTCGTTGTCAAGCGCGGTCACGCTCGGACTGGAGACGATCTTCCCCCAGCCTTCGGTCTGTGCGGCGGACAGTCGGGCATCGATGTTGACCAGCCCCGGAATGGAGCCGAGCGCAAAGTTGATCGCGCTGTTGGGCCCGTCCGCGCCGAGGTCCATCAACAAGCTGTCGCTGCTAGTGGAGGTGTAGAAATGGTCCGCACCCGTCCCGGCCGTGCTGAGGCCCCCGTCCACGCCAATCGAGTTCGGAAAGAACGCACCCGTAGGATAGCCGGTGGTCGCAGACGCATTCACGTCGGTGCCCCACTGGATTCCCAGTGACCTGGAGAACGAAGAGGTCGCCTCGACGAACCGGGACTCGATTCGCACCTCGCGAGCCGGAGAGTCCAACTTGCGAATCAGGGCTCGCGCCTGCGCCACGTTGTTGGGCAGATCCTGAATGATCAACTGGTTGCCGCGCGAGTCAACCTCTACCGATCCCCGCTCACTCAGAACGGAGAGGACCTGCTCCTTCACCTCGTCCGCCTTCGCGTAGTTGAGCGGCGCGACGTACACCTGCAGCTCCTCTAACTCGACCTGAGCCTTCTTGGCCTCCAAGGCAGACTGCTGCTCGGACTTGATGGTCTCGATCGACGCGACACGGATGACGTGTCCCATGCGCTGAGCGGCCAACCCCTTGGCCTGCAGCACCGCAGCGAGCGCCTCATCCCACGGGACCTCCTTAAGCCGGACGGTGACCGATCCCTTGACCTCATCGGACGCCACAATGTTGACGTCGGCGAACTCCGCGATGAACCGGAACACAGCGTGGATGTCCGCGTTCTGGAGATCGATGCTCATTCGGCGCCCAACAAAGCGCACGGATGAATCTCCGACCTCCGACGCGAACGACAGATCCGATGCCCCCCCGGCGCCATGCCTGCCTATTGTGGCCTGCGCATCCATCTCGTTGCCCTTCCCGCCGATCAGCAGCTCCCCGCCGCTCGAGTTCGACAAGCCGGCGCCCCCGTTCGTCGCCGGAGTGGATGGCGCAACATCCGAACCACGATCGACCGCAGCATCACGTGCTTCGATCTGACCCTTCGGGATCTGGATGGAGATGACCTGAAGCCCTCCTTCACGCGCGACGGAGTACTCCGCACCCTCGCGTAGTCGAACGGCGATCCGCACCCCACTGCGAGTAGAGTACGCCTTGACCGAGTCCACCGCGCTGTAGAAATAGGCGCTGTTGAGCTCCCGAGTAAGGCTGTCAGGCATCGTCGCGCCAGCGAGATCGATGGTGATCAGGTTGCGCTCGGGCTGGGTGATCGTCGGCTCGACTTCCTTGGAGCCGATCAGGACGCGACTGACCCGCTCGCGCTGCTGGAAGTCGAGCGATGTAAGAGCCGGGCCGTCTGGCAAGGCCGCGGGCCCCGACAACTTCACGTCCACCGGTACCGGTGCCGCGCTCAGCGCGTCAGCCAACGGATCCGCAGCCTGTCCGGCCTTCAGGGTCAGCACAATGGCCCCTGCCTCCGACTTGACATCCCACGTCGCGGCGCTGCCAAGGTACAGCGTGAGCCGCACGTTGTCAGCCCCGTCGTTGAACACCGAGAATTCCGACCGGGTCACCAGCCCTCCGACCGGAGCCGTGCTCCCTTCCGCGAGCTTCGCGCCGGCGATGTCCAACACCAGACGCTCTGGGTTGGACTCACGGAACGGACTCACCGTGGGGGACCCGCCTTCGCTCACCAGCGAGATCCGCACAACGGTGAGATCAGCGGCCGTGCCAATCTGCGCGCCGGAGACCGTGACGGGGTCAATGGCGAAAGCGCGGCTGGGTGCAGCCACGCCCAGCGCGAGGGCCAGCACCAGCCCCCGGATGAGGATTTGGCTGACAAAGGGATTCCGGTAGGCCTGGGACTGCATGGAGACTCCGCGTTCTGACATCACTTCTTGGTGTCCTTGCCGGGGAAATGGACGGTCACCGGGTTCACGACGAGCTCGCCGTCGAGCGTCTGGTACTCCTCGGTGACGACGACAGCGTCATCCGAGATGGACGTGACCTTCCCCCAGTTTCGCCCAACGTACGTGCCAATCTGTATGGCGTGACCGGTTCCGTCTGGATCGATGAGGAGCGCCCGTGGCACCTCAGTCGCCCAGATGACCCCGGACAAGATGAACTTGTCCACATCCCATCGCTGGAGCGGGGGCTGTGTCATGTCGATGACACCCGAAGTGCCAACCTTTCCCGTCTGAAAGAACGGCTTGAAGGGGTCCCGCTTGCCGGCGGGGTTGTACAAATACTCCGCCTGCGGCGAAGCCGAGATGGCCTCCTCCCGCGAGGCTGAGCTCACCGGTGCCGTGACCCCAGTGGTCTGGTTGCCCGACGGGATCGGCTCACCGCAGGCGTTTACCCCGAATAGAAGTACAACGAACGCCACTCCGGGACGCGACCTAATCATTCCCGCCTCCGGCCGGGGCATTGCCCGCGCTCTTCTTCTTCTGGCGCTGCAAGTTGGCCTCGATCTCTTCGTCGCTCAGGAAGCGGTAGGTCACCACCTTGCCGCTGACGGTCAAGCTGACCTCCTCCCCGGATTGCACAGGAGTTCCCATGTCAACGTCCGTCACGGACACAATGCGGCTCATCTTGCTCACGCGGTCAAAGAAGATGCCAACCTCGTGGTACCCACCGTCCATCACGATCTGCACCGGAACGTCGGCGTAGTACTCATGCAGCACCTCGGGCAACGGCTGAAACTTTCGAACATCGAGCCCGCTTTTCCGGGCCAGACCGTCGATCTCGCTTAGCAACCCGGGGATCTCGCGGTCGTTGGGTAACTCCTTCAAGGCCTGCTTCAACCTCGAGGCCAGGTCTTCGAGGCGAGCCTCGAACGCGGGTCGATTCGACGCCCGCGCCCGGACTGCATCGCGTTTTGTGGCGAGGTCCCTCTTCTGCGAATTCGCACCGTCGATGCCCTCCAACGTCGGGGAGACGAGGGAGAACCACACCGCGACGAGGATGAAGACGTACGCCAAACCGGCGGCGAGCCATCGCTGAGAGCGGGGTAGCCTCTGAAACTGGTCGATGAAGCGATTCACGTGCCACCTCCCGCCGGAGCGGGCGCGGGCAGAAGGTCAGGGGCCGGTACCACCGGGGCCGGCGCCCCATGCCCGGATGCCGGTGCAGCCGGGGCCGGAACGGGAGTGCCCGGCTGCGTTGCCGCGCCAGCAGGCACAGGAGCGCCCTCCTCGAGCGGCTTCGCGATGGTCTTGTCGGTGGCGTTCACCTTCACGGAGCTCGTGCGGGCCGTCAACTTGAACTTCTTCAGGGTGACGGGTTGCGTCTTGTCCGGCTGTACAGCCTCGATATCCTTAAGGAAGACGGTTTCGAAATACGGAGACGCCTCGAGCGAACGCAGGTACTCGGAGATCATCGTATTGCTCTGGGCAATCCCTTCGATTTCCAGATTGTCTCCCTTTTGATTCAGACGGATCAGCGTCAGCTTTTCCGGAGCCGCGGTCGACATGTCGTCGAGCATGTGCACCGGACCGGCCTTCTTCCCGCGCAGGTCGTCGATCACGTCAAGCTTACGCTGGAGGTCGTGCTCGAACTTCTCCATGTCGTCGACGCGCTTCGCGTCCGCAGAGAGCTTGTCGATTTCATTCTGCAGCGCCCGGTTCTCGCCTTGAACACCGGACAATTCCAGCTGTGTCACTCCCCAAACGGACAATCCGGCGAAGAGCGCGATCGCACCGCCTGCCATCGCGAGCAGGGCTTCGCGGCGAACCGCCTCCTGCTTCTTGGATGTCCGTATCGGAAGAAGGTTGATCCGAATCATTTGTCTTCTGCCCTCCGAAGGCCGAGCCCAACCGCGATCGCCGCCTGAGGGGCCATCGACTGGAGGAACGCCGGGTTGATGGATCGCTCCTCAACCTGGATCCGCTTGAACGGGTCGGTGATCTCGACCGCGCAACCGCAACGAGCCTCAAGACTGGGCTTCAGCCCAGGGGTGACGCAGGCGCCGCCGGTCAGCACGACCCGGCTAAGGCTGCCTCCGCCGGCGGTGGAAAGGTAGAAGTCAAGCGATCGGTGCACCTCCGCAGCGATGTTCTCAGAGACGTTCGCCAATACACGCGCGACCTCCTCCGGAACCACCGCGCTGCGATCCCGCTCCGCTCCGCCCACCTTGAACGCCTCGGCTTCCTCGAACGAGACGTTCAGCGATCGCTGAATCTCCTCCGTGTAGTTTCGTCCCCCGATCTGGAGATCGCGCGTGAACGCGCTCACCCCCCGCCGCAAAACGTTGATGTTGACCGTGCTGGCACCGACGTTCACGAGGGCGACCGGCTCCGCCGTCACCTCGTTGTTCAGCGTGTACATGTTTTCCATCGCGAACGCCGCGACGTCCACGCAAACCGGCTTCAGGCCCGCCTCGAGCAGGACGCTCTGGTACTCGTTCACCAGCTCCTTTCGAGCGGCGACGAGGAGCACCTCCATCTGCCCGGCCTCGTCCGCCTGCCCCTGCAGGATGAACGCGTCGATGTAGACATCGTTCACGTCGAAGGGAATGTACTGCTCCGCCTCCCAGGTGATGGACTCGTCGAGTTCATCCTGAGTCATCACCGGCAGGGAGATTCGCTTGATGATCACGGAATTGCCAGAGACGCCGACCACGGCCTCCTTGGTCTTCACCTTGAGGCGACTCACCAACTCGCGAATAGTGCCGACAATCGCCGTAGTATTCATGAACGCGCCATCCACGATGGCCTCGGGCGGAAGCGGCGCGACACCGAAGTGCTTGAGCCGGAACCGCCCGGAACGCTCCTGTTCGAGCTCCAGCAGCTTGACGTGGCTCGAACCGATGTCGAGCGCGATGGCGTTCTTGGTGCGATTGATAAGAGCCAACAGGGGATCCTTCCGGCAGACGGTTGTACCAAGAACTACCCCTACCAGTCAACGTCAAGCGGTGCGCGATACCAGAAGTTGCATGGCACTCCCCCTCCGTTTCGGGTTCCCGGTCCTTAAGGCCAGCTTCGCTTGTTCGGCGAGGACCGCTGGTGTCGGACTCTGGATATGTGCGATGAACGCCGAGACTACCCGGATGTTCGGTTCGGGTCCCGCGTCGGTCTCGACGCTCCTGACGGCCGCGGTGCTCGGATTTGGCCTGTTGCCCCAATCCGGAAAACCGGGTGCCGTCTGGCTCACCGCCGCCGCCGGGGGCGCGGCGGTGCTTGGCGCGCAGCCGATGCTCAGCGTTCTCCCCGCCAGCGCCGTCCCGGCCGCGGCGCTGGCGCTGCTCACTCTGTCCACATGGGCTGCCGCTCCGCTCTTGGCATGTCAATCCCTCGCCTTGAACCCCCTCTCTGGCGTGCTTCTACTGCTCGGAGCGGCGACCGGTCGGACTCTAGACAGCGCGCTCGCAGTACCGCTGGCGCTCGCACTGGGGGGCCTCGCTCAAGCGCAGCAGGCGGTCCGAACACCCGCAGTCGCGGTCCCCGGCTCGACATCGCTGGTGAATATTGGAGCGCGCACACTGATTTTCGCGATCTTGGTGCTCGCCATTGGGCTGGCCTGGAGCCTGCTTCGTGGGCCGCTCCTCCCGGCAGAGGCCTCCCTCATGGCGGTGCTTGGCGGTGTTGTCGCAGGCCTTTCTTGTCCTGGCGGGCGCTGGGTGCGCGGGGTCGGCGTGCTGCTTGGGGCCGGTGGGGCCGCCGCACTCGCGGTGTTCGGGTTCGGGCTTGACGAGAACATGGCCGGCCTTGCCCTAAGGCTCGTGTTCGTGGCACCCAGGCTTGGTGAGGGGGAGATCCCGGCGCTGGTGATCTTCCTCGGCGTGGGTTGCTCGGGCGGACTGCTACTCCGGGGCATCGCCGCCCGACCCCGGGAGCAGGCCATCGGATCGCTGGTCGGGGCGCTGCTCCTTCCCGCGGTCCTTCCGCTGATGTCGACTGGCGCAGCGGTAGGGGCGGGCTCCTCGCTCGTCAGCGTGGGTTCCGATCTGGGGTTGCGGACCCGCCTGAACAGCCAGCGCGCCCGGCTCCCGCTCCAGCACGCCCAGGTGACCGCCTCGGGGGCGACGCTCATCCGTGGCAAGAAGGGACAATTGCTGGCCGAGCTCGACGGCTCCGTGGTGGACCCGGACAGTCGGGCGGTGGAGGGCGAGCGGTTCGCCGGCACCCTCGGGGCGTGCCTTGTCGCCGACCGGTCAAGCGCCCGTGTCGCTGGGGACGACCTG
>SHYV01000066.1 GCA_009692605.1 Myxococcales bacterium
GAAGCCGCCTGGCCCGCTTCCCAGCCGCGGGACGCGGGTCAGCAACGCTTCATAGACGCTGCCAAGCTCGTCAGACGGGCCGGGGGCAGGCGAGCCCGGGCCGGGAGAGCCAAGATCGGGCGAGCCCAGAGCGGGCGCGCACGTCCAAAGGTGCAAGGTCGAGCGCAGCCCGGCGAGCGCAGTCTCCAGATCGCGCTCCGAAATGCTGGCGGAGGCAAGGTCGCGGTCCTCGGGGTGCCTCCCCCGGAGGGCGTCGGCGAGCCCCGGCCAGGACAGCAGGCCGTCGTCCTGCTCGGTGACGATCCGGACGATGAGCCGGTAGGTGAGCGTGAGCAGCTGGGCATAGTACTCGCCCACCCCGAGCGCGCCGGAGGCCAAGCGCTCGTTCAGCGCTGCGCTGCCCGGATGGCTCAGAAAGCCGCAGCCAAGGCAGGTGACCGCGGCCGTCACCCCGTGGAGCAGGGAGGGAACTGGGTGGGCCCGCGCCATGATCAATCCGAGGTGAAGGGGACGCGGAAATAGCACACGCCGGGCCGGTGGCGCGACCACCCGCCAGCGCGACCGCGCTATGTGCACGCCGTGCGTGGCCTCATCGTCATCGAAGGACTGATCGGCGTTGGCAAGACCACGCTGTGCCGCATCCTTGAGCGCGAGTGGGCGGCGCGCCTCGTGCTGGAACCGGCGGAGGACAACCCTTTTCTTGCCGAGTTCTACGCAGACCCGCAGCGGTTCGCGTTCCCCGCGCAGATGTTCTACCTGGCGAACCGATACGCGCAGCAGCTTCAGGCGCGCCAGACCTCGCTGTTCCACCCGCTGACGGTGTGCGACTACCTGATGGCGAAGGACGGCATCTTCGCCGAGATGACGCTGACCGGCCACGAGTTGACCCTGTACCAGCGCTTTGCCGGCCTGCTGGACGAAGAGCCGCTGCGCCCCGACTTCGTGGTTTTCCTCGACTCGGACACCGAGGTGATCCGCAGCCGGATCGCCCGCCGGGGCATCTCGGCGGAGCAGGTCATCCCGGCGGACTATCTGGACGATCTGCGTGCGCGGTACACCCGCCTTTGGGAGCGCTGGGATCTCTGCCCGGTCCACGTCGTGCGCACCGACGAGGTGGACTACGTCGACGACCCAGCCGCTCGGGCCCATGTGCTCGGGATGATCGCCGGATGGATAGAAGGCAAGCCAGTCCCCGGGTCGCCGCCCCCCTTCCGGGAGAGCCGGCAGCGGGCCCTGTTTCCGGGCTGAGCCCGCGCCGCGCCCCCGCAGTCCGCCAGAACACGCCCCCGACTACCGAACCCCGCCCAAGGACCGCACGCGGGCTTGCCCCCGCTGGCCGCAAACCTTACGCGCGCGTCAGCTTTGCGCCGACCCCGGCGGGCTCCCCAAGGAACAGATGGCGAACATCGGAATCGACCTCGGCACCACGAACTCGCTGGTAGCGGTGGTCATGAGCGGCAAGGCACGCTGCCTGCTGGACGAGGCGGGCACACCGATGCTGCCGTCGGTAGTGCGGTATGAGGCGGCGGGCGTCGCGCCCGTCGTGGGCGCGGTGGCCCTCGATCAGGCGCCCCGATTCCCAGGGAGGACGTTCTCGTCCACCAAGCGCTTCATGGGACGTTCGCCAGCCGACTGCGCAGAGGACGCGCGGATCTTCCGGTACCGAATGGACGACGCGGAGCCCCGATTCGTGCGGTTCCTTTGTGAGGACCACGCGCCAGTCACCCCGGTAGAGGTCGCGAGCGAGGTGTTGAAGGCGCTGAAGGCCCGAGCGGTGGAGTGCCTGTTTGGGGAACCCGGCGGGGCGGTGATCACCGTCCCCGCGTACTTCGACGACGCGCAGCGGCAGGCCACCAAGGACGCCGCCCGTCTCGCCGGGATCGAGGTGCTGCGCCTGTTGAACGAGCCCACGGCAGCCGCCATCGCCTACGGGCTCGACCAGCGCGCTTCCGGGAAGTTCGCCGTCTACGATCTCGGCGGCGGCACGTTCGACGTGTCCATCCTCGACCTGAATGACGGCATCTTCCAGGTCCTCGCGACCGCCGGCGACACCCACCTCGGCGGAGACGACTTCGACCGCGCGCTCGCCGCGCTGGTATTCCCCGACCTCGCCTCCCGATCCGACTCGGAAGCTCGGTCCATCCTCGCGGGGGCCGAGTCCGCCAAGCGGGCGTTGTCCGCCGCGGGCGACGCCGGCGCCACCGCGGATCTTCAAGGGTGCGCCGTCTCGCGGACGGCGTTCGAGCAGGCGATCGCCCCGATCGTCGCCCGCACCACCGACGCCTGTCGGCAGGCGCTCGCCGACGCGGGCCTGTCCGCCAGCGACGTCGACGCGGTCGTGCTCGTCGGCGGAAGCACGCGCGTCCCCTACGTCCGCCAGCATGTAGCCCAGCTGTTTGGGCGCGAGCCGTACTCGGACCTGAACCCCGATCAGGTGGTCGCGATCGGCGCGGCGATGCAAGCCGACATCCTCACCGGCAGCTCGCAGCTCTCGGACGATCTGCTGCTGCTCGACGTCATCCCCCTCTCTCTCGGGCTCGAGGTGATGGGCGGGATCGTCGAGAAATTCATCCCCCGTTGCTCGCCCATCCCGATCTCGGCCAGCCAGACGTTCACTACGCACGCGGACGGGCAGACGGGGATCGCCCTGCACATCCTGCAGGGCGACCGGGAGTTGGCGCGCGACAACCGGTCGCTTGGCCGGTTCACGCTCAAGGGTCTTCCGCGGCTACCAGCAGGAATCGCAAGGATAAAGGTTGACTTTCTCGTTGACGCCGACGGCATGCTGCACGTCTCCGCGAAGGAGGAATTCACCGGGATCGAGACGCAGATCGACGTGAAGCCAAGCTACGGGCTCACCGAGGACGAGATCGAGGCCATGCTGGAGGCCAGCATCGACAACGCAGAGACCGATGTCGAGGACCGCATGCTGATCGAGGCCCGCGTCGAGGCCGAGGGCATCCTGCACGCGCTGGACAAGGCGCTTGCCGCCGACCGGGCGATGCTCACCGAGCCGCATTTCGAGCGGATCTCGGCGGTGGCGGAGGCCCTCCGCCTGCTGCACGTCTCCGCCTCCCCTGGCGACCGCAAGCGAATCTCCGAGCTGTCGCACGAGCTGGACGAAGTGTCGGCCACGTTCGCCCAGGCGCGGATCGAGCGCGACCTTAGCCTCGCGCTGTCGGGGCGGGCGGCGGACACGGTCGGGGCGGAGCTGGGGCTGAACGCGGACGGAACGCGCGCAGGTCCACCGCTGGATCCCTCCGCAGCTCCAGCGCCATCCAACCACGGGAGAACCAGCTATGCGCGGTCGTAATCCCTTCCTCGACGCGACCGATTCGCGCGCCCCGACACGGCCCTACACGATCACGGTCAAGTCCCCGCCCGGCGGTGGGGCCGGGGGGGCCGGGGGGGCCGGGGGGGCCGGGGGGGCCGGGGGGGCCGACGTGGTCGTACACGTCGATCCCGCGAAGCTCTCCAACGGCGATCACGGGCTGGTGGGCAGCATCCTGGGGCAGCTGTTGGACGCCGGCGTGGAGGTCGAGCACGCCTGCGGCGGGGTGCTCGCCTGCTCAACCTGCCACGTGTACGTCTCGGGCGGTAAAAAGAGCTGTGGAGAAGCGAGCGAAGAGGAAGAGGACATGATCGACGGCGCGCCCGCGGTGCGGCCCAGCTCCCGCCTCGCCTGCCAGTGCGTCCCCGACGGGTCGAGCGACATCGTGGTGGAGATCCCGGCGTGGAACCGGAACGCGGTAAAAGAGGGTCATTGACGGCCGACCGCCGGGGAAAGCGGCCGCTGGCAGCACGTTCGGCGGCCGCCTAAAGAGATTAGAACGCCCCCAGCATGCCCGTACCGCCCTCGTCCCCCCGTCGTCCCGTCGTACTCTGCATCCTCGATGGCGTCGGTTGGGGACAACGCGACGCGACCGACGCCGTGTTCGTGGCGAAGACCCCGGTGCTCGATCGGCTCATGGCAGAGCACCCGCACATGCTGCTCACCGCGCACGGCGTGGCCGTAGGGCTGCCGTCCGACGCCGACATGGGCAACTCGGAGGTAGGACACAACGCGATGGGAGCAGGGCGCGTGATCGAGCAGGGCGCGAAGCTCGTGGACGCCGCGATCGAGAGCGGGGCGATCTGGGAGAGCGCGTCGTGGAAGCAGGTGGTTCGCGCCCCCACGGTCCACTTCCTGGGCCTCGTCAGCGACGGAAACGTGCACAGCCACGTCGACCACCTACGCGCGCTGGTCGGTAGGGCGGCGCAAGAGGGCGTCCGCCGGATCCGCGTCCATGCGTTGACCGACGGGCGCGACGTCTCCGAGCGGTCGGCCGCCAGCTGGATCACGCCGCTCGAGCGCGAGCTGACCGGGCTCATTGGACCGGGAGGCCAGCCTGTGGACGCGAAGATCGCCTCCGGCGGTGGCCGGATGAACCTTACGATGGACCGCTACGAGGCCGACTGGAGCATGGTCGCGCGGGGTTGGGCCTGCCACGTCTGGGGGGAAGGTCGGAGGTTCACCACCGCGACCGAGGCGGTCCGCACGTTCTACGAAGAGGACCCAAAAGTGAACGATCAGCTCCTGCCAGCCTTTGTCTGCGAGCAGGGACCGCTCATCCGAGCCGGCGACTCCGTCGTCTTCTTCAACTTCCGAGGCGACCGGGCGATCGAGATCTCCCGCGCGTTCACCGAGCCGTGGGCGCCGCCGGCCGGGCCCCAAACGCAGCAGAGCGCGGTGAAGTTTGATCGCGCCGGGCCGCTGGGTCAGGCGCCGCCGCAGGTCACCTACGCCGGCATGATGCAGTACGACGGCGACCTCAAGATCCCCGCCAACTTCCTTGTTGATCCACCGCTCATCGATCAGACGGTCGGGGAGCAATTGGCGAAGGCCGGCCTACGCACCCTCGCCGTGTCCGAGACGCAGAAGTTCGGCCACGTCACGTACTTTTTTAACGGAAACCGCTCGGGCAGGTTCGACGAGACCCTCGAGACCTACACCGAGGTCCCGAGCGACGTCATCGCCTTCGACCAACGGCCACAGATGAAGGCGGCGGAGATCGTGGATGTGGCGATCGACAGCGTCCAGTCCCGGGCGTTTGACCATGTCCGCCTGAACCTGGCCAACGGCGACATGGTGGGGCACACCGGAGACTTCGACGCGACGGTGTCCGCGATGGAGACCGTCGACGCCGCGCTCGGCAGGCTCGCCGTTGCCTGTCAGGCGGCCGGCGCGATCCTGCTCGTCACCGCGGATCATGGCAACGCCGACCTCATGTTCGAGCTCGACAAGAGAGGTCGGCCGGTGGTCGTCGATGGACGGGCGAGGCCGAAGACCAGCCACACGTTGAACCCAGTGCCCTTCATCCTCGTCGACCCGCGGCGGGAGTGGGACCTCGACCCCTCGTGCATCACGCCGGACGGCGAGCCCGGCCCCGGCATCACCCACATCGGCGCCACGCTCCTCCACCTGCTCGACGTGCCCATCCCCGCCGGCTACCAGCGCTCGTTGGTCACGCCCACGGAGCTCCGATGATGGTCGATTTGCGCAGCGACACCGTCACGAAGCCCACGCCGGGCATGCGCGCCGCCATGGCCAACGCCGAAGTGGGCGACGACGTGTTCGGCGAGGACCCGACGGTCAACGCGCTCGAGGCCCGGGTCGCCCGGATGCTCGGCAAGCAGGAAGGCCTGTTCGTCCCGACCGGCACCATGGCGAACCAGATCGCGATCCGCTGCGAGACCGAGCCCGGAGACGAAATCCTGCTGGAAGCCGACGCCCACCCGTTCCACTACGAAGCAGGCGCCGCCGCGGTGATCTCGGGCGTCACGATCCGGCTGCTGCAGGGAGACCGCGGCGTGCTGCAGCCCGACGTCGTCCGCGACGCGGTCCGGGCGCCCAACGTCCATCACGCTCCGGCGCGCCTGTTCTGCGTCGAGAACACCGCAAATCGGGGCGGCGGAACGGTCATCCCCGCAGAGCATGTGGCCAAGCTCTGCGCCGTCGCTCGGGACGCGGGGTTGAGCTGCCACCTCGACGGGGCGCGGCTCTGGAACGCCGTCGCAGCCCCAGGGGCGGAGATCGCGCGCGCGCTCCTCGCCCAATGCGATCCTTTCGACACCGTCAGCGTCTGCTTCTCCAAGGGCCTCGGCGCCCCGGTCGGCAGCATGCTGGTCGGCCCGTCAAGGCTGATGGGCCGGGCTCGCCGATTCCGGAAGATGCTGGGGGGCGGCATGCGTCAGGTGGGCATCCTCGCCGCGGCCTGCGACTACGCGCTCGACCATCACCTGCCGGGCCTCCTGGACGACTCCACCCGCGCCCGGCGCCTGTGGGAGGGGCTCGGCGCGCAAGGCTGGGAGGTAGAGCGCGCCCCGCAGTCCAACATGGTCTACTTTCGCACGCCCAACGCTCCGAACCTCGCAGGGCGGATGGACGCTCGCGGGGTGCGGTGCCTCGCGCTCGGCTGGGACCGCATCCGGCTCGTGACCCACCTCGACGTGGACGACGCCGGGATCCAGCTCGCGCTGGACGCCTTCGCCGCCGAGCACGCCGAACCATCGCCCGGAGCTCCCTGATGCTCGTCGCCGTCACCTGTGACCACCGCATCGGCACGCCGGGGGCCGGTCCCAACGTGCGCCCCGGACGCCCCGAGGTCTTCGTGGGAGAGCGGGTCGTCGCCCATCTGCGCGCGGTCGGCCTGACCCCGATCCTGCTCGCGCCGGGGGAGGCGCAGCTGGACCTCATCCTCAGCGTGGTCGGAGGGGTGGTGATCACCGGGGGCAACTTCGACATCCACCCGAAGCATTATGGCCAGCCGGCGCTGTGGGAGACCCGCGCCGACGAGGCGCGAACCGGGCTGGAGCTCGCGCTGCTCGGCGAGTGTGTCCGGCGGCGCATGCCGACGCTCGGGCTCTGCGGCGGCATGCAGGCGATGGCGGTCGCGCTTGGAGGTCGTCTGCTGCAGGACATCCGGGCCGACGCCTCGCAGCGTGGCGTCGACGTGCTGGACCACGAACAGGCGACCGACCCAGCGCAGAGCGCCCATGAGCTGGTGTGCGAGCCCGGCTGGGAGTGGCTGCGCGGCCCGGGCGACGGCGGGGTCAACTCCACCCACCATCAGGCCGTCGACCCGGCGTTCCCCGGAAGGGCGACGGTGGCGGCCCGCTCCCCAGACGGAGTGATCGAGGCCATCGCGTACCACGACCGCGCCATGCTCGGCGTGCAGTGGCATCCCGAGCTGCTCTCGTCCCCGGGCGCCTGCCCGATCTTCAGCGAGTTCGCCGCGGCGGTCGGCAGAGCCTCGTGCTCCAGCGCCAGCCAGAAGCAGTCCAAGTTTTCGCTGCCGCCGGGCTCGCTCCCGTGACCCTCCCCGCCCAGCCCGGCCCGGCCCGCGCCGTCGTCCCCGCCGTCGTCCCCGCCGTCGTCCCCGCCGTCGTCCCCGCCGTAGTCCCCGCCGTCGTCTCCGCCGTCGTTTTGGGCCTCGGACTCGCGGGCAGCGCCGAGGCCAAGCCCGTCTCGTCCGGTCCGGACTACGATCGCGGCGTGCTCGCGTTGATCCGCAAGGACCCCGCTGCGGCGATCGACGCGTTTCAGGCGTGCCTGACGCAGCGACCAGACGACGACGCCTGCGCCTGGCAGCTTGGCTGGGTGCATTGGACACTCAGCGATTGGAAGGCTGTGGTGGCGGCGTGGGAGCCCATCGAAAAACGCAACCCTACCTACGAGAGCCTACAGAAGAACCTCGCGAGCGCCCGCGGGGAGCGCGACAGCCTCGCCGTGGCCGCTGCGCTGCGCGCCACCGCCCCGGCGACGCTCCCGCTCGGCGTAGCCACCATCCGTTTGCGCGCTGTCGGGGACATGATGATCGGCACGCTGTTTCCTGAAGGCGAGCTCGCGCCGGACGACGCAGTCGGGACCTTCGACGCGGTGCGCTCCGCCCTGTTGGACGCTGACGTCACCTTCGGCAACCTCGAGGGGCCGCTCTGCGATGACGAGACGCCACCGACCAAGTGCGCGGCAAACGCGACTCCGGGCAGCTGCTACGCGTTCCGCTCGCCAACCCGGTACGGACCGCTCTACAAGGCAGCGGGCTTCGACGTGCTCTCCACCGCGAACAACCACGCCGGGGACTTCGAGGACGTGTGCCGCCTGCAGACCGAGCAGACGCTCGACGCGCAGGGTGTGCTGTGGTCCGGGCGGCCGGGCACCGTCGCCGAGTGGACAGTGAACGGAAAGAAGCTCGGCCTCGTCGGATTTCACACGAACATGGCCTGTAACTACCTGAACGACACCCCCGCAGCGGTGGCGTTGGTCACGCTGCTCGCGGCGCGCGTGGACATCGTGATTGTCAGCTTCCACGGCGGAGCTGAGGGAGAAAAGGCGCAGCACGTCCCGATTGGACCCGAGCTGTACTACGGCGAAGATCGCGGTGACCTCAGAGCGTTCACCCACGCGGTGATCGACGCGGGCGCCGATCTCGTCCTTGGTCACGGGCCCCACGTGTTGCGGGGGATGGAGGTGTACAATGGGCGGCTCATCGAGTACTCGATGGGGAACTTCGCCACCTATGGGCGCTTCACGGTCACCGGTCCTCAGGGCGTCGGGGAGATCCTTGAGGTCGGCCTCGCCGATGACGGCGTATTGACGGGCGGGCGCATCATCGGCACCATCCAGGTGGACGAGGGCCGACCGGTGCTCGACCCCACCAACCAGGCCGCGGATCGGGTCCGGATGTTGACGGTGGCTGACTTTCCCGAGCTGGGGCCGGTGATCGCGCAGGACGGGACGTTCCGGTAGCGGCGGCGACCCGGATCACCCTACCGGGGCGCCCGACCCGGCGCAGCCGGCGGAGCAGCGGGTCGGGCGAGCGACGGCGCCTGATTGGCCCACAACAGAAGCTGGCCGGCGCGGAACACCACGTCGTCCGCGTCTGAGTGCAGGACCGCTAACTCCTGCAGGCGCCCCGCCTGCGCGATCGACGAGGCCGTAGCGGCCAGCTGGTCGGAGGCCTCGCGAAGCCGGACCGACGCGCTCTCGGTGCGGTTCGCCCAGGGCGCCCCCGGGACGTCGGCGACGGTGTCCGCGGCGCAGAGCAGGGAGAGGGTCAGGAGCCACATCGTGGGAGTCTACTCTGCCGGGGGGGCCGGGGGGGCCGGCGCTGCTGCCAGCGACGCCTCGAAGTAGACCGTCTGCGGGGTGCTGGCGCCGGGGCAGACGAACTCCATCCTGTCGAGCGGACCGCGCGGCCCGGTGGCCAGAGATTGGCGCAGGGCCTCCTCCTTGCCGCCACAGATCAAGAACCGGATCCACGCATACTCGCCCTGCAGGTTCGGGATGTGCACCGCGGTCTCGGGTGTACGTCCGAGCCCGTAGACGCTGACGGTCACCTCGGGGGAGACCTTGCCCTTCAAGGCGATCAACAGCTTGAGCGCCAGAGGGGTAGGGTTGACCTCGGAGAGCTCGCGGATGACCAATTGGGCCGCCGCGTCGTACTGTTCACGCTTCGCGGCCACCACCGCCTGCTGCGCGAGGAAGCCGTGGCCAGGCCCGCAGCTCGCGTAGCCCGCGGTCCAGATTCGCTCGGCGTCGTCGACCTTGCCGGCGTTGTAGCGGTCGGCGCCGTGATCCGCCTGTGTGACGCACGGATCGGTGGGCGCCCCGGCCGCGGAGGAAGACACCGGCTTGCGGGGCAGGGCTTCGCTGGCGGCGAGGCCACCGTGCAGCAACGCGATGAGGAGCGGAAGGAGCATCGCGGGGAGCCTACCGTGCCACCCGACGCGGCGCCCGACGCGGCGCCCGACGCGGCGCCCGACGCGGCGCCCGACGCGGCGCAACTGGCGCTCAGTCCTCGTCGAAGATCCGGCGCCCTTCATCATCCAGATCGTCAAACTGCCCTTGCCTTGCCGCCCGCAAGAACAGCCACGCGAAGGTGGCGCCGAGCCCGACAGAGAGCGGGATGAGGAGCAGGACGCCGCTCACGCGGCTACCCTCCGCACGCCCCAAACCGCCACCGCGCTCGACACCGGCATCGCGACCGCAGCGAGGAGCGGATTCATCCATCCGGCCAGCGCGACGGCGACGGCGACGAGCATGCCGACGCAGCCCCAGAGCACTGTGGCGACGATGAACTGCCGGACGGAGCGGTCGTCGTAGTTTGGCGGGTCGTTGGGCAAGGGGGAAGGTCCTCGCGCGCGGAATGGCCCCCAATCCGGGTAGAGGCCCCCATGCCCGCACCGTCAGCCCCCCCGCCCCATGGCCTCCCCCCCCTCCGGCTCCCCGCTGGCTGGACCCTGCGCCTAGCGGGCCCGCACGACTCCGTGGCGATCGCCCATCACATCGCGTCCATCTACGCCGAGTTCGACCTCGGCTTCAATCTGGAGTTCGAGGACGATCTCATCGACGTGGCCGCCAGCTACCAGCACGGCGCGTTCTGGATCGTCGAAGCCCCTCAGCACGGCGCCGCGCGCATCGAAGCGACCGCCGCCGTGCTTCCTCATGGCGGGAGTCGTGTCTTCAAGCGCCTCTACGTCGCTCCCACCGCCCGGCGCACCGGCGTGGCGCGGGCGCTCCTTCACGCGGCGCACGCCTGGGGGGACTTCGTCCGGACCGAGCTTTGGAGCGATGTGCGCTTCCAGAACGCCCACCAGCTGTACCTCTCGGCCGGGTTCATGCCCGGCCCGGTCCGAGTGCTCGAGGACCCTGACCGCAGCGTCGAGCGTTCGTTCTGGTGCCCTACCTCGCAGGCGCTCCGGTAGTCCGGGCCCGCCTGTTCCCGGCAGCAGATTTACGGTTATCTTCTGTCTATGTCCCCAGATCCCGCCTTTCCGGCTGAGCCGGAGCGCACTCGTCAGCTCGCCGAGCCGAGCCGGGCGCGGGTATACGAGGTGTCGCCTCGGGACGGGCTGCAGAACGAAGCCACGATCGTCCCGACAGAGCGTAAGGCAGAGCTGATCGCCAGATTGGTGGCCGCCGGGGTGCGCGACATCGAAGTGACGAGCTTCGTCCGCCCCCGATGGATCCCTCAGCTGTCCGACGCGGCAGAGCTGGTCTCGCTGCTGCCGCAGGTCGAGGGGGTCAACTACTGGGGGCTCGTGCCGAACCCGGTTGGGCTTGAGCGCGCGCTCGAGGCCCGCATGCGCGGCGTCGGCACCGTGCTGTCCGCCAGCGAGACGCACAACAAGAAGAACCTCAACCGCACAGTCCGCGAGTCGCTGGCAGGGCTGGAAGAGCTGATCCCCGTCGCAAAGGACGAAGGATTGCGGGTCCGGTCGTACATCTCGACGGTGTTCGGGTGCCCCTACGAAGGGCACGTGGCGCCGGAAGCCACGCTCACGCTCGCCGAACGGCTGCTCGCGGCCGGGTGCGATGAGCTGGTGCTCGGGGACACGGTGGGGATGGCGAACCCCGTTCAGGTCGAGGCGATGATCGCGCTCCTGCTCCAGCACGGCGTTCGCATTGACCAAATCGCGGTGCACTTCCACGACACACGCGGCACCGCCCTCGCCAACGCCCTTGTCGCGCTGCGCGCCGGCGTCACCACGTTCGATGCGTCGATCGCCGGTCTGGGCGGCTGTCCGTATGCGCCGGGCGCAGCGGGTAACTTGGCCAGCGAAGACCTCGTCCAGATGTTCGAGGCGATGGGCGTCTCCACGGGAGTGGACCTCGATCGGCTCGCCGACGCCGGACACTACGCTCAGGGCGTGCTCGGTCGCGAGCTCTCGGGCCGGTACCACCAGTACCACGCGGGGCGCTCCGATGAGGCTCGTCGCCGTGCTGCTGCCCGCAACACAGCCTGAGCGGCGCATGTCGGGCACTTTCTTGCGCGTGGTCTCGGGGAGCCGCCTCGGGCTGAACATCCCACTGAAGCCTCGAGAGACGCTGGTGATCGGCCGTCGCGAGGGCAACCTGCTTCTGGACGACGCCCTGATCTCCTCTAGGCACTGCCAGATCCTGTTCCGGAACAACGAATTCGTGGTTCAGGACCTGGGGAGCACCAACGGTACCACCGTGGATGGCCGGCTGGTGCGGGAGCACGTGCTGAAGCCCGGCAACGAGATCGCGCTCGGCAGCACGCGGCTCATCCTGTTCGCCGGAGAAGGCCCAGAGGGCGCGACGCCGAGCGGCGAGGCCGAGGCGGCCGCGGCCGCAGCCTCCGCGCTGGCTGAGCCGGGGCGCGCGAGCGAGGCCAACCTGGCCTGGCTGTTGGACGAAGAGCTCGTCGAGCTGGGTGGCAGCGCGGACCGCACCCGCGGGCCTGCAGACGTGATCGGTCAGGAGCTTCGGCTACCGCCTGGCCTGAACGCCGTGCTCGAGGTGATCGCGGGGCAGGACACCGGCAAGGTGTTTCGGCTCACGCGGGGAAACGTCCACATCGGGCGTAAGGTCGGGGAGGTGCCGCTCTCCGATGGTGAGGTGTCCCGTCGCCACTCGGTGATCGAGGTGTTCGGCCGGGAGATGATCTTCCTCCGCGATCTCGGCAGCACGAACGGCACATACCACAACGGCAAGCGCAGCCCGGTCGGGCGCCTCCGATCGGGCGATACCATCGGCGTCGGAAAGACCGTGCTGAAGCTACAGGTGACCAAATGACCCTGCTGATCTGTGCCCTGCTCATCGTTTCCCCCGCAGCCGCCGGCGTGAAGGAGGATGCCGCGACCGCGGCCGACCCGACGCTCGAGAACGCGACGCGCGAAGCCGCATACCGCCGTCTGATGTTGCCCGAGAGCACCGCCGAGGTGAAGACCCGGCTCAAGGCGGCCGACCTCGACCCGCAGCAGCGTTGGGTCCTGATCCGGTCACTGGGCCCGAACCCGAGTGAAGAAGCGCGCCTCGAGCTGCTCGCGCTCGCGGAGAGCAAGAACGCCATGATCCGGGCAGGCGTGATGGAGGCGTTTGGCGACCGGGGCGACAGGAACCTGACGGGCAAGGTCCTGAAGGGCTTGTCCGACCCGGCGCTGCTCGTCCACGCAGCGGCGTTGGACGCTCTGATCCAGCTCAAGGACCCTTCCGCGCTCGCCGACCTCGATCACGCGCTCAGAGACAAGACCGGCGTCTACCACGGCACGTCGTTCCGCCAGAAGATCGTGGACGCAGAGGCGGCCTGTGGGCGCGATGGGGCTCGCTACCTCGTGGTCGCGATGGCAGACAAGGACGCCGACGTGGTCACGCACGCTCGCGCCGGCCTCGAAAAGATCGCAGGCTTTTCGTACCGCGAAGGAAGAACACCCGAACAGGAGATTGAGGCATGGAGAAGATGGGCGGAGCGGTGAGGAGAATGCCTGTCGCGGCGCGCATCGGCGTTGGTGGCGGCCTGTGGGCGCTCGGATGCCTGATGGCGTCCGGCTGTTCGGGGACGAGCCCGGGAGCCGGCGTCGGAGCGGAGCCGCCCGGTGGGCCCATGCAGAACGCACCGCTGCAGCCGCCGCCGGGGCTGGTGCCCGCAGTGCCACCCGGCCCAGCGACCCTGCGAGAGTTCTCGATGAACACTCCCGGTGGCCTGCACGGCGCGCCCGAGGGCCTGAACTTCGTGATCCCCGACGCCGCCCTTGCTCAAGCCTCCGCTGGCCCCCTCTCGGACGCGTCGGTCGGGTTCACGCTCACCGCCACAGCCCCGAGCGACGCCGTAGTCTGCACCCAACCGAAGGCGATGGCGCCGTCGATCGGCGTCAGCGCCCGCCTCAAGGTCAAAGCGGTACAGCCCGGCCCCCAGCCGTTCACCGGGATGAGCGTCGAGCTGCGCGCGCGCGACGACGCTGGGAACCTCGTCTCCGCGGCGGAGGGTCGGTACACCGTCGTCAAGAACATCCGCGAGGCCGGCGACTTCACCACCGTGCAAGCCACCGTGCCGTTGCCCGCCGGCGCGACCCGGGGCGAGGTGTGCTTTCGGTTCCCGGGCGCGACGGGGGTCGTTGAGGTGGACTCGCTGGCCATCGACGGTCTCCGCGCAGAGCCGACGCCCATGTCGGGGACCTCGGCCGTACCCACGCTTCCTCCGCCCACCAAGCGCTTTGATCTGGACGAGCCCGGCGGCGGGTCCGGTGCGCCGGCCGGCGCCGACTTCTTCATCGCCAAGGGCACCGCGGGAGTCACCACCCACGTCGGCGAGATCGACGGGACACACGCCGCGGGATTCTCCCTCGATGTCTCGCAGCCCGGAGATGCGCTGGTATGCTCCCACGCGTTCGATGTCGTGGGGGGCGCGACCGTCTGGCCACAGGGCGGCCTTCGCGTTCGGTCGGTGACCGCGGACACCCGAGCGTTCACCGGCTTGTCTGCGGAGGTTCGGGCTTACGATCAGGAGAACGTTCTGGTCAGCCCCGCCGAGGGCGCCTTCGTCCCCTTGCAGGTCTGGAAGTTCCCGACGCCGGGCCCATCCGGAACGCCGGAGCTTGGCCGGTTCGGAAAGGAGATCACCGTGCCGACCGGCGCGGTGACCGCAAAAATCTGCCTGCGCTTCGCCGAGGCGACCGGTGGCGTCGACGTGGACTGGCTCGGCGTGACCCAGTCGTCCAACGCCGGAGCGAGCACGCCGGCGCAGGGCGGTCCGAGACATCCCGGCCCAAGCGCGTCGCCGTGAACCCGCTCCTGATCGCGGCTGTGCTCGGCTCGGCATGCCAGAAGCCCAACGACGCCCCGCTGACCCCCGATCTTCACGGCTGGAAGGAGGAGGGGGAGCTGGTGGTGACCGGGCTCGCGGAGGTCAAGGCGCTGTGGAAACAAGGGCAACCGGAGCCCGGAACGCGCGAAGATACCCCGAACCGTCGTGGCCAACGCGATGCCGCCCGGAAGCTCGCTGAGCAGGTCTACACCGAGCGCTGGGAGCCACGGCTGGAGCGCGCGGCGATGCAGCTCGATTCGAAGCTGGCCCGCCAGACCGAGTACGAATTCGGGCTGTTGTTCATCGAGCTCGAGGGACACGGTGTTCACGACCGCGTGGATGAGCGGATCCGCACGGTGGACGAGCGGGTGGAGGCCGCCAGCCGGGCGGCCGAAAAAGCCTTTCCAGCCCCCGGGCTTGCTGGCTCCCCCGCGTTCGCGGCCGGAGACGCCCCGACCCGGCCGATCGTCCCCGCGGTAGCGCCGGCGTGGGAGGATGCACCCCCTTGAACAAGGGGAGCGCGGGGGGCGCGGGGGGCGCGGTGTGGGCAAGCGCTGGATGGGTCGCGGCCAGCCTCCTCGCCGCGCTGGCTGCGTCGTGGTACGCGCCGCTGATCAGCGCGCCGGCGGCGCTACGGGCAGGTCGGGGAGCGCTGGTCGCGGCAGGCTTGCTCGCCACGCATGCCGGCCTCGGGAGCGTCATCCTCGGGCGGCTGGCGCCCGGGGTGATCGAGCGTCCGGGCGGCGCGGGGCACGCCCTGATGGTGGGGGTCGGCGTGCACGGGGTGGTCCTGCTGCCGCTGCTCGTCGCCGGGGTCTGCACCGGGCCAGCGGCGGTCCTTGTGCTCGGGGTGCTCGCGATCGCGGCGGTGCCCGGTCTCATCGCCCTTGGGCGCCTGCCGCCGACGAAGCCCCGGCCCCCTCTGGTCGGGCTGCTGGTCGCGCTGCTCATGGCGCCCGCGTTGTTCGACGCGCTGGCCCCGGCGACCGACACCGACGAGCTCTCCTACCTGCTCGCGATCCCGCGCCTGCTGGCGCGCGAAGGCGCCCTGCCCACCGGCATCCTGTCGCCGGAGACGGGGCGCCCATTGCCACTGCAGCTGGTGGCGGTGGCGCCGTGGGTGCTCGGGGGCGGGGGGCTCGCCGCTGGCGAAGTCGCGTGCCGGCTCTGGCACTTTGGGGTCGTCTGCACGCTGCTTTGGGTGGTTGGCAGCTTGGTCGAGGCGAGGAGGGCGGACGCGGCGGGCGCGGGCGCGGGGGGCGGGCACATCGCCGTGCTCGCGCTCGCCGGCTCGTGGTCGGTGGTTCGTGAGGCTGGGCTGGCCTACAACGATCTTCCCGTCGCGCTGTGGCTCGTCTGCGCCGCCGATGCGATGCTGGCCGGGCGCTGGCGGCTGATGGGGCTCCACGCCGGGTTCGCGTTCGCCGCGAAGTACAGCGCCGCGCCGGTGTGCCTCGGACTGTTCGCGGTGGCGGGGTTCGACGCGTGGAGGTCACGCGGGGGGGCGGGGGCGGGGGCGGCTGGCAGCCTCCGCCGGCTAGGCTTCGCCCTCGTCCTCGCCGCGCTGCCCGTCGTGCCGTGGTGGATCCGAAACGTCGCCAGTGGCGTCCACCCGCTGTTCCCGTTCGCAGGGTGGCCGGAGGTGCCCGGCATGGACTTCGTCTTTGTCTACCCCGCCAAGTACGGGCTCGGTCGCGAGTGGCTGGACACGCTGCTCCTCCCCTTCAACCTGCTGTTTCGTGCCGAGCCCGACAGCATGGTGTTTTACGGAAGGCTCTCGCTGCTGTGGGCGGGCCTGCTCGCGATCCAGCTTCGGGGAGACGGCGGGGGGCCTGCCCGCCGGCTCGCTTTCCTCACGCTCTTCGGAGTCGCGGCGTGGGCGGCTGGCGCCCAGATCATCCGGTACCTGCTGCCGGTGCTCGGCATCGGGGCGCTCCTTCTGGGCACGGCGAGGCTACCGCGACTCGCCTGGGTGGTGCTCTTCGTCGCCTCCCTCCCGGCGAACCTCGGCCCAGCGTGGCGACGGGCCAGCGCCCAGGCCGCGGTGGCCACCGGTCAGGAGAGCGCCGATGCCTACCTGTCCCGTGAGCTACCGATGTGGTCCGCCCTGCGCTACGCCCGGACCTGGATCCCCGCCGACGACCAAGTGGCCCTGCTCGGCAACTGGGGCGGCTACTACATGCAGCAGCGCTACGTCCTCGGGTCCGTCGAGGACCACGTGCCCACCCGGTACTGGCTCGCGTTGCACGGCGACGATGCGCTCCACGCGCTCGCCCGGACGGGCGTGCGTTGGCTGATCGTCGGCGACCTGCCGTCGGTGAGAAAGGCCTACCACTTTCTCGATGAGTCGACGTTCAACGAGCAGTTTCGGGCCCGAGATGCGCAGCTTGAGCGACTGCTGCTGCGGGACGCCCGCCGGGTATACCAGGCCAACCACACCGCGATCTGGCGGATGGACGGGCCAATTCCGCTTAGCGGACCACCCCCGCTTGACGGCGAACCACCCCCGCGGTAAAAGCGCGGGCTTCTTACACCCGCGGGGGTGGCGGAATGGCAGACGCGCCAGGCTCAGGACCTGGTGGGGTAACTCCCGTAGGGGTTCAACTCCCCTCCTCCGCACCACTTGACAGCCGGCTCCCACGGGCCGGCTGTTTCGCTACGCGCGGCGGTGGCCCGAGGTTAGCAGGAATCATGACCATCCTCCTCCTCCTCCTTTCCTGCTCCTGCCCACCGGCGGACGACTCGGCTTCGGATGACTCGGCGCCGGTAGAGACCCACGGCGGCTTCGACACGTCGTTCAACGGCTCGTGCTCCTCGGGCAGCGAGTGGACCGACGGAGACCGCGGGTCCGACAAGATGAACCCAGGGGAGGCCTGCAATGACTGTCACAACCGCGGCGAGGGCCCGAAATTCCCCGTCGCGGGCACGGTCATGGGAGCGATCCACGATCCCGACGACTGCAATGGCGTGGAAGACGTCACGGTGATCATCACCGACGCGAACGGCACCGCCACGACGCTGACCACAAACAGCGCAGGCAACTTCTTCATCGACCGGGGCAGCGTGAAAACGCCCTACACCGCGGTGATCGAGCACAACGGCGTGACCCGCGAGATGCTCGGCAGCCAGACCGACGGCGACTGCAACACCTGCCACTCCGCGGACGGCACAGATGGCGCCCCCGGCCGCATCGTGGTGCCGTAGAGCAGGCCGCGGATCTGGATCAGTTCATGAACGCCCAACGAAGGATGTAGAAGCCGCCATCGGAGGGCGTGCCTGAGGTGTTGCAGGCCTGCTGATCCTCGCCGTAGTAGGCCTCCACCTTGAACTTGATCAAGCGACCGCTCGCCAGCTGGATGAGGAACGGCTGGTCGGTGGTGGCGACGCAGCTCGAGTACTCCCACCAGGGCGCCAGCACGACCTGCGGGCTGCCCTCAAGTCCGGAAGAATCGTTCAAGATCGTGCAGTCATCCGTGTAGTAGTCGTCCGGCTGGTAGACGACGCCCTCAGGAACCTCGGTGAGGTTCTCGTAGGTGTAGCCTTCGCCCATGACCGCCGCGCCCACGCACGAGGGACCGCTGGACCCCCCATTGAGCCGCAAGATGAAGCGGCGCAGCGAGAGGTCCCAGTCCATCGACTCCAGCGCGGTCTCGTCGTCGATCGCGACCGGCGAGGCCCCGTCGTCGGTGAACTTCACGTAGACCCAGGCGTGCCGCGTCTCGTTGCCGTAGCCCCCCGCCGACGCGTCGATGGTGGTGACGAAGTCGGCCCCGTCGACCGTAGTGGTGACCGATCCGTCTTCGACCTTGTCGTCGTGCAGCGAGAGGTCGAGGATCATCTGGTCGACGCAGCCGACCTCCGCCGGCGCCTCGCAGATCGCGTCGGTGGCTGGAGAAGCTCCGGTGTCGTCGGTCTTGCCGGAACAGCCGACCCCAAGCAGCGTGAGCGCGGACGTGAACGCGAGCAGGGACGCGGAGGGGAGCGGAAGAGTAATGGCCATGCCGGCTTCTATCCAGTCAAGGAGGGTTAAGCATCGCCATGCTCACGCTTGACGATTTGGTTGGTGACGGCGTCGTACTGAGCCGCCTCGACGCGCCCGGCGTGGTCTTGACCCTGCCCGCCGTGGTGGTCGAGACGACGAACCCGCCCCCAGGCGCGCGTTCGCTGGGAGGCAACTGGTGGCGGGTGGCGGACGACCACCCGCTCGCCCGGGCGCGGGCCCTGCTGGCAGCGGGCGCGACCGACGCGTTCCCCGACCTCATCCAGCACCCGACGACGCGGGTCACCTTCGACGACCCCGAGTACGGCGGACAGTGGTACCTCGATGAGCTCGGCATGGCCGATCTCTACGACCTGTCGACCGGCACGCCCGAGGTCCGCCTCGCGGTCATCGACAGCGGCATCGACATCGCCCACACCGACCTGCTCGCCCACGTCGTCGCCCCCTACGACGCGTACTCGGACGACGACGACCCCTCACCCGACCCCGGGGAGTACTGCACCGACGGCTCCGACGCCGTCTGCGATGGACATGGCACCGCGGTCTCAGGAATCTCAGCGGCGATTGGCAACAACGGTTTTGGCATGGTCGGACTTTGCCCCGACTGCTCCCTCATCCCGATCAAGATGCTCGGTGAAGGCGCGGGCGTTGACTCGCTCGCGACCTCCATCGCGGCGTTCCAGCACGCCATCGACGCCGACGCCTGGGTCGTCAACAACTCGTGGGGCTACACCGAGTCCACCCCGGTGCCCCGGAGCCTCGCCAACATCATCGAGAAGGTCGCGACCGAGAACCGCGGCGGCCTCGGCGCCGTGGTGGTCTTCGCGGCGGGGAATGACGACCGCGAGCTTGGCGACGACGAGGTGGAAGCGCTGGAGACCGTGCTCTGCGTGTCGGCCACCGACAGCTACGGCAACGCGACCAACTACACCAACTACGGCGACGCCATCGACGTTGCCGCCCCGAGCGCGACGGTGTCGATCGCCCCGGGTGACATGATGACCACCACCTTCGGCGGAACCAGCGCGGCCTCACCGGTCGTCGCAGGGCTCGCCGGTTGGATCCTGTCCGTCGCGCCCGACATGTCCGCCCGGACCGTGCGCGACCTCATCTCGTCCACCGCGGTGCAGTCTCCGCTCGTCATCCCGGGCGAGGACGGCAAGTCCACCTATTTTGGGCACGGGAACATCTCGCCCGCGACCATCCTCGCCGAGCTGTTTCCGACCGACGGCGGCGACACCGGCCACGACCGGTCAAAGGCGTGCAGGTGCGCCACCAGCGGGTCCACCAGCGGGCCCACCAGCGCGCTGCTCGTCGGTGGGCTCCTGACCGCGCTCACCGTTCGCCGTCGCCGGTCGCGAACATGCTGAGCCCGGTCGCGATCCTGTGTGCGATCCTGTGTGCCCTCCCTTCGGTCGCCCTCGCCCGGCCGACGGAGGGGGGCTCCTACGCCTACGACGCGGCGGATGAGGTGACCTACATTGACGGCGCGACCGGCCACGCGCGCGTTTGGTACAGCGCGTCGGGCCCGAACATGGTCAAGGAGGGGGACGAAGACGCCGACGGCGTACCTGACTTCGCGGAGATGGTGGCCGCGTACACCGAGGACGTGCTGGTGACCTACGAGGAGTTCGGCTTCCGAGACCTCGTATCGGACGGCAACGCGGGCGGGTCCGACGCCATGGACGTCTACCTCGTAGATTTCGGCGGAGACGCCGACGGCAACTACGCCGCAGAGAGCTGCACCCGCGGCGTGTGCTCCGGCTACTTCCAGATGGAGAACGACTTCAAGAACTACGGCTACTCCGACGCCGAGAGCGCCATCAGCACGCTCACGTCGCACGAGCTGTTCCACGCCCAGCAGGCCGCCTACGACTCTCGCGGCGACAGCTGGTACGCCGAGGGGACAGCGGTGTGGGCCGAGGAGTTCTTCGACCCGGGCAGCGAGGACTTCCAGTATTTCTGTGACTATTACCTCACCGACACCGGCCGCAGCCTCGATGAGCCGCCGGTCGGGCCGATCCCCACGTTCTCCTACTCCACCGCCCTCTGGTGGTACTTCGTGACCCAGCGCTACGGCGACGAGTGGATGATCGACTACCTGGAGGCCACGGCCGCCGGCGAGGACCTCGTGGACGCGCTCGCCAGCCGGGTGGACCTCAACACGGACTTTGTCGACTTCGCCGCGTGGAATCTGGCGACAGGCTCGCTCTCCGGCGGGTCGCCCGAGGGCGAGGGCTACGAGTTTGCGAGCGCAATCGGCCCGCCGAAGTTCGAGGATCGCGGCGCCGGTTTCGACGACGAGGAGCGCTTCTACCCGCTCTCTACGACGTACTACAAGCTGGAATGGGAGGGTGGTCCTCTGCAGTTCGGGCTGGCGGCCGACTCGCCGGACGTGGTGTTCCAAGTGTGGGGCACCGACGCCGACGAGCGCGTAAACGGCCTCGTCGCTGAGCCCGCGTCGCTGGCGGGTGTGGTCGAGCTCGGGGACCTCGCCGCGGGGGACTACTACTTCGCAGCCGTCAACCCGACGCTGGCGGAAGAGTCCACCAAGGTCCAATTCTGCCTTAGCGCCGACGCCTCCAACTGCGAGCCCGCAGCGGACACGGAAGACACCGGGGACACCAACGGGAAAGGGGGCTGCTCGTGCGCACCGGATCTGGCCAGGGGCGGCCGGAGCGCCACGGGCGCCGCCGGGCTGTTCCTGCTGGGCTTGGCCCGGCGGCGGCGCAGCCCTCGATCTGCGTAGACACCGCCCCTCGGTCAGGCCCTCAGGTCCCGGCGGAGAGCCCGGGGAGCACGCGCCAGGGCGAAGGGAACCACACCCAGCGCCCGCCGGGCGGGTCGCTCGTGATGGGGTTGGTGGGTTCGACCACCCAAACCAGCCCGTCGAAGTCGCGCGTGCGGCCGGGCCGGACGACGCCGAAAGCGACCCAGGTGCAATGCGGCAGCAAGTCCGAGGCGATCGCGGCGTACCCCGCCGGAAATAGGCTCGCGAGTGGGTTGTCGCCTCCGAACAGCCCCGCGGGACACACCCGGATGGTCAACCGGACCTCCCCCGCGGGACCGGGGATTCGCGGGCGATCCGCCGCCCAGAGGGCCGCATAGGCGGCCTCCGCGCGGGCGGCAATGGCGGCGGTGAAGACCCGCGCCGCGTCTCCGGGACGCGGCTCGACCGCGGCGATCCCGGGGCCCGCCACGATGGCGGCGATCACCGGCTCCACCTCGGCGGCGATGCGCACGATCTCGGCGTTGGCGTAACTGATCTGCTCTACCTCGGGGCGGCTGCCATCCCGCCCGACCAACGTCGGCGCGAAGCCGTCGGCGAGCCGCAGCATCTCGTACCCATCCACCGCTTCGATGGGGCGGAGGCCGACCACGCGGTCGATCCCGTCCGACCCGGGCTCAAGGAAAAATGCGATGAGCGCTGCCCGGTAGCGGGGGTCACGCGTCTCGACCTCGACGAGCCGCATGGTGCGGGTCGTGCTGGGCCGCAGCTCCAGGATGGCGCGAAACCGCCCGTCGCCCAGCCCGAGACCCAGCACGCTCTCAATGCTCGGCGATACCACCGGGGATGCCGGATCGTCGGGGTCGGCGCGGCCCGCGCGCGAGAGACGGCGCGCAGCCGCGCGCTGCACCTCTTCGAGCCGAAATCCGTACGTCACCAGCGCGGTGAGAGCATCGCGACCGGTGATGCAGTCCAGCCGGGTGATCGAGCGATCCTCCCCGTTGGTCACCACGGTCGCCCAGGCCAGTGCGTGGTCCGGATGGCGAAGAAGGAAGCGGCCGTCGGCGCCGCGGCTCACGACCTGCCAGGGCTCGGGCAGCGCGCCGACGGGGAGGGGCGCTGCCGTCTCGAGCCAGCGGCGCTCCGAGCGACCGGGCTCAAATCCGTGCGCGGGGACCGGCATGGCCTCGACCGGCAGCGACTCCGGGAGCGTTGGCAGCGCCTTCGCCATCGCCGCACGGCGGGCGTTGCACGTGACGAGCAGGGGGGCGAGCGGGCTGTCGGGGGCCTCGCCGCCCGCCGCAACGAGGCAGGCCCCGGCCAGCAGGGCGTCCTCGAGGACCCGCCTTCCTTCGGCGCGAGTGAACAGCTACGGTCCGTCTGGGAGCGTGGCCAGCACCTCCCGACCGACCTGCTCGAACTGTTCATGCGTCAGCGGAGGCGCGGCGGCGGCGTTCTCCACGAACACAAGCTCGCGGAGCTGGTCGCCCGACGGGAGGCCAGCACGCCGCCGATGTGGGCGCTCCCGTCTTTCTTCGCCGAGATGGTGCAACCGTCCGCAAGATCGAACATGCGGCGGGCGAGCTCGGGCAGCGGTACATCCGAGTACCCAGGCTCGCGGCTGTGGATGAACCACGCGTTCTGGGCGAACCGGGCGGCATCGAGAAAGAACGGGACCCCGGCTGCCCGGCATCGGGCGCTGACCGCGATCATGTTGGCCATGCTCACCGGCTGCCCGCCCGCGGCGTTGTTGGTGAGGGTGAGCATCACCAGCGTCACGCCTTCTGCCAGCGCCCGGTCGAGCGCGGGGAGCGACATGTCCCCCTAAAACGGGGAGGTGTCCCGCGGATCGCCGGCGGCGGCGACAGGCAAATCGATGGCGATGGCGCCAAGGCAAGCCGGTGTATTACCTACTCAAAGTGCAGAAATGAGCGACTGCCGGCGTAGCTCTCGTCGCCGATCATCAACGCGGACCACTGGGCCGCGCTCATCGCGCCGGTGCCCGAGTCGGTCAGCAGGTCGATAGTGACCGTGGCGGCCGGAAGACGAAAGACGTTGCGCCCCGCGGCGTCCAGAGCGGCCTCGCGCTCGGCCCGGCTCAGGATCGGAATGGGCTCGACCGCCTTGATGCGAAACGGTTCGATGATGGTCCGGAAATTCCAATCGCTCACGGGGGCGCTCAG
>SHYV01000067.1 GCA_009692605.1 Myxococcales bacterium
GCATCGGGCCTCGTTGGCATCGGGGCCAAGATCGGCACCGGCGCAACGGCTACCCGGTCGGTAATGTGGAGCTGGGTCCCCGCAGATCAGCTCGCCATCGTCATCGTGGCGAGCCAGTGCACATTACGAACGTCTCACCATAAGTCGATTTATGTGGAGCTCCACATAAGTGGACGAGATTGGCTACCTGGCGCACGCCAACGACGCCGCCAACGTCCTGTTCGGGGTCATCGACCAGCACTATCTGCTCCAAAAGCCGCTGATCCTCACCACGAACAAGCCCCTTGCGCGCTTGGGGCGACGTCCTGCACGACCACGACCTCGCGGCAGTCATCCTCGACCGCGTGTTGGAGCGTGGGGCCCACATCGTGCTTGGCGGCCGATCCTGGCGCACCCGCTACATCGATCCGGAAACGCTGCCCGACGCCGGTGCGAATCCGGAGAGCGTCCGGAATCTCCCCGCCGCCCCTGACCGTCCGTTGGGCCTCGGAGGGGGGACGGGGTGGGCGAGGGGCTCGCCTGAGCGGTCCCTACCCTATACCGGCCACCCGGCGACCGAGCCGCCACGAACCCAGCCTTCTCCACTCTGCCTTGCCGCGTCCAACCCGCCGCGTCACATTCCCGGAGCCGCCATCTTTTCCGTAAAAAACCCGCCAGAGTTTCCGCAGACCACATCTGTGAGAGGTGGCCCGCTTGCACACATCCGATGGTAGCGGGCCGTCGGCAACGAGGTGAGGGCTCGCTCAGGACACCCTCACGCACCCCAGCTTGCGAGCCGCGAACCCGTCTCGCTCCATCTGAAGGAGTCGGTGGCCGTTGTCGCTCCGGACGATCGGCGCGAAGTCAACGAGGGGCTGGTCGCTGAACACGATCGCGTCGCTGAGCTGGCCAACGTCGAAGATGAGGCCGTCGATTTGCTCCGCGAGCCCGACCAGACCATCCACTCGATCGCCTGCCCGCGACCAACCCAACCAAGTAGGGTCGCCGCGAAGCACATCCCCGAGGCTCACGTAGCGTGAGGATGGCAGCGTTCGGGCGACAGCGATGGCATCGTCGTAGTGCCAGCCGAGGACCCGCGCGGCGGCCATGAGCGTGGCCCGTGCCGCACGGGGCGCGACGCAGAGGACCCCAGCTACCTGGTGCGACTGACGCGCCTTTCCCAGCTCGCGGAGCACGTTGCGACGGAGTGCAAGGGCGGGCTCTTCCACATCGTGGCAATCCGTCCCGCCCCGGATGGGCGCGCGCGTATGGGGGAGATCAGGTGAACACCGGGCGGCGATCTCCCCGGTTCGTTCGATGGCCGCCCCGTCGTGGGGCAGGAGCCGGGTGACCTCGTCGGCGGCGTGGAGATGTGCGTCCGTAGGGTCTTCGGTGGGGGACGCCGGGTCATCGAGCCGCGCCCGCAGGTGGTGCGCCCGAACGGCTCGGCGGATGTCCGCGTCCCCGTGCTGCAGGTAGCGGCAGTCCATGGCCACGACCGTCTCGCGATGAAGCCGGGCGGCGACTGACCTCGCGTGCTCGTTTGCAGCATTCCCGTCGGACTCCTTGGGACTGCCGAGCGTCACGTAGAGGTGTGTGTCGTCGAAGATGTCGGCCAGCGGTTCGTGCATCGCTGTCTCGCCGGTCGAGAGCGCGATGAGCCCGTCCGCGCGGGCCGCCAGGGTATCGAGGCTGACCGGGACGAAGGCCCCCGGCCGGGCCGCGGTCGTCAGCAGTCGGCAGAGGTTCCGGTACCCCTCGTGGGTCTCCGCAAGGAGAATGAGGCTGCACGGGGCTCCAGTGTCAGTGCGGACATCGATCACGATCTCTGCCCCAAAGACAGGTCGAACGCCGGCAGTGTGCGCCGCTCGGGCGAAGCGCGTGATGGCCAGCAGACTCCAGGGGTCGGTGATGGCGACCGCGGGCATGCCGAGCTGGGCAGCACGCTCGCAGAGGGGCGCAGGTAGCACAGCGCTGTCCTCCGAACCAAGGCATGACCGGACGCGGAGCTGCACGAAGGCCACGACGTTCAGTGCCCGAGCCCGTAGCGATCGACGAGCTCGCATGTAAGCCAATCGAACGCCCTCTCCTTCCGGAGCGCGCCGACGATCTGCTGCCACGAGGCCCGGCGGAGTGCGCTGGGCCTGAGGAGTTGGGCGCGGGTGTCCCTCCACGCGCCGTAGCCGGGCCCATCCGCCTGGAAGGCCGGGTTTCGCTCGTCGTACACCAGCACGGCGTGCCCGGCGTCGAGGTCAACCCGACCGTTGCGCAGGGTCGCCGCCAACACGTTCCGGGCGAGCTGGTAGGTGTCCTTCATGGGGCAGACCTCACGGTCGCGCTGGGCGTCCCAACCGAAGAGCGCGGGGAGGTGCTCCCAATACCGGATTCCCGCTTGCGTCAGCGCGCAGCGCTCTGACCGGACAGCTCGGGCTGCATGGTCCCGCTGCACCGCGTAGCTCCCGTCACAGTGATTCGGGCTGGACGCCGGTTCGCGGGGGCGCGAGCACGTGCCGATGTCGCTCTCGGTGAACTTGCACTCGATCGCGATCCGGCGCGGCCCATCGATGAGTACATCGACGGAGGTCGGCCTGCGCTCGTTCATCGCGTCCTTGAGCGGTTCCGCCTCCATCGTGACCGAGGTGGCTGCGCTCGGCACTTGCGCCCCGCTGAAAAAGACGGGCAAATCGTCCTCCCCGATGAGGTTGGCGAGCAGATGGAGTCCACCATGGTGCTTCAGGTTGGCGAACACCGACTGCGCGAGCGCCTGCGAGCTGTGCATGCTGCCGAAGTGCACGTGTCGGCTCGCCGGAGGGACCTCGGCCAACACCGCTCTCGCGAGGGCGCTGCCCGACACCTGGACGATCACGTTGTGATCGCGGGCATCGAGCGGACCGTGCGCGCTGTCGGCGAACACAGGAGGGCGCCCGTTGGCTCGTCCGCCGCCGTCGAGGATGCGCTCCCAGCCGGCGCGGGTCGCGTCGAGCCAGGTCCAATACCCGGAGGAGAGGGTGTTCTTGAAGTCGGTGTGACGGGATCGGAACGTGGTCGTTGGGGTCATCATCATACATACCGGTGAAAGCGCTGATTCCCCGGAGGCCCGGCGAACCGTGGTTTCTGAGTCTTTGACCGCGCGCGCCGCGGCGTTACGCTCAGCAGGCCAATCACCCTGGAGCCCTCCGGTCCTCGACCAAGCCCAAAGTCCCGCGCGGTAGTCTGAAGCACGTTCTGGACTGGGCCGGGGCGCCGGGGTTCGCGGAGCAGCTGCTGAAGGCGGTTGCACCCGACGGGTGCCCGCTGTCGCTGCCGTCGCTCTTCATGCCGCTCGGACCTGAGCACCCGCAGGAGGGTCGGCTCAACACCTTCAAGGCGCCCGTCCTGGTCCCACATCGCACCGCAGCACTGAAAGAATGGTGGCTCGGTCAGGGTGGGGGCAACACGCCGAACTGGGACATCGCGGTGGCGTGCAAGGTCAACGGCGAGGATGGGCTCGTCCTCGTCGAGGCCAAGGCGAACGTTCAGGAGTTGAAGGCGGCGGGCAAGTGGCAGGACGCCAAGGCGTCCGCGGAAAGTCGCCGGAACCACGACCAGATCGGTAGGGCCATCGCGCTGGCGGCCAAGGGTCTCAGCGATCACTGCCCGGGCATCGAACTGTCGCACAAGGCGCACTACCAGCTCTCCAACCGGATCGCGTTTGCGTGGAAGCTCGCGAGCCTCGGGGTCCCCACCGTGCTCGTCTACCTCGGCTTCCTGGGAGATCAGGGGATCTGTGATGCAGGCGAGCCGCTCGTCAACGACGAGCAGTGGCAGAAGCTGGTTGGGGATCACCTGGAGGCCATCCACGCTGAGAAGCTGCTCAACGGACCGGTGGCGGTCGGCGCGTCGAAGTTCTGGCTCACCGTGCGGAGCCGAGAGGTTCAAGTCGAGAATTACAGCCCTGAGCGCGTTCCCCGCGGAAAAGTTCGACCCGCGCTGTGACATGGGACGCCCGGAGCCCCCCGCGGTGGCCCCGAACGTCCACCTTGCTCTCACGACGGCGGCGTCGCCTCCACCGCCCCACTCACATGCTTCGACGCTAGTATGTTCTCAGTCGAGCACACATCCGGATCGAGCGCAGAAGTTCTATTAGCGTTCGCCCACCTCGAGGCCGCGGTGAGCGGTCCCCGAGGCGGCCAGCGACCCGGTCCGATCCCGTGGGGGCGATGGGCTCGCGAGGCGCCCGCCGGGATACCCTACGCCACCGCCCCCCTCAAACGCCTCCTTGAACGCGACCAACCTCTCGCCCAGCCGAACGCCCGCGGCACCCGAGAGACAGGCGCCGACGTTCAGGATCTTGACCACGTCGAGCGCGTCGGCTTCCCAGCAACGTCTGGCGCAGCCAGAAAGTTGACTCGTCCGCGTGTCTGGACGGGCCCTACCCTCCGGCCATGCGACGGTAGTCTGCGCGTGGTTCGCCTTGGTGGCCCCGTCCCCTGCGCCGACCCGCTGCTGCGCAGCAGCTTGACACCGCAGCAGTCTTCCATCCAGCTATACGAGGGACCAATGCTGCGGTCGGTCACGGCCGTGTGACAGCGCATTGCTACCACTGGGAGGACAGCGCAGTGATCAAGCAGGAAATAAGTTAATAAGAGCAGTTTTTCATGTTGTCCGTGGACATGCTCCGTACGGCTGGCGTGGGCGATTACTTCCGACCGCTGAATCCCGCCTGGCAGCGGGTGCTCGGCTACGAGCCGGAGGAGCTACTGCGGAGGCCCTTCTGGGAGTTCATCCATCCGGAGGACTTGGCGTCGACCCGCGCTGAGTTGGAAAATCTGAAATTAGGCCTCACGACCTATAAGTTCGACAACCGCTACCGCTGGAAAGACGGCTCTTGTCGTTGGATCTCCTGGACATGCTAACCAGACGCAGCAGGGAGGCTCTTTGCGGTGGCTCGCGATGTCAGCACGCTCAAGGAGCTGCAGGCGCAGCTCGCAGCCCGCGCGACCACCGACGCTCTCACCGGCCTTACATGGCCACCAAGGAGGCGACGACGCGTTGGTCGCCGTAGCTCGCGTGCTCGCCTCGCGTACCCGCAGCACGGACCTCCTCGCACGCTACGGGGGAGAAGAGGTTTGCGTGCTTTTTCCCTACCTCGACGAGGCGCAGGCCGCCTCGCTGGCGGAGGATCTCCGGGAGTCGGTCCGTTGAGTCACAGCCGAGACCGCTGCTCCGGTAACGGCCAGCTTCGGAGTGTGCGCGTACTCCAGCGCCTTCGGTGGGGATGGCGCAGCGCTGATCAGGGCTGCGGACTCGGCGGTGTTCCTCGCGAAGGTGGAGGGCAAGGATCGCGTCTTCAGGTTCTCCGACTACAGCAAGGTCCCGCGCAGGATCATCGAGGCCGTCGTGAAGTAGATCACGAGTCCGGTCACGTCTACGATCGTAGCGACCATCGGCGTGCTCGCGGTCGCTGGGTCCAACCCGAGTCGCTTGAGCACGAGGGGGAGGGTGGCCCCGAGCAAGGTGCCCACCGTGACGACTTGAACCAGCGCAGCTGCGATCGCGAACGCCAGCATGCCGACGTGATCGTAGCTGTCGAACAGCCACTGCCAGAGGTAGATGCGGACCACACCAAGCAGCGCCAGCACCACGCCGAGCGCCAGTCCGCTCACCAGCTCACGTCGGATGATCCTCCAGAAGTCGGTGAAGTGGACCTCACCCAGCGCGATGGCGCGGATGATCAAGCTCGACGCCTGCGACCCGCAATTCCCACCGCTGGAGATGATCAGCGGCACGAACAGCACCAGCACGACGGCCTTGGAGATCTCGGCCTGGAAAACGTCCATCGCGCTCGCGGTGAGCATCTGCCCGATGAACAGCACGGCGAGCCATCCAACCCGCTTCCGCAGCAGCGACATGAGGTCCGTGTTCATGTACGAGTCGTCGAGGGCCTCCATGCCGCCCAACTTCTGGATGTCCTCGGTCGCTTCCTCTTGCACAACGTCGACCACGTCGTCCACGGTCACGATGCCCTTCATCCTGCCCTCGGAGTCCACGACAGGGACAGCGAGCAGGTTGTGCTCGGCGATGATGCGGGCCACATGCTCCTGATCGAGGTCCTCGGTCACCGTCAACGCCGGTCGCATCACGTCCCGAACCGGCGCGCTGGCCTGGGCGGAAAAAAGCTCCCGGAAGCTGACGACACCGACCAGCAGCTGATCCGGGTCGAGGACGTACGCGGTGTAGATCGTCTCCACCCCGTCGCGCGCCTTGCGCCGCAGGTAGTGGATCGCCTCGTCTACCGTCATGTCGGCGCGAAGGGCGGCGAAGCGGGGCGACATCAGGCCGCCCGCGTCGTCCTCCGCGTACGCAGCGAGGGCCCGCACCTCGCGCTGCGTAGACTGCTCGAGGTGCGCCATGAGCGCTGAACGTTCGTCCTTCGGGGCAAACTGGATGAGGTCAGCGGCGTCGTCCGGAGCGAGGACCCGCATCCACAGGCGCTGCTCGCCCAAAGGCATCTCCTCGAGCAGGCGGTATTGCTGGGGCGAGGGGAGCTTGAGGAACACCTCGGTGGCGGTGGCGCGGTCCAGCACCTTGAACGCCTGTGGGTTGGACGGGCTCTCGTCCCAACGCGGCTGCTCGGGGTAGCCGGTCGGGTCGGAGGCGCTGCTCAAGCGCACCCGCCCAGACCCATTCGGGCGTGCGGAGATCGCGTCTGGTTACGCGTGTTCACGAGACACGAACCTCTTTGCGGGAACCGTTCCGAAATTATCCGACAAGCGGCTCTGCGTCAACGTTTGCGGGGGTTTTGACGTCAGCAGCCGCCCCTACCGAGCGAGCAACCGGCGCAGCGCGAGCGCGTCCTCCCGGAGGCTCCAGAACCCCGAGATCGGGGCCCATGCGTGCGCTCCGGTGGCGCGTACCTCGTCGATGTTGCCGGCGGTGATGCCTCCGATGGCGACCACCGGGACCGGGGAGCAGCGCACCGCCGCGAGCAGGAGCCCGGACCCGCGCGGAGAGTACCCGGTCTCCTTGGTCCTCGTCTGAAAAACAGGGCCGAAGCCGATGTAGGCCGCGCCCGCGGCGTTCTTCGCCTGCTCCAGTGTGTGCGTAGAACGGCCGAAGGGGACCGCCACCGCCGGTCCGTCCTCCTGGCCCAGATGCGCCCAGACGCCGATCTGGGCGGCCACGGCCGGATGGTCGTTGACGATCAGGAGCGGCACGAAACGCACAAGGGCCTCTGCCAACTCCGACACCCGCTCGACGGCCGCTCCCTTCGCCCGCAGCTGCACGGCCTCAACGCCGTTGTCGATGAGGAACCGTGCGCGCTCGATCGCCGCAGCGAGGCCCTCCCCGGGCAGCACGTCCACCATGCCGTACAGCCCCCGGGGGAGCACGCGCCCGACCTCGGCGGGCGGGGCGCTCAAGCACACACCGCGGCCAGTAGGCTGCGCGCTTTCCACTCGGTCTCCTCACGCTCCCGTACCGGATCGCTGCCCCAGACGATGCCCGACCCGAAGTGCGTGGTGGCGGCGTCGTAGGAGGTCCGGTCCCGGGATGGCCCATGAAACGTGAGGGTGCGA
The DNA here is from genome assembly GCA_009692605.1 of Myxococcales bacterium. Taxonomy (GTDB): domain Bacteria; phylum Myxococcota_A; class UBA796; order UBA796; family SXON01; genus CAIUMM01. Next base: position 7,536 of record SHYV01000067.1, read on the forward strand.
ATCGCCACGTTCCACGACGCCGACCCGTCCGGCCCGAACCACCCCATCGCACCGCAGTACGCGCCCCGGGGCGTCCGTTCGAGATCCGCGATGATCCCTGTCGCGCGGATCCGGGGAGCGCCGGTGACGCTCCCGGCAGGGAAGAGCGCCGCCAGCGCGTCCACCGGCGTCCTGTCGTCGCCAAGCTCCGCGTAGACGCGCTGCATCGCGTGCCAGAGATGACCGACCCGACCGACCCGCCGGCGGCCAGCCCGGACGCTGCCCAGCCTCGCGACGTTCGCGAGGTCTGCTCGGACGAGGTCCACGATCATCGTCAGCTCTGCCCGCTCCTTCTGGTTGTTGAGCAACTCGCGCGGGGGACAGTCCGCAGGCCGGGTTCCCTTGATGGGGACGGACATCAGCGCTCGGCCGCTCGTCGCGAGCAGCAGCTCGGGTGAGTTGGACAACATCGTACAGTTGCCGGTGTCCAGCAGCATCGCCTGACGTGCGGGATTGGCTCGCACGAGGCGCAGCCAGGCATGCACGGGGTCTCCGGGGTGGTCGACGGTGACCCCCCGCGCGAGGTTGACCTGATAGCAATCGCCCGCACGTATGTGGTCGAGCACCGTGGCTACGCCCTGCTCGTAGTGGGTGCCGGAGGTCCAGCGGGGTGGCCCGCCCGTCGGCGGCGACAGTGCGACACCGTCGAGCGGACCGGCGCCCAACGCAAGGCGCTGCTGGAGCGCGCGGCCGACCTTCAACGCAAGGCCAAACTGCACGGGCGGACCCGAGGGCGGGAGGAGCCACCCCCCGACGCAGCTTCCGAGCCATCCCTCGGGTTCAGTGGACGCCAGCGTGGTCACCGGCTGCGTCCAACGGCCCGCTTCGTAGCTCAAGAACCCTACGACGGCGGGCAGCGCGCCTACCTGATGGGGTGCAGCGTCACGCCCCGTCGACGTCGTCGCGCCTCCTGACGGGCGGGTGGTCGCCAGGGCGTAGGCATCGACCAGCGCGCCCCAGCAGGTGGGGGTGGTCAATGGGTGGAGCGCCCCCACGACGAGCCCGGCTGCGGTGGTGGCGATGACCGCAGGGGAGTCCTCACGAAGACGGGTATACAGCGCCGCAGCGAGCTCGGCGTGGGGTTGTCGCGTCCGGTCGAACGATGTGTGGGTCAGCGGCGCCATTCTTGGTTAGCTTAGCCATTCAAGGGTTCCTGAGCATAATGAACGTGCTGATCGTCAGTCCCGGCTCTGAGATCGTTCGGATGCTGAGCGCGCTCCTCGAGCCTGACGGCTGTGTGGTTGAGGCATGTTTGAGCCTCGCGGACGCCCGACGCTTACCCCGCTCTTTCAGGGCTGGTGCGCTCATGGTCGACGTCGATGAGGCGCATGGTGACGCCCTGACGCTTATCCGAGAGCTTCGCACCGCGGGGCATTTGAGCCCGGCAGCGCCTGTCGTGGCGCTCACCGACTGCAAAGAGTCGGCCCTTCGTCAGAGCATCGAGGCCGCCGGCGCACAGCGGATGCTCAAGCCCGCCAGCCTTCTCGACCTGATCGACATGATTCGCCAGGCGCGCTCGGCGCTCCCGCTCGACTCGCTCCCGCCCGCCCCGCGCCCGGACCCTACAGTCTTCTCCCCCCAGAAGCTTCGCGGCCCCGGCAGAGCTGAGGCCAGGCCCCGTCGCGGGCTGCACATGGGAAACGCTCGAGCGCTGGCACGATGGTGGGCCCGCAAGGCGACCGGCGTCCTGCGGGTCGAAGGGGCCAACAGCGCCTGGGTCTTGATCGCGCGCGGCGGCCTGGTTGGGCCGGACGGCGTGGCAGCGGTGGAGGAAGCCCTCGCTGGCGGTGACGTCGCCATCGACCCTTGCGAAGTGGAGGAGGTCGGCGATCGGGGGGCGTTAGCGCGGCTCCTCTGGGCGGCCGCCCTCGAGGCGGTCGCCGCCGAGGGCGTCATCCAGTTGACTCCAGTCGCCAATGGCTTGACCGAGTCCGCGGTCGAGCTTCCGCTGACCGCTGCCTCCCGGCGGTGCCTCGCGCGGCTCGATGGCGTGACCATCGGGGATCTGGCTCGTCGCGAGCGGGCACCAACGACGGACGTCACCACGGATTTCGCGGCGCTGCGATGGCTGGGGATGATCACCCTGCGGGACGGGTACGCTCCACAGCCGGCGATCATGGTGGACGCCCCTGCGCCGAAGCCAGCGCCGGTGTCGACGCCGCCGACGATGCGGTCGGGGGACCCGCCATCTCGCATCGAACGGCCTTTTTCCGTGGGTCAGCAGCCGGAGCCCCGAGCGCGAGACGAGTCGACAGTAGACCCACCCACAACGCCCGGGGGGGCTTACGCCGTGCGCGGCGCCGCTCCGATGCCGTCTGTGCCCGTTGGGATGGTGCCTGTGGCTCGGCTGCGGCGGGAGGTGGAGGTCCTCCGAACAGCGGACGCATGGACCGTAATCGGTATATATAGGCGTTCGACACCTGAGATGATCGAAGAGTCGGCGGACCGGATGAAGCGCCGCTATCTGGCGATGGACCAGGATCCGAACCCGGAAGCGCGGGAGCTGGCGGCCGAGATCCTCCGGCGGATCCAGGCCGCGGAGATCGAGCTGCTGAGCGGTAAAGCGAGCCGAACCGAGCCGCTGTTCGACAGCGTGATGCGGCAGGGGATGGCGGCCATCGCGGCGCGTGAGTGGGCTCGAGCCGACCGGTGCTTCACGCAGGCGCGTCAGGAGATCCCCGACAATCCACTGGCGGTAGCTCATCTCGGCTGGGCGCGGTTCAACAACCCTGAGCAGGCGCGGGCGCTGCGAGAGAAGGACGGAGCGGATTTGGTGGAGATCGCGCTCCAGTTCGACATCCATTGCGCCGTCGCGTGGAACCTGCGAGGTGAGATAGCGACCGCCCGGGGCGAGGTGGACGAGGCGCGCCAGTGCTTCAGCACCGCCTTGAGGCTCGACCCGACGTTGATGATCGCGCGTAGGCGAGTATGACGCTCTTCACTCGAGACGTGACCGTCTGCGTCCTGTCCTCGGGCTCGGCTGGGAATGCGACGTACATCGGGGATGGCCATGCCGGGGTGCTGGTTGACTGCGGGGTGTCCACCAAGCAAATCCTCGCCCGTCTCGACGCCGCGGGGTTGGCATCCGCGCCGATCGACGGCGTGCTGCTCACCCATGAGCACAATGACCACGTAGCCGGTGCGGCCGTCCTCGCCAGAGCGCTCGCCAAGCGTAACCGCCCCGTGCCGTTCTTCTGCACGCGGGGAACGCTCGATGCCATTAACCCTCGCTGTCTTCCCGATGGGATCGAGATCGTCGAGGCGGGAAAATCGTTCCGGGTGAAGCACCTCATCGTGGAGCCGATCCCGGTTCCGCACGACGTCCGGGACCCCGTCGCGTACCGCGTGATCGCCGGGGATGTCCCGGTGGCGGTGATCACCGACCTCGGGCGCCCCACGGCGCTCGTCTCACGCGCGCTGCGGGATTGCAGGGTGGCCGTGCTTGAGTTCAACCACGATGAGGACATGTTGTGGAACGGTCCGTACTCACCGCATCTCAAGCAGCGCATCCGCGGCAACCATGGGCACCTCTCGAACCGGCAGGCCGCCCAGCTGCTTGAAGACGGTCTGGGGTCGCGGCTCGATCACCTGATTCTGGCTCACTTGTCCGAGGAGAACAACACCCCAGCCTGCGCGTTGGCGGCCGCTCGGGCTGTGCTGGACCGCGCTGGCGTCCTAAGCCGCGTTCACCTGCAAGCTGCCCTGCAGCACGCCGCGCTGCCGCCGATCACGGTGCAGACGCGGGTGTGGTGATCGCAGCCTCCTACGTGGCGCTGGGCGGCCCTGAGGTGCGCTCGAAGCGGATCAGAAGGTGATGCCGACCGATCCGCCGCCGTAGGGCAGGTCGTGCAGGCCGCCCTCAAGCCGGATGCTGGCGTGATCGTTGATGTTGAACCTCACGCCAAGGTTGATGTCGATGACGGGCAGCACCGTCGGGATGTCCTTGATGCCGTCGTTGGCACACTCGGCCCCGCCCTCTTCGAGCCCGAGCGCACGCTCGTAGGCCGGTGCATCCGAGCCGCATGTGGGGTCAGCGGTGGCTTCGTCGCCGCCGGGCAACCACTTGACCAGGTTCCCGGTCTTCACGGCTACGCCTAGTCCGGCGCCGAAGACCACGGAGAACCACGGTGTGGCGTGGATCTCAGAGGCGTAATTCGCCCCGATCATGAGGAGCCCGAAGGCCTCGGGCTTGATGTACTCCCCGTCGAGGTAGTCCGGCGGGCTGTCGATGTCATCCCAGTACCCAGGCTTGATCAGGGAGCTCAGGTAGTCCACGTAGAAGATGCCGTTGTCCTTCTTGTTCCGCACCACAAACTCGAGGCCGAGGTTGTACGCGTGGGCCTGCGGTCGCTCGATGGTCTCGCCCTCGTGGGTCTCGTACCAGATGTTCAGGAGCGAGTCGGGCAGGAACAGGTACCGGCCGCGGAAGTTGACCTCCATCAGGTAGTCGCGCGTCTTCTCTGGCTTGACTACGTCCGTCGCTTCGGTGGCCACGCCCAGCTCAGCGGGCGCATCAACGGGCTCATCTGCGGGCTCATCTGCGGGCTCATCTGCGGGCTCAGCGGCGTGGGCGTAGGGGGAGTGGAGGACGGCGAGGAGGAGGGTGAGCATGGGGTCCGGGCCGGCGGTTGACAGGGCCGCTGCGCAGGGGCATCTTTGCTCTCCGTGCTGCTCCTGTCAACCCTCGTCGCCTGCCTGCACATCGGGCTGCTGCCGCGCGGCGGTGGGGACGTTGATGTTCCGCACGCAGTTTTTGGCTCCGTAGACGTCACCGCTCCGGTGTCGGAACCCGGCGTCGACGAGGCGGTCAGGACGGCGCTCTCTCTGGCGCTGGCGGCGCGGCACGGGCTAGGAGAGGGGAGCGCGCTCTCGGTGACGATCATCGAGGCCGGCCTGGAACCGGCGCTGCGCGGTGATCCCGCTGGGCCCGGCGGCGGGCTGTGGTACAGGGCGAGGCTCGCGGCGCGGGTCCACACACCCTCCCGCTCCCGAACGTTCGTCGTCGTCGACTGGGTCGCGGAGACAGGGCGGCTGCCTGACCGGCCCCGAGTGTACGCGGCCCTCGCGGACCGGCTGAGCGTGATGATCGCGGCGTGGGCGATGGGAGGGGACGAAGGGCCTCCCACGCCCGACCTGCGGTAGTCTTCAGCTCACGCTTCGGCTGCTTCCTGGGGCTTCTTGTCGCCAGCGGCCTTGCGCTTCTCCACCTCGGCGACGACCTCGGCCCTGCGCGCGTCGAGCGCCTCCTTGCCGAAGGCATGCTCCAGAACCTCCTCCATGCGCGAGCACAGGTGGAACGTCATCTCGGAGCGGATCTCCTCCGGCACCTCGACCAGATCCTTCTTGCAGCGCTCGGGGAGGAGGATCGTCTTGATGCCAGCGCGGTGGGCCGCGAGGACCTTCTCCTTGATGCCGCCGACAGGAAGGACGGCGCCGCGCAGCGTGGCTTCACCGGTCATCGCGACGGTGGGGTCGACCTTGAGGCCCGTGAGCAGCGACACCATCGCGGTCAGCATCGTGACGCCAGCGCTCGGACCATCCTTCGGGATCGCACCCGATGGGACGTGCACGTGGATGTCGGTGTTGTCGAACACGTCCGGGTCGATGCCGAGCTCCAACGCGCTCGCCCGGATGTAGGAGCGCGCCACGCCGACCGACTCCTTCATGACCTCTCCGAGCGAACCGGACAGCTGGACGCCGCCCTTGCCCTTCATCTTGGTGGCCTCGATGAACAGGATGTCGCCGCCCGCCGCGGTCCATGCCAGACCGGTGGCGACGCCAGCGACGCTGGTACGCCCGGCGGCCTCGGCGAAGTAGTGGATCGGCCCGCGGATCTCTTCGATCTTCTCAACGGTGATCACCAGCTTTTCGTGGAGCTTGCCGCTCGCGACCTCTTTTGCCGTCCACCGGCTGACGGCGGCCACCTCGCGCTTCAGGCCGCGGACCCCGGCTTCTCTCGTGTACGAGGTGATCAGGAACTTCAGAGCGTCGTCCGGGATCTCGAGCGAAGCAACGGTGAGGCCGTGCTCCTCGATCGCCTCGGGCAGCAGGTACTGCCTGGCGATCTTCATCTTCTCCTCCATCGTGTAGCCGGGGATCTCGATGATCTCCATGCGATCGCGGAGCGGGCTGGGGATGGGATCGGCGAGGTTGGCGGTGGCGATGAACAGCACCTTCGACAAGTCGAACGGTACGTCGAGGTAATGGTCGACGAAGGTGTCGTTCTGCTCCGGATCGAGCACTTCGAGCAGCGCGCTCGAAGGGTCGCCCCGGTAGTCCATCCCCAGCTTGTCGATCTCGTCGAGCACGAACACCGGGTTGCTCGTCCCCGCCTTCTTGATGGACTTGATGATCTTGCCGGGCAGCGACCCGATGTAGGTGCGGCGATGGCCGCGGATCTCCGCCTCGTCGCGGACGCCACCGAGGGAGATTCGCACCATCTTGCGGCCCAGCGCGCGGGCAACCGACTTGGCGAGAGAGGTCTTCCCGACGCCGGGAGGGCCGACGAGGCACAGGATCGGCCCCTTCATGTCGGACTTCAACTTGCGGACCGCGAGGTACTCCAGGATCCGCTGCTTGACCTTGAGCAGGCCGTAGTGGTCCTCATCGAGGATGCGGCCGGCCTCCAGCACGTCCATCACGTCTTCCGTCTGGTGCTTCCAGGGTAGCTCCACGAGCCAGTCGATGTACGTACGGCTGACGGTGTACTCGGCGGCGCCGGGGCTCATCCGCGCCATGCGCTTGAGCTCCTTCAAGGCTACCTTTTCAACGTCTCCCGGCATGCGGGCCTTCTTGATGTTCTTCTTGAGCTCCTCGAACTCCTCTTGCCGGTCGTCGGTCTCGCCGAGCTCCTTCTGGATCGCCTTCATCTGCTCACGCAGGAAGTACTCCCGTTGAGCCTTGTCCATCTCGCCCTTGACTTCGGTCTGGATCTTGTTGGACAGCTCGACGACCTGAATCTCCTTGTTCAGGAGCGCGATCACCTTGGTCATGCGCTCCTGGCAGTCGAGCGTCTCCAGCAGCGCCTGCTTCTCCTCGACGTCGATGTTCAGGTTGGACGCGACGATGTCCGCCAAAATGCCTGGATTGTCGATGCTGCGGACAAGGAAGCTGGCCTCGCTCGGGATGTGAGGCGAGATGTCGATGACCTTCTGCGCGAGCTCGCGCATGTTGCCCATCATCTTTTCAAGCTCGGGCGTGGTCTCGGTGGACTCCTCGTAGACCTTCACGGTGGCGCGCAGGCACGGGTTGGTCTGCTCCCACTTCCGGATCTTCACCCGGGCCAGGCCCTGAATGATGACGTTGAGCTTGTTGCCGGGCATCTTCACCATCTTGAGGATCTTCACGACCGTGCCGATGGTGTAGAGCTCACTCACGTCCGGGTCGTCGTTCTTCGCGTCCTGCTGGGCCACGATGCCAAGCAGCTTGTCTCCCGCCAGCGCCCGTTCTACCGCTTCGAGCGACTTGTTTCGGCCGACGTTGATGGGGAACGCGAGCACTGGAAAGATCACCGTGTTCCGGATCGCCAGGATCGGGATCGACAGCTCGGGCGGGAGGTTGACGGGCTGGGGTTCACCGGAGTTTTCGAAGGCCATTTGACGCACCTGTTGCTGGCACTCAAGCTATCCCCCGAGGCGCTCCGGGCAACGGCCCTGCCTGAACGAGCAGGCAATCCTCAAACAGCGGTCCTCTGTTCGGTGCTCGGTGCGGTCCTATTCAGGCATCCGATGCATCCGGATCATCCCGCGCTCGAAGCCAGGACGGGCTTCTTCGTCCAGCGGCGCGGTGTCGAGCTTCTCGGCGGTGGCTGGAGACGCAGGGTCCGTGTAGGTCCCGAGCACATCCCACAGCACAAGCCGGTGGTCGGCGGCAGCCGGTGTCCCTAGGAGCCCGGTGAGGTGCGCCATCGCCTTGGCGTCGCGGCCCCTTAGGACCTCTTTGCTGCCTCGGCTGCGCTCGTTCCGCCAGATGCCGATGATCAGGTCGCGCCGCAGGAGCACCCAGCGGATTCCGAGCTGCGTGAGGGCAGACCTGTCACCGGTGGGTTCGACATGGGGACGGTTGGGCGACGCCGCCGACTCCTGCAGCGCCTTGATCCACGAGTTGTGACGCCGATTGGCGTAGCCACTCGGCCAGAACGCCCTTGCCGACTCGCCCATTCCGGCGAACATCGGGCGTTGAAACTGGGTCTGCCAGAGCAGGACGTCGGACTGAATGCCGCCCGGGAGTACGAGGACGGTGCCGGGCTCCTTCGCGGCGTCCATCACCAACTTGGGGCAGGCGGCGTCCTTGTTGTTGAACGGAAAGGTCCCGGAGAACGCCTCACCGGCGAGGCTGAACGTCAGGAAGATCAAGGCCAGAACCGGGCGCCGGCCGAAGCGCTGCCAGGCGAGGACCGCCAGCACGGTCCAGGGGAGCATCACCACCATCGTGATTCGGTACGGGAACCACAGGCGTGCGAGGAACGGGAGGTCGCTGACCACCGACCACACGGGGTTGACGAGGCGCCCGCCGCCCAGCCGGGCGCCCAGCCCGATGGTGATCAGCGCTGCGGCGATCCCGAACCAAATGCGCCCGTCGCGCTTCCCGACCACCGCCCCGGTCAGCGCGGCCATCAACCACGCAGGCTGGATCAGCAGCGGAGCCCCGCGGGTCTCCATCAGCCAAACGCCGTGCAGGTCCGCGTCGACGTTCGCGCCCTCCGGTCCCACGCCGTTGACTCCGGGGACCAACCCCTCATCCCAGACGATCGCCATGCCGACCGCCATCGGGGCCACGAGGATCGTGCAGACCACCGCGCCGATCACGATCGACCGAAACGCGGCGAGCCGATGCCCGGACCGGCTCCACCACAGCCCGAGCGGGAGCAGCAGAAACGCCAGAAAATACCCTGCAAACCAGTAGGTCCAGGCGGTAAGGGCGGTCGCCGCGCCCAGCGATGCCGCTGTCCGAATCGTCCGGTCGCCGAGGCAGATCCGACGGAGCATCAGGACGGCGAGGGGAAACCACCACATCACCGCCTGAGTGGGGCGGCCGGCGGTCAGCTCAAAGATGACGTAGGGGTTCACCGTCCACGCTGCGGTAGCGGCGACGACGTCGCGGGTGTCGCTCCAGAGCTCCTTTGCGAGCTGCTCGAAGCTCCAGGCGTTGCCGAGCAGCAGGAAGATGGTGAACGGACCGGACCAGCTCTGCCCGAACAGCATCTGGAATGGGATCGAGAAGATGGCGTCAACGAAGTTGTTGCCGGTGTCGGCGAAGATGTTCTTGCCGTCGGGGGCAAAGAACAGCGGGGTCCAGCTCGGGTCACCGAAGTGGGTCACGCACGTCCGGATCCACCAGAAGAACCAGCCAGTGCCGTACGCGTCAACGCCGTCGCCCACGATGAATCCGGGGGACAACAGCGTCGGCAGCACACCCAGCAGCGCAGGCAGCAGGTAGAGCGCCCAGCGCCATCTGGGCAGCGCGGGGCTCATTGCGGGTCGGGTGGCGCGCTGCGCGGGTCGTCCACCAGCCGGGGGACGCGTTCGATCTCGATGTGGTCGATGCGAGATCCCTGTTGGATAGCCTCAGCGGCGCGCTGGCCGTACGTGACGTGCCCGAAAATGGTGTACGTCCCCTCCAGATGGGGCTGGGGGGAGAGGGTGATGAACCACTGGCTCCCCCCGGTGTCCGGGCCGGAGAGCGCCATTCCGACCGCGCCCTCGTCGTAGCGCAGCCGGTTGATCTCGTCAGGGATCTCCCAGCCGGGTCCGCCCCAGCCATCCCCACGCGGGTCTCCGGCCTGGATGACAAAGTCTGGCACCACCCGGTGGAAGCGCACCCCGTCGTAGTATTTCTCTTCAGCCAACTTTGCGAAATTCCAGACCGCATACGGAGCCTGATCCGGTCGCAGGGCGATCCGGATCTCGCCGGCGTCGGTGTAGATCCTCGCCGATACGATGTCCTCTACCTCCGACAGCACCGGGAGCCTCCGGTCGGGGTGATCAGCGGACGCGACGGGCAGTCTGAGGACAGCCGCGACCTTGGCGGCGTCGGCTCCGAGGCCGCTCATCCCGAGCAGCGGGCCAAGGATGGTGCGCGCCTCGGGGGCGGGCTTCGCGATCCTGCCGGCCTCGTACACCCGCGCCAGCGCGCTGATGAACGTCCGAAGCTCGATCGCGTCGAGGTCTCCCTGCTGCATGCGCTTTAGCAGCGGCAGTTCAGCGCTCGGTTCGGGGTGGTCCTGCAGCCAGTCGGCGGCGGCCTGCGCGATCACCGGGTCTGAGGATACGAGCACGGCTAGCACGTCCGCGACTCTGGTCTGTGGCCGCTCGAAGAGGTGCCCCGCGGCGGCGCTGCGCAGCGGCGATTCGGTGGCGTGGAGCGCGAGGTCGATGAGCGCCGGGGCTTCGGCCAGCGTCTCAGCCGCCGCGACCCGGACGGACAGGTACATCGCGGGGGAGAGGTACTCGGCGACAGGCTTGGGGAGGTCTTTCTTCTCGGCCAGCGCCTTGAGCGCCGCCGCCGCTTCCAGCCCGTCGCTCGACCCGAACGCCGGCATCAGCAGGCCTGTGGCGCTCACCCCCGGACAAGCGCCCACCGCGGCGATCGCCTCGAGCCTCACGCCCTGGTCGACGTCTTTGAGCAGCGTCGCTAAGACGACGTCCGCCCCCGCCATGCCCTGCTTGCCGATCGCCCGCGCCGCGGCGATCCGCACCCCCTCGGCGGTGTCCACTGCAGCGGCGGCGAGCACCGCGCTCCTCGTCTCTGGCGTAGAGAGCCCGGTCCACGCCCGCAGGACCCAAGCCCGCACGTTCGGGTCCGGGTCGGACCGGATGATGGTCGCCATGCGCGCCAGCGTGGCGAGATCGCCGCTGGTCCAAGGGGTGCGCGACATCGCCCATGCCGCCATCGCGCGGGTCTCGCCGACCGGGAGCGGCGAGATGTGCAGGGTGAGGGTGCGGAGTACACGTTCGTGCGCCGCGCCCTGCACCTTTCTAACGCCGAGTCGGCCGAGCCCCTCCGCCGCTCCGGGCGCCACGAGGGGCTCATCGAGGGCCGGCATGAGCAGCTCTACGGCGGCAGGCCCGCCCTGCTTTCCCAACGCCACAGCGAGCACTCGACGAATTTCAGGGGTCGTTTCTGTGTTCCAACGTCGAAGAATTGCAGCCTCTGAGTCCGGGGTCTGGCCGAGGGCAAAGGATGCGGCGCCGCGCACCCGCGGGTCCGGATCGGCGGCGAGCGTGGTGAGGAGCGGGAGGGCGCTCGCGACCCGGAGGCGACCCAGCGCGTCGGCAGCGCGCGCGCGGATGGCGGGCGCGGGGTCAACAACCCAGCTGGACAGTGAATCCGGTGGCAGGCGGAGCAGCTCCACCTGCCAGATCTGCTGCGCCACGTCTGCCGGGATTTCGGCGACCAACGGCGCGCCGGAGTCGTTCGAAGGCGACACAGCGGTCAGGCGAGCGTCGGATGACGGGGCGGCGAGCGCGGGTGCGACCATGAGGGAGAGCAAGGGCGCGCCGAGCAAAGGCACCCAGACCATTGTGATGAGCATCCCGCAAGGTAACCGGGGTAGAAGGGTGGCCCAGCGGAGCCTTGATGTCGGAACTCACCCTGCCGGTGTACACCTTTACGCTCAACGGGCGGGAGACGACGGTCGCTGCGGACCCGAAGGCCTCGGTGCTCGACGTGCTGCGTGAGCGGTTGGGGGTGCTCACCATGAAGGCTGGCTGCTCTCCGCAGGGGCTCTGTGGCTGCTGCACGGCGCTCGTGGAGGGGAAGCCGAGGCTGACGTGCACGCTGCCGGTGAAGAGCCTCGCAGGGAAATCGGTGACCACGCTCGAGGCGGTCGATCCCGCGGTTCGGGAGGCCATCGCCGCGGCGTTCACCCTCGAGGGAGGCACTCAATGTGGCTACTGCACGCCGGGGATCGCCCTCTCCGTGTCGGCGATGCTCGCCCCCGGGCCGGCGCAGAACCTCTCGCCGACCGATGACGACATCCACCGGGTGCTGGCCCCGCACCTGTGCCGGTGCACCGGGTACACTGGGGTGATCGACAGCATCAAGCTGGCGGCTTGTGCGCTCCGCGACGGAACGCCATTGGTCTGTCCGCCCCGGCCCGAAGCCCGCGAGCAGGTGCTTGGTGAGCGTCCGTTCGTGGACGATCTGGTTCGCCCCGATCTGGTCTACGCCGTGCTGGTATGGGCGCCGTTCGCGTCTGGCGTGGCGGAGCTTGAGCTTCCCGCCGGCGCACCGCCCGACCTGTTCGTGCTCGCGCTGGAAGTGCGGCACTCGGCCGCACCCGTCGCGGTCGTATGGGGGTCCAGCCTCGCCGAGGCGAAGGCGCTAGCGAGGTCCGTCGTGGTGCGAAGGGTAGGGCCCGTGGGTGTGATGCCCGCCGAGCCAGCCCGTCCCGTCGACCTTCGCGCAGAGCCCGGGGCAGCGCTCTCCGCGCCCGCGGGTGGAGCCGGGCCCGCTCCACCCTCCGGTCCCAAGGCCGTGCACATGCTGGCGGACGTGCAGATGGCCACTACCGACCCTGTGTACCTTGAGCCCGAGGCGGTGCTGGTGGTCCCCACCGATGAGGGCGCCGGGCCGATGTCGTTCATGTTGTACACCGCCTCGCAGCGGCCGGCGGCTGAGCTCGCGTCGGTGCGGGAGAGTCTGCGGGTGCCGACGGACGTGGTGCGGGCGCGCGTGCTGCCGTCTGGTGGCAGCTACGGCGGCAAGATCAGCGTCGTTCCTGCGCGGGCGGCGCTGGAGGTGGCGCGGCGGACTGGCCGGCCGGTGCGATTGTCGTTGGATCTCGAGGAGGGGATGCGACTGCACCCACGCCGGGCCGGTGGGCGGGCGGACGCGACGATCAGCGGCACGCACGCTGGCTTCAGCCGGGTGGCGGTGCGGATCGTCGAGGACGCTGGAGCTGCGGCAGGGCAGGACCTTGGATGGGTGGGGACGGCCACCGGGGAAGCAGGCAGCCCATATGCGGGCGATTTCCGCATCGAGAGCCGGGCGGAGTCGTCCTCCAACCCGCCAGCCGGGCCGGTGCGGGGCGCCGGGGTCTGCCTGGGGACGCTGGCGATCGAGCGTGCGGTGGACGGGTACGCCCGAGCCACGGGCAAGGACCCTTTCGCCGTGCGTCGGGCCGCCGCGGGGACCTCCGCCGGGCTGCTGTTGGACGCGCTCGGGCCGGTCTGGAGCGGCGGGGAGGGGCAGCGGGGGCTGGGGTTGGCGTGCGGAGGGACCGGCTTCGGCCGGGTGCGCGTCGTCGCGCGCGTCTCGTCGGCGTCCGAGGTTGAGCTGTATTGCAACGTGCCAGAGCTGGGGCAGGGGAGGGATGCTGCGCTGGTGCGCATCCTGGCCCGGGAGACTGGCTTGGCGGACGACGTCTTCACCGTCCCTTGGGGCGACCCGGACCTGACCCTCGATGACGCTTGGGGACCGGTGGAGCCGGCCGCTCGCCTGGCGGCTTTGGCGCTCGGTCGCCTTGTTGGGCCGCTTGAAGGACACGTCGGCGTGACGGTGACCGGCGAGGCGGACGCGGTCGTACAGGGGAGCGCCGCCGCCGTGGTGCGGCTTGGGCCCGAGGGCGAGATCGTCGAGGTCCATGTCGCCGTGCTCTGCGGTGCAGATCAGGACCCGCTGGACGTGCGTCGCGTGGCGGAGGGAGCAGCCCACATGGGGGTGGGTGTGGCCCTCTCCGAGGAGGTAGCGCTCACCGCTGGCGACGCTGGGCCGATGCCCGAGACGCGCTTTCGCATGCTGGGTCTGCTCAAGAGCAAGGTGAGCCCAAGGATCGTTGGGCACGTCGTGCTGATGAGGGGAGCGGGGGCTGCGGGGGCGGGCGACTCAGGCTGCGCGGACTGCGCGGACGCAGCCCTCTCGGCGACCGCCGCCGCCATCGCGAACGCGGTCTCGGCGTTTGAGGGCAGCGGCCGGGCCTCCCTGCCGATGAAGGACTCGGCGGCTGCGCGGTCGGTCGGGGTCCGGTTACGGCCTGCACCTACCCCGGCTTGAGCACGCCGATGTAGGGCAGCCCGCGCCACGCTTCGGCGAGGTCGCATCCGTAGCCAACGACGAACGCATCCGGGATCGTGAACCCTACATGGTCCACGTCCATCCTCACCACGCGGCGGGCCGGCTTGTCCATCAGCACCGACGTGGTCACGCTGGTCGCCCCTCGAGCGAGCAGGTGGGCGCGCGCGAAGGTGAGGGTGCGGCCGGTGTCGCAGATGTCGTCGACCAGGAGCACCGGACGTCCCTCTACGGCGTGGATGAGGTCACTCTCCATGCGCACCTCGCCGCTGGACTCGGTGCCGCCGGCGTAGCTCGCGAGCCGCATGAAGTCGTAGTCGTGGCCCACTCCAACCTTCCACAGTGCCCGCGACAGGTCGGCCATGAAGACCAGGCAGCCCTTGAGCGGGCCGACCACGATTAGCCTGCCATCGGGTGACCCAGCGCCCTCCGGCAGCGCCGCGGCGATCTCCGCCGCGAGCGTGGGCATGCGGTCTGCGATTTGCGCTTCGGTGATCAGGGGGTCGCAGTTCATCATGACGGTGGCTTTAGCGGGACCGGCAACCGCACGCACGTTCCGTGACTGGGGGCCGATGGCGAGAGGTCGGGGGGAGGTGTCCCATCCCGCCGCCCGATCCCTCGGGCGGCACGTTCATCCCACCCTCGGCAGATCTGGCCTCGTCGGCGCGGGCGAGACGCGTCAGGACTACGCCCCCGACGAGCTCGACGCACCTCACTCCATCGTGCTCGTCGTGCTGGTGTGCGTGGTCGTCTTCGACGAGGACCGCTTCAGCGTGCTCGTGTCCGGGAGTACTCGTCGAGGTCCGTGCAGTTCTGAGCGTTGAAGAAGCCGGCGACGCATTCGAAGTAGTCGGACACAGCTGTGTTGTCGACCACCAACGGGCGAAATCTGCCCTCCGTACGGGCTGCGCTACTCTTGGCGACTGCGCTCGGCGAGCGCCGCGGCGAGTTGGGCCCGGAGCGACTCGATCTCAGCTTGCTTCATAGAGAGGGCCGCTTCGGCCGCTTCCGCCGCCGCTTCCGCCGCCGCGGCCACCGCTTGCGCCGCCACTCGCGCTGCCCGAACGCGCGAGAGTTGGACCAGCTCGAACCGGATGTCGTCGTGCAAGGCGAAGCGCTCGTCCATCTCCTGCAACTGGAACCGCAAGTTGGCCTTCTCGGCTTTCGGGATGGCGTCCTGCTCGCAGATCCAGATGCTCACGACGGGGCGGAGATGGTGGTATTCAGCCTCCCGCGTGAGTTGCTCGCTGTAGAGCCGCGCCCACCCGTACAGCATTCGCTGATCCAGCCCACGTTGACGCTGGCGCTCGGAATACTCCCGCCGTCATCCACCGGGGAATCTCACCTTGTCCACCACCAGCGTGACCCGCGCCCAGCTCGCCGCCCTGCGCAAGCTCCTGGGGCACACCGACATCGCGACCGTCCGCCAGGGGCTGGAGCTCGCCCTCAGCATCGGCGACCCCGCGTTCTGGCAAGAGTTCGCC
>SHYV01000068.1 GCA_009692605.1 Myxococcales bacterium
CCGCCGCTGCGCCCTCCGCCGCTGCGCCCCCCGCCCCCCCCGCCCCCGTTCCCCGCGCGCCTCTCGCCCCGCTGGCGGGAGCGGCGTTCTTGCTGTCCTTCGCGCTGCTCCTCTACGAGCTGCTCCTGACGCGGCTCTTCGCGGTGGTGCTGTTCGCGGACTTCGCGCACCTCGCGTTGGCGCTCGCGCTGTGTGGCATCGCGGCCGGCGCGCTCGCCCAGCACCTGCGCCCATCACTGGTACCCGAGCAGGGGCTGGAGCGCCGGCTGGCAGAGCTCTCGCTGTTGCAGGCCGCGCTCACCCTCGTGGCCGTGTTGGCGGTCCTCCACTTTCCCGTGCTGCGGGTGCTGGAGACCCCCCCGGAGGGCTATCAGGACCGCTCGTTCATCAAGGACGACCTGCTCAACCCGTGGTGGTTCGCGGCGTTGCTGCCCATCCTCGCTGCGCCGTTCGGCTGCGCCGGGCTGGTGTTCGCTGGGCTCTTTCAGCGTCGAAAGGAAGATATCGCAAGGTTGTACGCTGCGGATCTGTTGGGTGCCGCAGCAGGGGCGGCGGTGTTCCTTCCGCTGCTGGGCGCGCTCGCCGGGCCCGACGTCGTGTTCATGGTCATCGCGGCCTGTGCCCTGTCCGCGTTCTGGCTCGCTCGGGTTGCGGCGACCCCCGACGCGGGGCCCAGCGCCGCCCCGCTCCTGGCCCCGGCGCCCCTGGCCCCGGCGCTCCTGGCCTCGGCGGTGGTGGGGCTCGGGAGCCTCGTGATGCTTGGCGTCTCCCTGAACACCGACGTGCTCAGGATCCGCCACGCTGCGGGTTTTGCAGAGTCCGAGATCGTGTCCACCCTGTGGACCCCGCTGACCCGGCTCTCCGTCCTGGAGCGGCCGGGCCGCGCGTTCGTACTGCTCGACAACACCTCGGCCTCGGAGGTCGTACGGAGCGCAGCCGACGTGGCCCGACATGCCCGCGGCGCCAACCGGTCGATGGTCTGGCAGCTGGTCCCGCCGACCACCCATGGAGCGATCCTCGCCGCGTCGGCCGGTCCCGACGTCGCCGTCGCGCAGTCCTACGGCCACACGCACATCGCCGCGGTCGACATCGCGTCCGAGATCTTCGACATCGTCGCGACCCGCTGGCCGGACAACGACGTCAACCCGTACACCCACGGCGACACCGTGCGGGTCCATTCGGACGGGCGCGCCGCCATCCTGCGGGCCGAAGAGAAGTTCGACGTCATCCAGATGGTCCACGCGAACCTGTGGTCCTCGGCGGGTCTGCTCTCCAACGTCTGGTCGCCGGCGCTGCTCGAGACCCGCGAGGCGTTCGACGACTACTTCGCCCACCTGACGCCGAACGGCGTGCTGTCGTTCGGCAAGGGCACGCAGACCGACGAGATTGTCCGCGCCTGTGTCGCATCGTTGGTCGGACAGGGTGTGGCGGACCCCTGGCGCAACGTCGCCTTCGTGCAGGGGACCAACACGGTGATGCTCGCCCGTCCCCGGGCATGGACCGAGGCCGAGCACCTCGCGCTAGTGGCGGTCGTGGAGAAATTTGGGCTCCAGCTCACGCTCGACCCGGCGGCGACCGGCCCGAGCCGTGCGTGGAAGCAGGTGATGGGCGAGCGGCCGATGACCGACGACCACCCCTACCAGGACAGCCCGACCATCGTGGCCGCGACGCTGAAGGCGGCATGGACGCACGCCAGCGGCGAGACCGAGAAGCCTCTGGCGGTGATGTGGCGCTCGATCGTGGTGCAGTGCGCGGTTGTCCTCGCCGCCGGAGCGCTGCTGCTCGCCGTGCCCTGGGCCTTGAAGGGGCGGAGCGAGGTCGCAGCGCTGCGCGGAGCAGGCGCCGCGCTCGCCTACGTCGCTTGCCTTGGGTACGGCTACCTCGCCGTGGAGACCGTGCTCATCCACGCGCTGGTCCTGTTCGTTGGGCACCCTACCTACGCGATCACGGTGGTGGTGCTGGCGATGCTGGTGTCGTCCGGGGTGGGGAGCATCGTGGCGGAGCGTGTCCCGTTCGCTAAGCTGCGCTGGGTGCTGATCGCGGTCGTGGCGCTCGGGGCCATCCAGGCGTTTCTGGTCCCGCCGATGCTGCACGCCGTGGCGCTCACCTGGCCGCTGGTCGCGCGGTGCGTGGTGACCGGGGTGCTGCTGCTGCCGCTGGGCTTTGTGATGGGCATGCCCTTCCCGATGGGCATGCGCGCCTTGCCCGACCTCGCGCGCCCGCTGGTGCCGTGGGCGTGGGCGATCAACGGCTGGATGTCGGTCGTGGCGAGCCTCGGGACCGTGCTCGTGGCTCGGATGTGGGGCTACAGCTTCGGGTTCGGCGTCGCGCTCGGGGCCTACGCGGTGGCCGCGATGCTGGCCGGGGCGATGGGGCGGGTGGAGCGGAGGTAGCGGGAAATCCGAGCCATGAACCGCCGCATCGGTTAGCCCAAAGCCTCTCTCGGAGCGTCCATGGAACTCATTCTCGTCGCCTTCATCATGATGGCCGGCTTCTTCTGCGTCATCCTGTTTTTCGGGTGTTTCAACGTCGTGGGACAGGGGACGGCCGTGGTGCTCACCCGGTTCGGCAAGTTCGCTCGCGTCCAGCGCGCGGGGTTGAACTTCAAGCTCCCGATCATCGAGGCCTCGGCAAAGCGGCTGTCGCTGCAGAACCAGTCGGTTGAGCTCAATTTTCAGGCGATCACCTTCGATCAGGCCAACGTGCACTTCAAGGCGATGCTGCTCTACTCGGTGCTGAACTCCGATGAGGAGACGATCCTCAACGTCGCGTTCAAGTTCGTGGATGAGCGCTCTTTCATGATCGCCCTGACCCGCTCGGTCGAGGGGTCGGTCCGCGCCTTCGTCGCCACCAAGAAGCAGGCCGAGATCCTCGCGCTCCGTCGCGAGATCATCGACTCGGTCAAGGACCAGCTCGACCAGGCCCTCGCCAGCTGGGGTTACCACTTGATCGATCTTCAGATCAACGACATCGGCTTTGACGAGGAGATCTCCCGCTCGATGGCAAAGGTCGTCGCGTCGTCGAACCTCAAGGCCGCCGCCGAGAACGAAGGTCAGGCGCTGCTGATCACCAAGACCAAGGGTGCCGAGGCGGAGGGCAACGCGATCAAGATCGCAGCCGAAGCAGAACGGCAGGCGGCCCAGCTCCGGGGGCAGGGCATCGCGTTGTTCCGGGGCGAGGTCGCCAAGGGCATGACCGAGGCCGCCGCCGAGATGGCGAAGGCCAACCTCGACGTGAGCTTCATCCTGTTCTCGATGTGGACCGAGTCGATCAAGCACTTCGCCGAGTATGGCAAGGGCAACATCATCTTCCTCGACGGCTCTCCCGAGAATATGCAGGAGACGATGAAGCACATGATGGGCATGGCCCGTGTGCCGGTCGGTGCGCTTCCGAAGAGTGGCGACCAGTAGTCGAACCCGAGAACGCTGGACCATGCAACTCGCGATCATGGCAGACATCGCCAGCGCTTTTGCTGTGGGGGTGGCTGTGCTGTTCGGCAGCCTGCAGATCCGCGAGATGGGGAAGACACGCGCGCTGTTCACGTCGACCGACCTGGGGCACGCGATGCTCACCGCGGAGTTCACCCGCAGCGTGAGGGACGTGATGCAGCTGCCCGATCACGCCGATCCGCTGCTCGTCAGCGAGGACCCCGAAGTGGGCGCGGCGGTGCTGTCGCTCAGCCACGTCTTCGAGTGCCTAGGCGTTCTGGTCTTCCATCGCATCGTCTCGCTCCACCTCGTGGACGACCTCATGGGAGGCTACGTTCGCCAGAGCTGGCGGAGGGTGCGTCCGCACGTCGAGGTGAGGCGCAAGGAGATGGGAGTCTCGTACGGCGAGTGGATGCAATGGCTCGCAGAGCGGCTGGACGAGCACCCGAGCCCAGGGAAGAGCGACGGTGCGTACGCCGCCCACCGGAAGTGGCGGCCGTGACCCCGCAGCGCACCCTCTCGCCCTCCGCGGCCAAGCTGCAGGCCCGGGTCAGCCAGCCCCTGCTCTTCGCAGCGTGGTCGGTCTGGAAGCTGCCCGCCGCCCTGTTCGTAGGCGTGCGGCTTCACGAGCTCCAGCCCAACCGCTGCGTCACCTCCGTCCCCTACGGGTGGCGCAGCCAAAATCCCTTTCGCTCTACCTATTTTGCCGCTCAGGCCATGGCGGCCGAGCTATCGACGGGCGCGCTCGGCCTGCTCGCCATCGAAGACGCTGGTGTGCCAATCTCGTTACTGATCACCGGCATGGAGGGGAGCTTCGGCAAGAAAGCGACCTCCCGGGCGACCTTCGTCTGCGAGGAGGGCGATGTTGTATTCTCCGCCATCGCGGCGGCAAAAGAGACAGGACAAGCCCAGACGTTCGTGAACCATACCGTCGGCACCGCCGCCGATGGACAAGAGGTGAGCCGCTTCGCGTTCACATGGTCAGTGAAGACGAAGCGGCGTTAGGGGGCGCGGACACCCACCCCGAGTTGCCCGTGTCCCTCCTGCTCGCGCTCGCCCTCTCGACCTCCGTCCACGCCGCCGACGGCGACTCCAAGCCGGCGCTCCCGGTGGTGACCGTGAACGCCCTGGTGTACGCCCACTACGGCTATACGCTGGACGTCGCGGCCGACCACGCCAACTCGTTTGAGCTCGACCGTGCCTACCTCGGCGCCCATTCGCAGGTGAGCGAGCACCTCTCAGTCAAGGTGCTGCTCGACGCGGGCCGGCTCGACGACGTCGCTGCCGACACCCGATACCGGATTTTCCTTAAGAACGCGTGGCTCGAGGCCGCCAGCGGCAAGGTCATCAAGGCCCGGTTCGGCGTGGTGGACACCGGCTACGTGCCCTACGCCGAGAGCTTCATCGGCGGCCGGTACATCTCCAAGATGTTCGCAGACGAGCAAAAGCTCCAGACCACCGCGGACATCGGCGTAAACGCGCAGGGTGAGGTCGGCGGAGGCCTCGTCAGCTGGCACGGCGCGCTCCTCAACGGGGAGGGCTTCTCCAAGCCGGAGATCGACGCCGGGAAGACGGGGACCGCCCGGGTGAGCGTCGACCCGCTGTCCAAGAGCACCACGCTGGCGTTGCCGATCACCGGGTACGTGTCCTACTCGCTGCCGGGCACCGAAGGGGCCGACGGGGTGACCGTAGCGGTCGGCGCCATCGGCGTGAAGGTCCCGTACGTGCGCGCATGGGCGGAGTACGCCGCGAAGATGACCGGCGGAGTGAGCAGCGGCGGGCTCTCGGTCACCGTGTCGCCCAGCGTGCCTGAGGTGGGCGGCCTCGTGCTCAGGGTCGATCGGTTCGACGCCGACTCCTCGGCGTCAGGGGACTCCTCCATGAAGATTCTCGCTGGGGTGCACCACGATTTCCTTCCGAAGGTCTCGGCCGCGCTGGCCTACCAGCGCATCCAGCCCGAGGTCGGGGACGAGACCCACGGGGTCATGCTGAGCATGCAGGCCGGGTTCTGATCCCGCGCGGGGCCCCCCTTTGGGGCCGCCGGCCTCACCTGCCGTGGACGAGGTAGAGCCCGCCGGAGGAGTTTCCGCCGTTGTCGTCGCCTGGAGCGGTGAAGCCGGCGTCCATCATGCCGTCCCCGTCGAGGTCGCCGAACGCGTGGACACGGGCGCCGGTGCTGTCCACACCGTAGGTCGTGATGCCAAGCCACCGGTTGTAGCGCGCGAAATCGTCGTCCGGCGCGATGTCGGCCGTGATGGGGCCGAGGAGCGCGTAGGCCGCCTGAGCGTTGGCTTCGCCGATGAACAGGTCGGGTACGCCGTCGCCGTTCATGTCGCCCGGAGCCACGACGTCGCTTAGCCCACCGGCGTCGCCGTACAGGGAGATATCCGCGGTTGAGGCGGTGTAGGTGCCGGAGAGCGGGCCGAAGAACAGCGACCACTCGCCCGCAGCATTTCCGATGAGCACGTCGGGGTTTCCGTCCTCGTCGATGTCTCCCGCCGAGTGGACGTTCGTACCGAAATACTCGCTCGCCGCCTCGCCGTTGATCGTGGCGTCGGCTGTGGCCAGCGAGGACGTGCCGGAGAGCGGCCCGTGGACGAGGTAGACCGCGCCCGCGTAGGTCGAGCCGGTGTTGCGCATGTAGCTGGCCACCCACAGGTCGTCGTAGCCGTCCCCATCGACGTCACCCGCGTCAGAGGCGTAGCGACCCGCGGCGTCGGGGCTGCGCTGGCCGAGGATCGTGGCGTGTGCGCCGGATACGCTCCCGGAGGTCACCGGGCCGTCCATGATGTAGACAGCGCCGGCGTCGGTGCCGTTGGTATCGACGCCGGCGGCGCCGATGAACATGTCGTCGATGCCATCGCCGGTCAGGTCGCCGGCGGCGCCAAACAGGGTGTCGATCCCGTCGCCGCTGGCCACCTGCGTGAGGGTGGTGGTCGCGGTCGCGTCGGTGTACGAGCCGGAGGTCGGGCCGTAGTACAAGTAGATGCGGTCGGCCGCCCCTGCGCTGACACCGACGTCGTCGAAGCCGTCGTCGTTCAGATCGCCGAGGCCGCTCACCCAGGTGCCCATCGAGGTGTTGGTGGCGCTTCCGGTCACGGAGAGCGTGGCCCCGGTCGAGATCGACACGCCCGAGGATGCCCCCGGCCCAAGCTGGAGCCAGGCGCCGCCGTAGTACCTCGCCGAGTAGTACCGCACGGTCGAGGCGATGAGGTCGGGGTAGCCGTCGCCGTTGTAGTCGCCAGCCGAAGCGCTCCCGGTGCCAAGGCTGTCTTCGCTGCCGCCTACGTAGTACCCGTCAGCGTAGTCCTGGGCGACGTTGTAGTCCCAGTCGTCGCAGTCCGAGTCGGTGCCGTCGAAGCTCGCTTCGGTCTCTCCCGGGCTCCGATTGACGTCCCCGTCGTCGCAGTCGGTGTCATCGGTCACCCAGACCCCGGCAGCGGTGGACGGATCGTCGCACAGCGCGGTACCGGCGTCGGTCTCGTCCCCGTAGCCGTCTTCGTCGGCGTCGACGTACCAGGTGGCGCGCCCGGAGCTCGCCGCGCTGGTGTCGTCGTTGTCGGCGGCGCCGTCGCAGTCTTCGTCGGTGTTGGCGCCATCGCAGATCTCGGTGTCGGCGGGGCTGATCGTGACGGTGGTGTCGTTGCAGTCGGTGTGGTCGGTCACCGGCCAGGATGCGTTCGCGTCGCAGCGCAGCGAGCCGCCGGAGGTGTCCGCGCCGTAGGTGTCCAGGTCCGCGTCTGGGTAGAACCGGGTCTTGGTGCTCATCGATGCGCTGGCGTCGCTGTCGTCGGCCGTGCCGCTGCAGTTCTCGTCGGTGTTGGAGCTGTCACACACCTCGGTGGCGGCCGGGTGCACGCCGGAGCTGCCGTCGTTGCAGTCCGATGCGTTGGTCACGGAGTAGCTGGTGGTGGCCGAGCAGAGGGCCGAGCCGGAGCTGGTCGACGCGCCGTAGCGGTCCCCATCGCTGTCCGGGTAGTAGCGCGTCTTCGTGGAGAGGGAGGTGCTGCTGTCGGCGTCGTCCGCGACCCCGTCGCAGTCTTCGTCGGTGCTGGCGAGGTCGCATACCTCCGTCGCGCCGGGTCGAACGCTGGCGCTCGCGTCGTCGCAGTCGGTGGCGGACGTGGCGGTGGCGGTCCCCGAGGCGTCGCAGCGCAGCGCGCCGGAGTCGGCATCGTCCCCGTAGCCGTCGGCGTCGGCGTCGGCATACCATCGGGTGAGCGTCGACGAGGCGACGCCCGGATCCGCGTCGTCGGCGAGGCCGTCGCAGTCCTCGTCCGCGTTCGACGCGTCGCACACCTCGATCTTGCTGGGGTTCGAGCCGGCGTTGGCGTCGTCGCAGTCGCTGGAGTCGGTGGTCGCCCAGGCGGCGGACACATCGCAGAGGAGCGTACCTGCGCTGGCGTCGTCGCCGTAATCGTCCCCGTCCGCGTCGGGATAGTAGCGCGACATCGTCGCCGTCGACGCGCTGGTGTCCGCGTCGTCCGCGGCTCCGTCGCAGTCCTCGTCCGCGTTCGCGGCGTCGCACACCTCGGTGGCGTCCGGGCTCACCGTGTCGTCTGCGTCATCGCAGTCGGTGCGGATCATGGTGTACCAGGTGGCCGTGGTGGAGGGGTCTTCGCACCCGATGCTGCCGGTGCCTGCGCCGTACCCGTCGTAGTCCGCGTCAAGGTACCAGATGGAGCGGCCGCTCACGCTGGAGTCTTCGTCGTCGGCGTCGCCGTCGCAGTCCTCGTCCAGATCGGCGTCGTCGCACACCTCCGCCTCTCCGGGGTTGGCAGCGGCGTCGGTGTCGTCGCAGTCCCTGCTGTTGGTGACGTAAGCGTCGGGCTCCACCGTGGGGTCTTCGCACTGGCTCTTCGCGCTGTCCGCGTCGCCGTATCCGTCGTCGTCCGCATCGGCGTACCAGTCGGTGCGGGTCGAGGCGGTGACCGAGGCGTCCGCGTCGTCCGCGTCGCCATCGCAGTCCTCGTCGGTGTCGTCGGCGTCACACACCTCGGTCCCACCGGGGTGCGCGGAGGCGTGCGAGTCGTCGCAGTCCGTTCGGTCCGCGACGTAGTTGCTCGGGCTTTCGCAGGCGACGGTGCTCGCGCCCGCGTCGCCGTAGCTGTCGCGGTCGGTATCGGCGTACCAGGTCGAGGCGCTGGCGGGGTCCACGTCGTCGTCGTCGTCGTCAGTGCGGCGGTCGCAGTCGTTGTCGATGTCGTCGCACACCTCCACCGCGTCCGGCGACCGGGTGGCGTCCCCGTCATTGCAGTCCGCTCCGGCGTCGACTCCAGGTTCCGGGCGCGACGAGCCCCAGCCGTCGCCATCGAGGTCGGTGGTGCAGGCTTCGGGATCCTCGGCGGCGGCGGCGCCCGGGTAGGCCGCCGCGTCGGCGTCGTCGCAGTCGCTGCCTGCGGAGGCCGAACCGGTGGGGGAGCCGTCCCCCCAACCGTCGCCGTCCACGTCCGTCATGCACGCGGACGCATCCTCCGCCTCGGCGGAGCCGGGAAAGGTGGTCGGTGCGGCGTCGTCACAGTCGGTGCCCGCGGTCACCCCGTCGGCCGGTCCGGCGTCCCCCCATCCATCGGCGTCGGCGTCGGTCATGCAGACGAAGGGCGACTCGAGGTCGGCCGCACCGGCGAAGGTCGACGGGTCCCCGTCGTCGCAGTCGTTCCCTTCGTACGCCTCGGACACCTGTCCGTCGTCGTCGAGGTCTGCGTCGTGCCCGAGGCAGGTCGCCTGCTCCTCCGAGTCACCCGCGATCTGCTCGACCGAGACGTCGAAGCCCCCGCTGATCGCGTACCCGCTCTCCGACCGCACGTGGATCTCGCCCGCCAAATGCACGGTGAGAGGCTGCCCGACGAAGCTCCCGGGCACATCGCCCGCCGCGACCTCGGTCAGGTGCACGTAGCCTTGCGCGACCTCGACCCGGCCTTCGTAGGCGTCCGCCACGCCGGCGCAGTCGACCAGCACGGCGGTGACGGTGCCGCCGCCCCCGCCCTGATCGTAGTAGCCCTCGCCGCAGACCCCGTCCTGAATCAGGGTGACGTTGCACTCGAAGCCGTCATCGTTGGTGGCCCCGAGCGTCAGCCTATAGGTCCCCACTTCGGGCGGGTCGTCGGGGTCGTACTCGAAGGTGGTGACGAGCGACCAGGAGACGCAGCCGTCGATCGCGGCTTCGCTGCCGTCCGGCAGCGTGACCGCGAGGTCCGCGCTGCACGAGGCGTCCGCGGCGTCAGCCACGCCGTCACAGTCCTGATCGACCCCGTCCTCCCAGATCTCCTCGGCGCCCGGGTAGATGGTGGGGTCCGCGTCGTCGCAGTCCTCGTCGTCGGGAGACCCGTCTCCGTCGGTGTCCACCAGGGGCAGGGCGGTGTCACAGCTCGATGAGCTGCTGCAGTCCGCGACGTCGTCGTCAGGCTTTCCGGTGCACGCAGTCAGGAAGAGGAGGGTCGTGAGGATCATGGTTCAGCGATCTCCGAAGAGGAGAAAAACGGCTCCGGCGTTGGAGTCCTCGAGGTCGTCGGAGTACACGCCCACGGCGAGGTCGCCGTCGCCGTCTCCGTCCAGATCGGCCCCGCCCGCCGGGGAGCCCGCGAGGTCGCTCGGGTTCTTGCCGGTCAGCAGGGTGGCCGCGGCGTCGTCGAGGCTGAATGTGCCGAACCCGGGCTGGGCGAGCACGTACAGAGCGCCGGCGGAGGAGCCCGCTGCGTCGTTGTAGGGCGCCGAGACCACGACCGCCCCCGCGCCGTCTCCGTCGATGTTCTCGACGAAGCTCACCGCGGAGCCCGCGTAGTCTCCTGCGGCCGCTCCGTAGAGCACCAGATCCGCGGTGGCGGCCCCGAGCGTCCCCGCCACCGGCCCGTAGTACAGGTAGGCGGCGCCGGCGTCGGTCCCGCCTTCGTCCGCGTAGGGCGCGCCCACGGCGAGGTCGGAGTACCCGTCGCCGTCGACGTCCCCTTGTAGGGTCAAGCTGGTGCCAAGCTGATCGCCTGCGGTGTCGCCGCGGATGGAGGCGTCGCCGGTGGTGACCGCCACCGACCCCGAGAGCGGACCGTTGTGGATCCACACCACCCCGGCGTTGGTGCCCCCGTAATCGGCGAGCGTGCCCGCCACTCCGACGTCGGAGTACCCGTCGCCGTTGAGATCTCCGCCCCCGGTGACCTCGATGCCGATCTGCTCGTTCAGGCTAAGGTCAGTGGTGCCACGGGTGCCGACGAGGACCGCGTCAGCGCCGGTCGAGCTCACGCTCGCGCTGGCCGCCAGCGGCCCGTAGAAGATGAACGCATTGCCGCAGTGGTAGTCGGTGTAGCTGCTCTCCTCCACGGCGGTGCAGCCATAGTCGCCCCACGGAGCGCCGACGACAAAGTCGCCGTAGCCATCATCATCGACGTCGCCGCCGTCGGAGACCGACTGGCCGAAATAGTACCCGCCGAGCCGCGATCCGCGGTCCGCGCTGAGGGTGAGCGCCGAGGACACGGTGGTGGACCCGGTGATCGGCCCAAGCAGCAGGTAGGCGTAGCTCGTATTCATGAAGCCGCCGTTGTGGCCGATCAGGTAGTCGTCTACGCCATCGAGGTTGGTATCGGTGACGATCGCGCCGATGTGGCCAGCGCCGGTGCCGGAGTTGACGTTCACGACGTCGGTGATGCTCGACAGCGACAGGTCGGCGCTGATCGGACCGTACAGCACGCTGTGGCTGCCGTAGGTGCCGGTGCCGTTGGCCGAGCTGACCACGAGGTCGGCGTATCCGTCGCCGTTCAGATCGCCGCCGGTGCGGGGAAAGCCGCTCTGGTGGCTCGCCGCCGCGCCGGTGATCGTCACGTCGGCCGAGCGGAGCGCGATGCGCTCGTCATAGCCGTCGCAGTCCGAGTCGGCGGCGTCGAACCATGCCTCCGTCCCGACCGGTGAGCTGGCGGCGTCGGTGTCGTCGCAGTCGGCGTCGGTGGCGTAGCCGTCGCCGTCCTGATCGTAGTCCGAGCCGCCGTCGCAGTCGCCGTCGAGCCCGTCGTACCAGATCTCGGGGTGGCCCGGGTATGCGCTCGCTTCGGTGTCCTCGCAGTCGGTACCGCCGTAGTCCTCGCTGTCGTGGCCATCGGCGTCCTGGTCGTAGTCGGACCCAGCGTCGCAGTCGCGGTCGACCCCGTCGTACCAGACCTCGGCCTCGGAGGGGCTGACGTCGGGGTCCACGTCGTCGCAGTCGTCCCCGCCGTAGACGTCGACCTCGTGGCCGTCCGCGTCCTGATCGTAGTCGGACCCAGCGTCGCAGTCGCGGTCGACTCCGTCGTACCAGATCTCGGTCGCGGCTGGGTTGACGGTGGCGAGGGCGTCGTCGCAGTCGGTCCCATCGCGGGTCGTCCGGGTGGCGGTCCCGTCGCACGAGGCGGCGCCGCCGAGTGAGGGGTCGCCGTAGCCGTCACTGTCCGCGTCGGTGTACCAGGTGAGGCGGCTGGCGGCGGAGGCGCTGCTGTCGTCGTCATCGGAGAGGCCGTCGCAGTCCTCGTCGGTGTCGGCGTTGTCGCACACCTCGGTGTCTGCTGGGCTGACGCCGCTGGAGCTGTCGTCGCAGTCACTGGCGTTGGTGGCGGAGCGGGACAGGCTAGCCGCGCAGGCCAATGCCCCCGCATCCGTGGACCGACCGAATCCGTCGGAGTCACTGTCCGCGTAGTACCTTGTCTTCGACGTTGTGGAGGTGGAGCTGTCCAGATCGTCGGCGCGACCGTCGCAGTCCTCGTCGGTGTCGGACGCGTCGCACACCTCGGCGGCGATGGGGCTCACCGAGGCGGTGCCGTCGTCACAGTCGGAGGCGGTGGTCGAGGTGTATCCGGCGGTCGCCCCTGCATCGCAGGACGCCAGCCCGGCACCAGCGCCATAGCCGTCGCCGTCCGCGTCACGGTACCAGGTGCTCGTGGAGCTGGCGAGCCGACCCGAGTCGGCGTCGTCCGCGCGCTCGTCGCAGTCCTCGTCCACGTTCGCGGCGTCGCAGATCTCGTCCTCCAGCGGATTCACGGCGGCGTTTGTGTCGTCGCAGTCGTCTCCCGTCGTGGCGCTGTAGGTGGCGGAGCCGTCGCAGGAGCCGGCGCTTCGGGTGGCGTCCCCGGAGCCGTCGCCGTCGCCGTCGGCGTACCAGGGGCTGGTGGAGCTGCCGAGCCGGCTGGAGTCGTCGTCGTCCGACAGGCCGTCGCAGTCTTCGTCCACGTCGTCGACGTCGCACACCTCGGCGGCGTCTGGCGAGACGGCGGCGTCGGTGTCGTCGCAGTCACCGAGATCGGGGGCCCGGTACAGGCCGCTCGGATCGCAGAGGGAGAGGCTGGCCGCGGTGGAGGGCGCCCATTCGTCGCCATCGGCGTCCCGGTAGTACAGGCTTGTCGTCGAGAGGTCGAGGCTCCCGTCGTCGTCGTCCATCGCGCCATCGCAGTCCTCGTCGGCGTCCGCTTCGTCACACACCTCGGCCCCGCCGGGGTTCACCGTCGCGTCGGCGTCGTCGCAGTCGGTCGCGGAGGAGACGGTGTAGCCTCCCCCTGCGTCGCAGCGGGCGCTTGGCGCGCCGGCGCCGTAGCCGTCGGCAT
Source organism: Myxococcales bacterium (assembly GCA_009692605.1). GTDB lineage: Bacteria > Myxococcota_A > UBA796 > UBA796 > SXON01 > CAIUMM01. The sequence goes on from SHYV01000068.1 coordinate 12,983, forward strand.
CCGCGTCACCGTAGTAGGTCGACCGTGACGCCGGGGACGCCGAGCTGTCCGCGTCGTCCGCCGTGCCGTCGCAGTCTTCGTCGGCGTCCGCGGCGTCGCACACCTCGCGGCCTCCGGGGGAGGCCGACGCGTTGGTGTCGTCGCAGTCGGTCGCCTCGCTGGCCGTTTGGTCCCCGGCGGCATCACACGCGGCCGACGCCAACCCGGTGCCGTAGCCGTCGCGGTCTGCGTCGGTGTACCAGTCACGGAACGTGCTCGAATCGACGTCAGAGTCCGCATCGTCCATGGCCCCGTCGCAGTCCTCGTCGGTGTCCGCGACGTCGCAGATCTCCATCGCAGCGGGGGACACGGCGGCGTCCGAATCGTCGCAGTCCGTCGCGTCTGCGACGTAGCCGAACGGGGCGGCGCATGACTCCTTGGTGATCGCGTCGGTGCCGTACCCGTCCGCGTCGCGGTCGAGGTACCAAGTCAGGACCGAGGTCGGGTCCAGAGAGGTGTCCGCCTCGCCATGCGCCCCGTCGCAGTCCTCGTCCGCGTCCAGCGCATCGCACACTTCGGTGGCTGCCGGGTGGGTGGATGGCGCCGCGTCGTCGCAGTCGGTCCCCGCCACGGCGTCGCTCGCCGGATCGTCGCTCGCCGGATCGTCGGTGCCGTAGCCGTCTTGATCGCGGTCGGTCATGCAGGAGAACGCCGACTCCAGCTCCGCCGCGCCGCGAAAGGTGTCGGGGTCGTCCGGGGCGCAGTCGCCCCCGTCGAACTCGGCCGACGCGTCCCCATCCCCGTCTGCGTCCGGGTCTACCGCCACACACCCAGCCGCTTCCCCATCATCGACCGGAACCGTAGCGGCCAGCGTGAACGTCCCCGTGATGTACACCCCGCCCGCCACCGCTCCGGCGACCTCGCCGACCAGAGTGACCTCGGCCGGCGCCCCGTCCGCCCCCGCTTCGGCGTACGCGGTGTCGAGCCGGACAAAGCCTGAGCCCGCAGGCAGCGTCGTGTCGTACGGCGGCTCGAAGCCCTCACAGCCGACCGCTACCACCTCAAGCCCCGCGTCCTCGCCGCCGAGGCGGTAGTACCCGGGTCCGCACACCCCGGACTGACGGAGCGCGATGTGGCACTCGGCGCCCGGCTCCCCGCTCTGCAGGACGACGCCGTACCCCTGCAATTCGCCGCTTGAGGCCTGGCGCTCCGCGTCAAGGCTCCACTCCCCGCACAGGTCGAGGCGCACCTCCTCGCCATCGGCGAGCGTCACCACGATGTCCGCATCGCAGGCGGAAGACTGGAGGTCGGCGACCCCGTCGCAGTCCTGATCCACGCCGTCGGCCCAGTCCTCTGCGGCGCCTGGATGGACCGCCGCTGCCGCGTCGTCGCAGTCGTCGCCCCCGTGCGCTACGTCGTCTGAGCCGTCACCATCGGCGTCGTTGTCGCTCCCGCCGCCGCAGTCGGTGTCGACGCCATCGTACGGGAGGTCGTCCGCGTCGGGGTGCACGCCGGCGTCCGTCTCATCACAGTCTCCATCGGCCGGTGAGTACCCGTCGCCATCCTCGTCCAGGTTGGACGGCTTGGACGAGGATCCGTCGCCCACACAGGCGCTCAGCACCAACACGGACAAGAGACGAGGCAACCAAGGCAGCGACACCGGGGGGCTCCAGACGGGTGTGGGATAATACCCGATCACCTTCCCACACACCTGTATTCGCGTCGTGCGGCATCACGTCTCCGCACCTTCCTACACCTGCCCGGACTGAAACGGGGACTCCCCGAGTGTCAGGACCCGAGGAACCCGTAGCGCCAGTCGGTCGGAGGCACGAACGTCTCTTTGATGGTCCGCGGCGAGATCCAACGCAGCAGGTTGTGCGGCGCTCCGGCCTTGTCGTTGGTCCCGCTGGCGCGCCCACCGCCAAACGGCTGCTGCCCGACCACTGCGCCGGTGGGCTTGTCGTTCACGTAGAAGTTCCCTGCGGCCCCTCGCAGCGCCCGCGTGGCCTCGTCGATCGCATAGCGCTCGCGGGCGAACACCGCGCCGGTGAGCGCGTAGGGGCTCGTGGTGTCCACTACGCGGAGCGTGTGGCGCCACTCGGCCTCCGGGTACACGAAGACCGAGACGATCGGCCCGAAGATCTCTTCGGACATGAGGCGGGACCGTGGGTCGGCGACCCGGACCAGCGTCGGCTCGATGTACCAGCCCGTCTCGCAGTGGCTGTGTCCGCCGGCGACGATCTCCTCGTGCCGGGCAAGCTCGAGGTACTGCTCGTGGCGCCGGAACGCGCGCTGGTCGATGACCGCTGACACAAAATTCGAGAAGTCGCGAGGATCTCCCTGCTTCATCTCGGCGAGCATGGCGCGGGTGCGCTCGCGGACTTCCGGCCAGAGGTTGTCCGGCACGTAGATCCGGCTGGCGGCCGAGCACTTCTGGCCCTGGTACTCGAAGCCGCCGCGGACGATCGCGACCGCTAGAGCCAGCGGGTCGGCCGACGGGTGCGCGAGGATGAAGTCCTTGCCGCCCGTCTCGCCGACGATCCGCGGGTACTGCGTATAGTTCGCGATGTTCTCGCCCACCGTACGCCACATGCCCTGAAACACCCCGGTCGATCCGGTGAAATGGATGCCGGCAAGCTCGGGCCGAGCGAGGGTCGGCGCCGCGACCTCGGCGCCATGGCCCCAGAGCACGTTGATGACGCCGTCCGGCAGCCCCGCGGCGCGCAGCAGCCGAACCAGCTGCCAACACGAGGCGGCCGACGTAGTGGCCGGCTTCCAGATGACCGTGTTCCCGACCAGGGCGGGCGCGGTGGGGAGATTCCCGGCGATGGACGTGAAGTTGAACGGGCTGACCGCGAATACGAACCCGTCGAGCGGGCGGTGCTCCAGTCGGTTCCAGACGCCCGGGGAGTGCTCCGGCGGTTGTTCTGCGAGGATATTTTTGTAAAAATGGCAGTTAAAGCGCCAGAAGTCAACCAGTTCGCAGGCGGCGTCGATCTCGGCCTGGTGCACCGTCTTGGCCTGCCCGAGCATGGTCGCGGCGTTGACCTTGTCGCGCCAGGGCCCCGCGAGCAGATCCGCCGCTTTCAGGAAGACGGCGACGCGGGCCTCCCACGGCAGGTTCGACCAGTCCGCCCGCGCTTCTTCAGCTGCCGCCACGGCTCGCGCGACCTCGCCGGGTCCGGCCATGTGCACATTGGCGAGCACGTGCCCGTGATCGGACGGCATGGTGATGCTGACGGTGTTCCCGGTGTACACGTCGATCCCGTTGATCACGCAGGGGATCTCGACCACCTCGGCCGCTTGCAGCGCGAGCTCCCGCTGGATGCTGGAGCGCTCGGGGGTGCCGGGGAGGTAGCCCTTGACGGGCTCGTTGACGGGGCGGGGGACGGACGGAATGCCTGTGCTCATGGCTGCGCCTTATCCTTCTGGACGGCCGGCTGGCTCCGGTGGCCGGAGTCTCCGATGTGGTCGAAGCTGCCAAGGGTCCAGCCGGGCGCCGCATCGGCGAGCGCGAGCATCTCACGGGCGTACCGCGCGTGGTGCGGGTTGCCTGGGTGCACCATGACCTCGGTCCAGCCGGGCCGCCCCGGCGCGCCGGTGGCGAGGGTGCGCTCCATGGACGAGAAGTGGTCGGGCATGGCGGCGAAGCGCGCTACGAGCTCGCGCCAGAGCCGCGATCGGACCGAGGCCCCGAAATCCAGGGACCGGCCGCGGACCCGCCGGATGCCTGACTCGCCGCACAGCCTGCGTAGGGCGCCGAGCGACGCCCAGCGGAGGTGGACGTGATGGTGGGAGTCGAGGTGGGTGGGCGCGAGCCCAGCGTCGCGCGCGATCCGGAGCTGCAGCCGCCAAGTGTCGAGCAGGCTCGCCGTGGTGGGCGCGAACTCGGTGGAGTCGAGGTGGAGGCCGACGCGCAGGCCCGGCCGCGCGTCGAGGCGCAGGACGGCGTCGCGAAACGCAGGGCCGTGAACCAGCACGCTCGTGCTCTGCAGGAGGCCAGCGTCGAACGACCGAAAAACGGCGTCGTTCACCGCGAGGCTCATCCCGAGGTCGTCGGCGTTCACGATGACGTTCATGCTCCGCTGCCGGTAACGGGGTACGGCCGCGCGGGTGAGTCCGCCATTCGCTTTGCTATCGACGCTCATCGCGGGAGCCGCGGCTCGCCGGGCCTGGGTGCAGCTGCGCGCCCCGCTGCGGTACCGGGCGGACTTCTACACCAGCGTCTTTGGGAACGTGATCGTGCTGGCGGTGGGCGGCGTGATGATCGGCACGATGTTCCATCACATCCCCACCCTCGTCGGTTGGACCGTGTGGGAGGTCATCTTCCTCTGGTCCTGGTTGGAGACGGTCGTGGCGTTCACGCACCTCACCTGCGCTGGCCTGCTGGTATTCAATAGGCAGTATCTGGTGAATGGTGAGCTGGACCGCATGCTCCTGCGCCCAGGCGACCCGCTGCTCGGCGTCATCGTAGACAATGTCTCCGGCCAGGAGCTGCCCGGCTGTTTCGTGGCGATGACCGCGCTCGGGGTGGCCGCCTTCCAGCTCGGGCTCGGCTGGTCGGCGCTGTTGATCGTGCCGGGCGTCGTCGGCTCGTTGGCGGTTTTTGCCTCGATCCTCATCGTTTTCGCCTCGCTCGGCTTCCATGTACGGCACTCGGGCACCGCGGTCGGGGTGGTCTTTCAGGCCGCGAGCTACGCGAGGTACCCGTTCGAGCTGTACCCCCGCCCGGTGCGGATGCTGCTCATCCTCGGACTGCTTGGCTTTCTGGCCTACATTCCCGCGGGCACGCTCCTCGGCCGCGTCGCCATGGGGTGGGTGCACCTGCCCATCGCGGCGCTCTGCCTCGCTGGCGCCTACGGATTCTACCGGCTCGGGTTGAACAGGTACAGCTCCACCGGCACCTGACCCCTGCGCCAACGACCGGGGCACGCACCTACCCGGGCCCGTCCGCCGCCGGCACCTCGGGCGCCGGCACCTCGGGCGCCGACACCTCGACCACCGCCGAGTAGAGAATCCGTAGTCCGTTCCTTATGTTCTCGACGCTCACCCGCTCGCCGTGGCCGTGCATCGTATTGGCCTCGTCGAGGTCGATCTCGAACGGAACGAACCCGTAAGCGTGTACGCCGACCGGGCGAAGGATGAGCGAGTCGGTGAACCCGACCGACAGGATCGGCCCCGCTACGGCGTCGGAGCGGATCGCGCCGCTCTCTGTGGTCACGGCGTGCTTTGCGAGCGCCTGGTACAACGTGTCCGCCGTCGGACTCTCATTCGAGTCTCGGCCCTGCAGCAGCTCGAACCGGACCGCCGGGTCGGGCACCAAGGTCCGGAGGGTCGACATCATGTCGGCGGGCGACGTCCCGGGCAGGAGCCGACAATCCAACGTGGCGCTTGCTTCGGTCGGGACGACGTTGGGTGAGCTTCCACCGGAGAGGTTGGTGAGGTTGATGGTGTTGATCAGGACGGCACGCGTGGCGGGGTCGCCCGTGAACCGGCCCTTCAGAGCGAGCTTGGTCAGGCCCGGGCTGGAGAGCACCAGCCGCGTGAGGCCCTTCTGCGTACGGCCCACGTTTTGGAAGAGCTCCATCAGGCTCCAATGCCAGTGGATCGAGGGCGCGTAGCCCTCAAGGACGTGCACCGCCCGGGCCAGCACGTGCGGCGCCTGAACCGGGTCGGGCCGACTGCCGTGGCCAGCGGGGCCCGACGCGGTCATCTTCACCCAAGCGATGCCCTTCTCGGCCACCGAGATCCCGTACAGCGTTTGTCCGTCAAACAGCAGGTCTTTGAGGCCAAGCCCACCCTCGTTGATCGACTGGCTGCAGCCGATCTCGGCCCAGTGGTCGCGCACAAGCTGGCGAACGCCGCCCGAGTCGACCTCTTCGTCCCCCACCGCGAGCAGGATCACGTCGCGCTTCAGCGCCACGCCCTGCCGCTTGAGCTGGATCAAGGTCTGTAGTTCGAGCACGCCCATCCCCTTCATGTCGAGGGCCCCACGGCCCCAGACATACCCGTCCGCGATGACCCCGCCGAGGGGCGGCTTGTCCGCGGGCCAGAACTGGGGTTCGCTCGGCACGACATCGGTGTGGCTCAGCAGGCAGAGCGGGGGCTCGGTGGGCGTCCCGTGAGCCGTGAGCCGCGCGACTAGAGAGCTGCGGCCGGTGTCGAAGGGGAAGGAGGTCCACGGGATGCCCTCTTTGTCGAGCAGGTCGCCCAGAAAGGCGACGGCGCGGTCCTCGTTGCCGCCGGGGTTGACGGTGTCGATCTGAAGGTAGCGGGAGAGCACCTCGGCCGCTTCGTCGCCGGCCACCGCCCAGTCGGGCGTGGACGCGGCGTGGGCGGGTAAGGGCCAGAGCGCCAGGAGCGCGGGCGCGAGAAGCGCGGTCGCCGGGTGAGCGAGGCGACGGGCGGGAGCTGGGAACATGCGACAACCGGGGCGGGGGCGGTGTATATCCGTGGCATGATGAACCATCTCGCGTTCGGCCTCGCGGCGCTCCCGCTCGTCGCCTGTCACTCCACCAAGCCCGCCCCGGCGGACCTCGATGGGCTCGCGCACTGGTACTGGCAGCACTACGACGGCACCAGCCCGGTCGATGAGAGCGAGGGGGGCGACCCGGACTTCGTGGCGGCCACCATCAACCTCGACGCCGCGCTCGGGGGCTCCGCCGCGGACGCGCCGTCGAGCGGTACGCTGAGCGATCTCTCGGACGCCGAGCAGGCGCTGGTCACCATCGACCCCGCGCGGGACGTGGCCGACGCTGCGGGCATCTACATCTCCGCCATCGTCGGGTGCAGCCTCGACCAGATCGAGCGCATCACCATCGACCTGAACCAGGACGAGCTCTACCCGGGCAGCTACGACACCTACGAGCGCACCTACACCACCGACGTGGACGCCTACCTCGCGCGGGAGGCGTCGCACCTGGGGTGGGAGTCCAACATAGACGCCACCGTCCTTGGCGCGACCTACCACGAGGACGTCGTCGGCGGCGGTCGCTATGTCACCGACGACGGGTCGACGGAGGGTGGGTTGGGCGCTGCGTTCGTCAGCCGCGTCTCACTGACCGCCCCGGCGGTCTACGAGGCTGAGGGCAAGAGCTTCGATCAGGACTACCAGATCGAGATCTACTACCCGCTCTCGGACACCGAGGTGATCCACTTCTTCGCGCTGTGGCGACAGTACGACTACGGCACCGGGCTCGATCAAGACAGCTCTGCGGCCCAAGGGGTGATGATGGGCGGGCTGTTCGACTACGACGACGACAACACCGCGCTGTGCGCCGACGGGTTCTGATCTGCGGCCGGCACCTCACGACCGCCGCTTCTCGGGCATGCCGAACCCCCTGAGCTGCAGCAGGCGGTCGGCCATCGCCTTGAACAGGTGCCGCAGGTGCCGGGCGGGTTCAGGCTCTCCGAGAAACTCAAGCGCTGCGGCGATGGCCTCGATGGTCGCCATCTGCTCGGGTTCGGCGCCGCGGCGCATCCGGAGCGGGGCGACCTCAGGTGCTGCGAGGCTCAGCGTTGGCGCATCGGCGAGCGGAGGAATGCGCCAACGCATGCTCTTCGCGGTGGCCCAGGTGCTGTCGATCACCACCAGCGTGCTGACCACCGGCGACTCGATCAGCGGGGTGGCTCCAGCGGCGAGCACAAACGGATGGTCGCCCAGCTCGCCGGTCAGGTCGAGGGCCTGACCCTCGATGCCGTGGTCGACGAGCAGGCTGTTCGAGAGCGCCAACGAAGCGAGGCGCCCCGAGTTGGACGTCTTGTTGATCTCCGCGGCGTGCCGAACGATGACGATGCGCGTTCGCGTCTGCACCGCGGTGAGCTCACCGCAGAAGCACAGGCGCGGCGGCATTCGGCAGCGCGGGCAGCGCCCGGGGAACGAGGGATCGACGGGGGGCGGCAGCACGCCGTCAAACGACGGGCCGGGTCACCGTGCCCGGCTCGGGCCGCGACATCCGGTACAGGAAGTGTGCGTGGGACCACAGCGCGCGCGCCGCGGTCTGCTCGTAGAAGTAGGGCAGGCCGAACTCCTCGCAGGTGCGGCGGACGATCGGCGCGATCTCCTTCAGCCGACTGTAGGACAGCGTCGGGAACAGGTGGTGCTCGGTCTGGTAGCCGAGACCGCCGAGGAAGGTGGTGGGCAGCCAGTGTCCGTGCTGGAAGTCGACGGTGGTCTGCACTTGCAACGCCCCCCAGTCGCCGTTCTGCGGGCAGATTCGCCCCTCGATGTTCATCGCGAGCGCGTTCTGGTGACTCAACGCGAAGGTGGCCTGTACGGCAAAGCCGCCCCCTCCGAGCATCAGTGCCCAGACAAGGAGCGCCTGGGGCCACGGGTGGAGCGCGAACACCAGCACGTAGAAAATCGAGAACGAGAGCACCTTGAAGACCGCAAAGAGCAGCGCCTCCTGGAGGTACGGCTTGCGAAGACGGCCGTAGGGACCGAACCAGATGCCGAGGGTCACGGTGACGATGTCGTTGAACCACAGCACGGGCAGCGTGATGACGTACAAGATCCACGCGTAGACCGGCTGCATTCGGTGGAACCAATAGAGCGGCTGCTCCGGACGCTCGCGTACCAGCGGAAAGTGGACCTCGATGTCGGGGTCCAAGTCCTTCACGTTGCAGTGCACGTGGTGCAAGGGCACGTGGATGGCGGTGAAGACGAACGAGGACAGCCCCTGCAGGTCAAGCGTGGTCAGCGCGCACAGCCGGTTCGCCCACGGTGACTTGTAGATCCCGGCGTGCATCGCCTCATGCCCGTACCCGCCCAACGCGAACGCGAAGAAGCCCCAGGGCAGCGCGCACCACCAGAGCCCGCCGCCGATCGCACCGATGGAGAGCAAGAGCCAGATCGCCCAGATCGCGTACAGCCGCCCGATGAAGGCGGGCGTGCCGTGATGCGCGAACCGAGCGTCGGCCTTCGGAACGCCCTGTCGGACGGCCTCCGCGAGAAAGTGCTCCTGCACCCGGCGCTTGAGCGTCTGGTAGAAGCCGTCTTCCTTCCAGGAGTAGTCTGGGACGTAGGCGGGGTTGTCAGCCACATAGAACCGCTTGAGCATGGCCTTGGGCATGCGGTCGTGCAGGTGCGTGCTCTCGAACACGGCGGTGCAGTCGGTCCCTCGAACCACCTCCAGAAAGCGGCGCCCCCCGGGGTGTTCGAGCAGGAAGGGTTCGAGGTCGTAATAGCGGCCATGGATCTGCCACAGTCGGGTCGGATCCGGAGGGCTGGTACCCAGATCCGGGGCGGGCGTCACGTCGGCAGAGGTCAAGCGGCTACTCGGGCGAGCCGTGCGCATATCCCGGTGTGCGTGAATACCCTTCGCGTCATGGGTAGGTCAGGTGACGTACGAAGGACGATGGGGTCCCTTGTTCGCGATGCCGTCGAAAGCCTGCGCCGAACCGGCCGGGTGCCCAACTCAAGGGATGTCCCGCCGGCCCGCTTTCAATCTCTCGAGGTTCTACCGTGGTGGTAGGAAAGGGGGCATTGTGATTCAGGGCACTATCGACCTTGCAAGGCGGAAGCCGAGGATGCCGTTGCCGACGCGCGGGGCATCGTCGTAGCGGACGGAGACGGTCGCGTCGTACGCGTCGTAGTACCAGTCGCCACCGCGCGGCCCCTTCCCACGCCGCCTCGGTCAGCAGGCGGTAGCCGGTGCAGTCGTAAGGGTTGGGGCCTACGGCGCACTTCACGTCGATACCGCTCCCCGTGCAGGTGTAGCACTCCTGCAAGCCCGCCGCGTCGGACTTCGCATTGGCGTGCGCCGCAGACTGCCACCAACTCACAGTGTCCACCGGGCAGTTGTCCGGGCCAAGACCGTCGCAGTCCGTGTGGTACGATGGGTTGTACCCCAT
>SHYV01000069.1 GCA_009692605.1 Myxococcales bacterium
TGGCCTCGCCGAGCATGATCACCAGCGCGCCGAAGAACAGCAGCAGCGAGGGGGAGACGAGCCACAGGTCGTTGAACGTAGGCATGACTTACTCGATCCCCGGAACGGGAGCGGCTACCGGCTCGTGCGCGGCGCCGTGGTGGTTCGCGCCGTGGTGGTTCGCGTCGTGGGTGGAGTGCGCCGGCGGAGGCGCGTGGCCGGACGCGTGACCCGGCAACGACGGATCCGGCGGGCCCGTCGGGGCAGTCACCCAGGACGGGACGGGGCCGGCGTGAAGATACGGAGTCTCGTCGAAGTGTTCTGCGAACCGAGCAACGAAGCGGTCGACAGAGGGGTTGATCCGATCGAGGAACGGCTGCGGATAGACACCGAGCACCACAATCGCGAGCAGCAGGGGCGCCAGATAGGCCATCTCACGCGGCGAAAGGTCAGCCAACTGGGCGTTGGCCTCGTTCTTCAAGGGGCCGAAGACCATGCGCTGGAAACACCAGAGCATGTAGGCGGCCCCGAAGACCACGCCGCTGATGGCGATCGACGTGGGAAGCGGGGCGTACTGGAACGCGCCAAGCAACACGAGGAACTCGCCCACAAAGCCGTTGAGCCCGGGAAGTCCAATCGAGCTGAACGTGACCACCATGAAGACGAACGCGAACTTCGGCACGACCTTAGCGAGCCCGCCGTAGTCGGCGATCATGCGCGTGTGGCGACGCTCGTAGAGGATCCCGACGAGGAGGAACAGCGCGCCGGTGCTGATCCCGTGGTTGATCATCTGGAACACCGAGCCGCTGACCCCGGGGGCGTTGAGCGCGAACAGGCCCAACATGCAGTAACCAAGGTGGCTCACCGAGCTGTACGCGACGAGCTTCTTGACGTCGTCCTGAACCATGGCCACCAGCGCGCCGTAGACGATGCCGATTACGGCGAGACCGATCATCCAAGGGCCGAATTTAAGGACCGCATCCGGAAAAAGCGGCATTGCAAAGCGGTAGAATCCGTAGGTACCCATCTTCAGCATCACGCCGGCCAGCACGACCGAACCGCCCGTGGGCGCCTCGACGTGCGCATCGGGCAACCAGGTGTGAAACGGAAACATCGGGACCTTGATCGCGAAGGCCAGCGCAAAGCAGAGGAACATCCAACACTGCGTCGTGTACGGGATCTTCAGCTGCATCAACGCTGCGAGGTCGGTCGATGGCGTGCCGGTCCTGGCCTGCAGGGTGTAGAGCGCGATGAACGCCACGAGCATCAGCAGCGAGCCGACCACGGTGTAGATGAAGAACTTCACCGTCGCGTAGATCCGACGCTGGCCACCCCAGATGCCGATGAGGAAGTACATCGGGATGAGCACGAGCTCCCAGAAGACGTAGAAAAGGAAGGTGTCGAGCGCGCAGAACGTGCCGATCATCGCGCCCTCGAGGGCCAGCATCAGCGCGAAGTACCCGCGGTGGCCGTGCTCAACCCCGGAGAACCCGGCGAGCACGATGATCGGTGTCAGCACCGTTGTGAGCAACACCAGCAAGAGGCTGACGCCGTCGATGCCCATGTGGTACGACACGCCGAAGCCGTCGATCCACGGTATGTTCTCCTCGAACTGAAAGCTAGCGCCCGCCGGGTCGTAGCCGAACCAGAGTGGGAGGGAAGCGGCGAGAACCAAGAGCGACACGGCGAGCGCGGCGTTCTTCGACAGGCTGCGGGGAAGCGCTGCGACGAGCAGCGCCCCGACCAAGGGAAGGAAGGTGACGAGCGAGAGCATCACACACCCCCGAGGGCGTAGGCGCAGACAATGAGGGCGGTGCCGAGCGCGATCGAGATCGCGTATACCTGCACCTTGCCCCAACCGATCCTACCGTGCAGCTCCCCCAGCCGTCGGGCAACGGTGCCAGCCCCGTTGACGGCGCCGTCGATGATCTGGGCATCGACGACCGCCCAGAGCACCTGCCGGGAGACGGTGACGATCGGCGTCAGGATGGCGGCCTGATAGATCTCGTCCACGAACCACTTGTTGAGCGAGCCGGTGTACAACAACGGGATCTTCGCAGCGATGGACGCGGGCATCTCAGGTTTCCTGACGTAGAGCATGAAGGCGGCCCCGACGGAGGCGAACACCCCGGCGGTGGTAAGACCCATGAGGATGAACTCGGTCGCCCCACCCTCGGCCGCGTGCACGGCGTGTCCAGCGGGGTTGAACACCGGGGCCAGGAGGTGCTCCATGCCGCCCTGCATCATCGGAAACCAGTGCGGCAGGTTCAACGCGCCGCCAAACACCGAGAGCACCGCGAGGACCATCAGCGGCAGCGTCAATACCAGCGGGGATTCGTGAGGGGTGTGGGCGTGCCCGCCGTGAGCGTCGTGCCCAGCGTGGGCGTCGTGCCCGTGATCGGCATGGCCGCCCCGGTACGTCCCGAAGAAGGTCATGAACATCAGCCGCGACATGTAGAAGGCGGTCATGAGGGCTGTCGCCAGTCCGATCAGCCAGAGAACCTTGGGCATCACATCGCCCATCGGCAGCGTGCTGAACGTCGAGGTCGAGTACGTCAGCCACAGGATCTCGTCCTTGGAGACGAACCCGGAGAACAACGGAAATCCGATGATCGCGAGGTACCCCGCGAAGAACGTGGCGAAGGTGATCGGCATGTACTTTCGGAGCCCGCCCATCTTCCGCATGTCCTGCTCGTGGTGCAGCGCGTGGATGATCGAGCCGGACCCGAGGAACATCAGCGCCTTGAAGAAGGCGTGCGTCAGGACGTGGAAGAAGCCGGCGGTGAAGCCGCCCACGCCCACGCCGAGGAACATGAAGCCAAGCTGCGACACCGTGGAGTAGGCCAGCACCTTCTTGATGTCGTTCTGGGTGATGGCGATGGTGGCCGCGAACAACGCCGTCAAGGCGCCGATCGTGGCGACCGTGGCCAGCGCCGCGGGGGCGAGCACGTACAGGAAGTTGAGCCGGCAGATCATGTAGATGCCGGAGGTCACCATCGTGGCTGCGTGGATCAACGCCGAGACGGGCGTCGGGCCCGCCATGGCGTCGGGCAGCCAGACGAACAACGGGAGCTGGGCGCTCTTTCCCGTCGCGCCGCCGAAGAACAGCAAGCAGATGCCGGTGACCGCGCAGCCGCCAAAGCCGCCGACCAGCTCCGGATGCAATTCGATGACCTTCGCGAGCTCCACGAAGTTGAACGTCGCGTGACTTCCCAGACTCCAGTACAGCCAGAACAGACCGATCAAGAACGAAAAGTCACCGATACGGTTGGTGATGAACGCCTTTTTCCCCGCGCTTGCGAAGTCGCTGTTCTGGTACCAGAAGCCGATCAGGAGGTAGGAGCACAATCCCACCCCTTCCCAGCCAACAAACATCAGCGGAAAGCTGTCGCCCATAACGAGCAGGAGCATCGCGAAGATGAACAGATTCAGGTAGGAGAAGAACCGCCATACGCTGTTCTTGTCGGCCTCGTCGTCCATGTACCCGACCGAGTACAGGTGGATGAGCGAGCCTATGCCGGTGATGACGCACATCATCACCGCGGTGAGCGGATCAGCTCGGAAGCCGATGCTGACGTCAACCCCGCCCGTCTGCATCCAGGTCCACAGCGTCTGCGAGGGGTAGACCGGGTCAAGGTGGAGCCCGCCGCCGACAGTGCCCCCCGACCCAACGGCCATCACCTCGAACAGCGTGATGAACGAGAGCACTGCCGAAATCCCGACCATGGCGGTGGCGATGCCGCCCGAGACGAGCCTCGGGCCGCGCATAAGCCCGTTGACGATGGCACCGACGAGCGGCAGGGCACAAATCAAAGCCAGCATGGTCAGCCCTTCATCAGGTCGAGGTCATCAAGCTTGACCGTGACGCGGTTGCGGAACAGCAGGATGACCAAAGCGAGACCAACCGCTGCCTCCGCCGCTGCCACAGCCATCACGAACACGGCGTAGATCATGCCGTCCGCCTGTCCGGACTGCCGCGCGAACGCGACGAAGGACAGGTTGACCGCATTCAGCATCAGCTCGATGCTCATGAACACGATCAAGGCGTTCTTCCGAGTGAGTACACCTGCCACGCCGGTCACGAACAACACCGCGCTTACGGCCAATACGGGAACGAGGCCCACGGCTTCCATCAGATCTCCTTCTTGGCGAGCACGACCGCGCCCACGACTGCGACCGTCAACAGCGCCGAGACGGCCTCGAAGGGCAGCAAGTACGGCCCCTCGAACAGGGCCCGACCGATGTACGCGATGGTGCCATAGTCGGCGGGGATCGCCGCTGGCAGGATCTCCGGCAGCTGGCCGAGGGCAGTGAACAGACCGATCGCCAACAGCCCGGCGGTCCCCATCCCGACAACGCTACGCCTACCGATATCCTCGAAGCTCAGGTGGTCGCCGTGTCGCAGGTTCAGCAGCATGATGACGAAGACGAACAACACCATGATGGCGCCGGCGTACACGAGGATCTGGATCACCGCGACAAAGTGCGCGTCCAGCAACACGTAGTCGGCGGCCAGAAAGAAGAAGCAGACCACGAGGGAGAGCGCGCTCGCGATGGGGTTCCGCATCGTGACGACGCCCACCCCGGAGACAATCGCCACCAACGAGAACAAGTAGAACAATACAGCCTCGAACATCAGACGCCCCCCCCAACCTGATTCACGGCCGGCTGGCCGACTGGCACCGACGGCTGATCGACCGAGAAGCCCGCCGGAGAACTATCAGGGTTTGCGCGATAAAATTCCTCAGCTGGCGGCTTGAGGCCGTCCATGAGGTCCACCATGTAGCTCTTGTTGTGGATCATGGCCTGACGCGTGTAGGCGTTGATCTCGTAGATGCGGGTGTCCATGCGAATGGCGTCCTTCGGGCAGGCTTCGACGCAGAAGCCGCAAAAGATGCAGCGCAGCATGTCGATGTCGAACTCGACGGGAAACTTCTCCGCCGGGTCATTGGGATCCTCGCCCGCGATGATCGTGATGCACTTGGCCGGGCAGATGGTCGGGCAGCACATGCACGCGACGCACTTCACCTTGCCGTCCGGCCGAAGCAGTAGCCGGTGCGCCCCCCGATAGCGCTCAGTCATGCTCTTACGCACGTCCGGATACTCGACGGTACGGAACCGATCCTGATCGAAGATGTTCTTGATGATGTGGGTCATCGTCAGCGCGAGCCCCTTGATCATCTCGACCAAGTAGATCGACTCACCCAGTGACATGGCCCCAGACACAGGCTGGGACAACTTTCGAGCGGCGGGAAGTGCCATGGCCGGGCTCCTACTTACTGCCGAAAAAGGTGGAGAGCAGCCCGGTCGGGAAGACCGCGACCCATACTGCAGCGAGCATCACGTTGCCAATGGCGAGGGGAAGCATGCGCTTCCAGCCGAGGTCCATGAGCTGGTCGTAGCGGAACCGGGGCACCGTCCAGCGCACCCAGATGAAGAACCAGCAGCCGAACAACACCTTGACGGCGAGCACGGTGATCCCGACGATCGCCGTGACGAGGTCGGGACCGAACACGGTGCCCTGAGTCTCAGCGCTCATGCCGAGCGACTCAAACACCCCGCTCATCATGCCGAAGGTCGCGAAGTCCAGCGAGAGCTTGCTCGCGAGCCCCATCAACCCGGCTACCCCAATGCCCAGATGAGCGACGGCGGCACCCAACCAGATTCCGACGAAGACCATCGGCTCCTTCAGCCGCGCGTCCCCCGCCGGAAGGGCCTGATAGAACGGCCGCTGCTTACGTTTGTGGGCCTCGAAGGCAAACCACAGCAGCACGGGCACGGCCCCAGCGGCAGCGACGAGCACCCAATCGGCGTGCTCACGAAGCCACGCGGGCGTCACGATCCCGGTGTTGTAGCCGCCAAAGAACAGCGTCGCAGTGACGGCGGACGCCACGATCATGTTGGCGTACTCAGCCATGAAGAACAGGGCGAAGCGGAGCGAGCTGTACTCGGTGTGGTATCCGCCGACCAGCTCGGCCTCTCCCTCAGGAAGGTCGAAGGGCGTCCGGTTCGTCTCTGCGAACGCCGCCGTCCAGAACAGGACGAACGCGATGAAGCCCACCGGGGTGAACACCGTCCAGTTCCAAGCGACCCCAGCCTGCATCTCCGCGATGGTCGAAAGGGACACCGAGCCGGCGATGAGGAATACGACGACCGCGGAGAGCCCCATGGACAGCTCGTAGCTGACCATCTGGGCGCTGGCCCGAAGCCCGCCCATCAAGCTGAACTTGTTGTTGGACGCCCAACCGGCGAGCATGACGCCGTAGACTCCCATGCCCGTCGCAGCGAGGACGAACAGGAGCCCACCGTCGATGTCGGAGACCTTCAGGTCGTAGCCCATGAAGTTGTCGCCGAACGGAACCACGATGAACGTGCACAAGGCCACCGACATCGCGATCACCGGGGCCGCGGCCCAGTACCGCTTCTCCACGTGGCCGGGGATGATGTCTTCCTTCATGATCAGCTTCACGACGTCGTTCAACGTGTGAACAAGGCCGGCGGCACGAATGCCCAGCACGTGCGCCCGGTTCGGCCCTGGCCTGTCCTGAATGTACGCAGCGCCCTTCCGCTCTGCCCAGATGAGCATGGGCAAGATCTGCATCACGAAGACGACCGCGAAGATGCACCGACCAAGGGCGATCAGGTACGGAAGCGAGGCGACGAAGAGCTCGCTCATGCCGTAGCCCCCGGGCTCGCCGGCACGTCGGGCGCAGCGACTTC
Source organism: Myxococcales bacterium (assembly GCA_009692605.1). Lineage (GTDB taxonomy): Bacteria > Myxococcota_A > UBA796 > UBA796 > SXON01 > CAIUMM01. Next base: position 6,700 of record SHYV01000069.1, read on the forward strand.
GGGGACATCAGTGGCCAGCTGCAACCCGGCATCGCCGAGCGCCTTGAAATCCATCCCCTTCATCGCGGGCACTGCCTTGGCCATCGCGTTGAAGGCCGCTGCGACCATTCCCGTACCCGGCGCGTGACCGAGCTTGCCACCCAACCGCTCGAGGACCAGCCACGCCGGCACGGCGTCACCCGCGGCGTTGACTGCGCGGCGGATCCGCTGCACCCTCCCCTGCCGGTTGACGTAGGAACCATCCATCTCCACCGTGTGACAGACGGGGATGAGCACGTCAGCCGCCGCGGACGTCGCGTTTTTAGAGACACCAAAGTAGGCGAGCGCCGCCGGGCGTCCGTGCCCCTTCAGCCGCCCAATCACGTCATCTTCCAGCACCACGAGCAGATCAAGGCTGCCCAAGGCCGACCCGAGCTCGGCGGTCGAGCCGACCCTGCCGTCCAGAGACGCGAGCAGGGCCAGCCCGGCGTTGTTCGGGTTCTTGTCGGCGTCTACCAGCAGGGTATCGGCGTACTCTACGCTCCCCGGATCGTTCCCCGTGGCCGCGTACAAGCGCGCGCCGGGGAGGTTCTTGCGCACCAACTGGAGGAGCGCCCAATTCGCTTCATTCGTGGCCTGTGACCCGAGGACGACGCCAACTGATTTTGCGGACTTCAACCGGGTCGTCAGCGCACCCAATGCGGCCTCGGTGTCTACGCTGCACCCGTCTACCCTGGATCGGAGGACCCGCTCCAACCCTGCGATCCCGGGGACGAGATCGCGACCGTGGTCGCACATCCACGACTTGTTCACGGCGTCGTTTCGACGAGGAAGGTACCGGAACACCTCCCCCTCCTGATGGCACACCTGCACGTTGCACCCGGTGGCGCAGCCGTTGCACACCGAGGCCGTCTCGCGCAGGTACCAGACCCGACGTTGGAACCGGAAATCCTTGTTAGTGAGCGCGCCGACGGGGCAGATGTCGGCGAGGTTGCCCTGGTAGTGGTGGGTGAGGCGCTCGCCCGGAAACATGCCGATTTCGGTGTGATCGCTGCGGTTCATCAGCCGCAGGTCTCCCGTGCCGGTCACCTCGTCGCCGAAGCGCACGCACCGGGAGCACTGCACGCAACGCTCCGCGTCGAGCACGATCTTGTCACCGATGTCCTGACGCTTTTGCTTCGAGACCTTCTCCTCGACACCGCGGGAATCGTAGTCCCCATGGTCCATGTAGTAGTCCTGAAGCCTACACTCACCCGACTGGTCGCAAATCGGACAGTCGAGGGGGTGGTTGACGAGCAGGAACTCCATCACCGACTGGCGCATCTTCTTGACGTTCGGCGTATCTGTCCGGATCGCGAGCCCCTCGCGAGCTACCATGTTGCACGCGATCTCGGGGGCGCGCCCGCCCACGATGTCAACCAGGCACATCCGGCAGTTGCCGGCGATCGAGAGGTTGGGGTGGTAGCAGTAATGGGGGATCTCAACGCCGGCAGTCGCAGCCGCTTCGATCATGTTGGTCCCCGCCGGGACATCGACTTCGATGTCGTTGATCTTGACCTTTGGCATCTACGCTCCTGCCACTGACGGGGCGACCGGGTGACCGACACGCTGCTCGGGATTCGCGATGATTGCGCCGGCGGGAATTCCCATTGACGCGGCCTCGATCCGGGCCAGAAACTCGCCCTTGAACTTGAGCAGGAAGCTCTGCACGGGCATCGCCGCCGACGCGCCGAAGAAACAAATCGTCTTTGAGTGAATGTTGTCCGCCAGGTCCTTGAGGGTGACCAGATCCGCGGCGGTCGCGCAGTTGTCGCGAACTCGGCAGAGAATGTGGTACATCCAGCCGCAGCCCTCCCGACACGGGGTGCACTGGCCGCAGCTTTCGTGGGCGTAGAACCGGAGGAGGTTTGTGAGGGCGTCCACCAGATCGGTGGTGTCGTCCATCACGATGAATCCACCGGAGCCGAGGTAACTTCCAGCGACGGTCTGGATGGACTCGTAGTCCATGTTGCACGCGTAAACCTCCGCGGGCGTCATCACCGGCACCGAGGAGCCGCCGGGTATCACCGCCTTCAGGGTGCGACCCGGCAGCAGCCCACCACACTCGATCTCGAGCAGGTCCTTCATCGGGTAGCCGAGAGGAATCTCGTATACGCCCGGCCTGCGAATATGGCCCGAACACGAGAACAGCTTCGTCCCCGGGCTCTTCTCGGTGCCGATCGCCTTGTACGCGGCCGCGCCGTTCTCGATGATCCACGGCACGGCGGCGAGCGTCTCGACGTTGTTCACGATGGTGGGGCACCGCCACGCGCCCTCGACCGCTGGGAACGGTGGCTTGAGCTTGGGCTGGCCCTTCTCGCCCTCAAGGCTCGAGATCAGGGCGGTCTCCTCACCGCAGATGTACGCGCCCGCACCGAGGTGCACGTGGAGCTCAAAGTCGACGCCGGTGCCCAGGATGTTGCGGCCGAGCAGCCCGGCGGCGCGTGCCTCGTGCACGGCCTCCCAGAGCCGATCGTAGATGTAGCGGAACTCCCCGCGAATGTAGATGTACCCGACCTTGCACCCGATCGCGTGCGCGGCGATGATCATGCCTTCGATCATCAGGTGGGGGTCCTTCCACATGCAGTAGCGGTCCTTGAACGTCCCCGGTTCAGACTCGTCTGCGTTGCACAGCAGGTAGACCGGCTTGTTTCCACGCTTCTCCGGGCCGGGGACGAAGCTCCACTTCATCCCGGTAGGAAAGCCTGCACCGCCCCGACCGCGCAGACCGGAGTCCTTGACGATCTGGATCAGCTCAGCCGGTGGCTTTTTCAGCGCCATCTCGACGCGTGTATAGGTGCCGCACGCGCGAGCGACGGCGAGGGTATGGGAGTCCGGAACCTCCCAATTCCCGCTCAGGATACGGGGAAAGTCCATTCATTCACCTCTGGGCGAGGAACCGCGAGCGGCTTGCCGCTCCGCAGGCCCGCGATGATTTGATCGCACGATTCGGGAGTCAGGCGCTCGTAGAAATGGTCGTTCACCTGCATCATGGGCGCGGAGCCACAGGATGCCAGGCACTCCACGCGCATCAAAGTGAACAGACCATCCTTGGAGTTTCCGTGGGCGTCCAGTTCGAGCACACGCTCAAGGTGGGCCACGATCTTCTCCGCTCCCACCAGCGCGCAAGACAGGGTGTGGCAGACCTGAAACAGGTACTTCCCGGTGGGGGCCTTCTTGAACATCGTGTAGAAACTGGCGACGGCATGCACCTGGCTGGCCGGCACGTCGATGGTGCGCGCCACGAGGCGCATCACATCGAGGTCGAGCCAGGCCCAAGTGTCCTGCGCCAGCCAGAGAAGCGGCATGACAGCCGCCTGCCGCGTGGGGTACCGGGACAAGATGTCCGTCACCTGCGGCTGCAAGGCGGCGGGCCATTCGATCGGACCGCGGGAGGCCACCGCGGCGCCATGACCAGAAGACGAACTCATCGGTCGAGCTCTCCGGCGATGATGTTGATGGAGCCGAGCGCGGCAACGGCGTCTGCCACAAGCTGCCCCGTGATGATCTTCGGGAAGACCGAATAGTTCGCAAAGCAGGGGGGTCGAATCCGCAACCGCCAGGCGTTGGGACCGCCGTCGGAGACGATGTAGTAGCCGAGCTCGCCGTTTCCGCCCTCGGTCGCCGAGTAGAACTCGCCGCGGGGGGGGCGGATGCCGTGCATGATCAACTTGAAGTGGTTGATCAGCCCCTCCATCGTATTGTAGACCTTGTCCTTCGGGGGGAGCGCCACCAAGTGGTCGGTGACCATGACCGCCCCCCCGGGGATGGACGCGATGGCCTGCAGGACGAGCTTCCTGCTCTCTTCCATCTCCCGGAAGCGCACCATCGTGCGGGCGTAGGTGTCGCCCGCGGTCTCGACGGGAACCTCGAACTTCAGCTTGTCATAGCCCCAGTACGGCTGCGCCTTACGAAGGTCCCAGTTGATCCCCGCCGCGCGCGCGCAGGGCCCGGTCACCGAGTGCGAGATCGCCATCTCCTTGGTGATCACGCCGACGCCCTGCGTACGGTCCATGAAGATCCGGTTGCGCGACACCAGCCCGGAGACCTCAGCCACGACCTCCTGCATGTCCGCCATCACCCGGACGACGCCCTCGAGCCAGCCGTCCGGCGCGTCGAGGCAAACGCCACCGATACGCGGGTAGTTGACCATCATTCGGGCTCCGGTGAGCTCCTCCATGAGGTCGTAGATCTTCTCCCGGTAGTTGTACATGTACCAGAAGTTTGTCAGCGCCCCCATGTCGACCAAGTTGGTGCCGATGCACACCGCATGGTCGATGATGCGCGCCATCTCCGAGGTGATCACCCTCAACGCCTGAGCGCGAGGGGGTGCCTCGATGCCAAGCAGTCCTTCGCACGCCCAGCACCAGGCGTTCGAGTTGTGCACCGGCCCCATGTAGTTGAGGCGCTCTGCGTAAGGGATCACCAGCTGGTACTGGCAGTTTTCGGCCTGCTTTTCAAATCCACGGTGCAGGTAGCCGATCTCGGCGCCCACGTTCACGATGGTCTCGCCGTCGAGCTGCAGCTGGAGCCGGAGGGTGCCGTGGGTAGCGGGATGCGCCGGGCCCATGTTGATGGTGAGCAGATCGCTCGGGAGCGGAGGGACCGCTGTCGAGGACTGGATCATGCGATCTCCGAGCGGTCACACAGGATGTTCTCGGACGGCGCGGACAGCTTCTGGCGCCGCGTGATCGGGTAGTCCTTGCGAAGGGCGTGGCCGACAAATTCGTCGTGACAGAGGATGCGGCGGAGGTTCGGGTGGTTCTCGAAGACGATGCCGTACATGTCCCACACCTCGCGCTCCTCCCAGTTGGCGATCGCCCAGAGGTCCCAGACGCTCGGAACCGAGCTGTTCGCTTCGCTGACGGCGACCTTGATGCGAAAGCGCACGTTGTGCTGCATCGACAGCATCGCGTACACGACCTCAAACCGCCAATCGCGCTCGTCGTAGCCGAGGTAGTCGACCCCGCCGATGTCCATGAGCCACTCGAACCCGAGCTCGTCCCGCAGGAAGAGCAGGGCCTCGCGCAGGTCGGTCGGCGCCAGGGTGATGGTGTGCTGGCCGCGAAACGCGCCGGCCTCGAGCACGCGCCCGCCGAAGTGCGCTTGCACCCGGGTGGCAACGTCGGCTTCGGTCATCATCTGATTTCTCCTCGCTCCAAGTCAGGGGTGCGCAACCTACCTACCGCCAGTCCGCCGCCTTCTCCCGGTCGATCTTCTCCATGATCTTCACCACGGCGCCGATCACGTTCTCTGGGCGGGGCGGACACCCGGCCACGTACACGTCGACCGGGATGATCTCGTCGATCCCCTGGACGGTGGTGTAGTTGTCGTAGAAGCCGCCGGTGCTCGCACAGGCCCCCATCGAGAGCACCCACTTGGGGTTCGGCATCTGATCGTAGATCTGCTTCAGCACCGGAGCCTGCTTCTGGGTGATGGTGCCCATCACCAGCAGGAGGTCGGCCTGACGCGGTGAAAACCGTACCAGCTCGGCGCCGAAGCGGCTGATGTCGAAGCGGGAGCTCACCACGCCCATGAACTCAATCGCGCAGCAGGCCGTGCCGAACGGCATCGGCCACATCGAGTACTTGCGGCCCCAGTTGATCACCTCGTCCATGCGGGTGGCGAGGAAGGGTTGGGTGACGTGCGACTCTAGTCCCATTGCAGCGCTCCACGCTTCCAGCAGTAAACCCAGCCGACGAAGAGGACACCGAGGAAGAAGAACATCTCGGTGAGCAGGAAGGCGGCGTGTCCGTCGAGCACGAACTGCTTGTAGACCACGGCCCAGGGAAACAGGAACACCGCTTCCAGATCGAAGAGGATGAAGAGCACCGCGACGAGGTAGAACTTCACCGAGAACCGCTGGTGAGCCTGCGCCACCGACGGCATGCCGCACTCGTAGAGCGACTCTTTGGTGGCGTTCGGCCGCTGCGGCCCGAAGTACTTGCTCAACCCGACGAAGATCAGGCTGAATACCACGGCGATGATGACCGACATCATCAAGGGGATGTAGGGGCTTATCAAGAGCACCTCGCGGGTTCAGGTGTCGGTAGAGGAGAGCGGTCGGAGCCGACTGGGCCAGCTGGCACAGCCACGGTGAGCAGGCCGCGCGAGTAACGCGAGGTGGCGGGGGGGGCAACGGCGGATGGCCGGCGGTGATACCCCTCCGACATGCGCATACTCGGCCTTGATGAAGCAGGGCGCGGCTGCGTCCTCGGCCCGCTGATCGTCGGCGGGTTCCTGTTCGAGGATGAGGACGCCATCGGCAACGATCATGGACGCGGTGCTGCGCTGGCCTCGCAGCTCGCACTTCGAGCAGCGGGAGCGGACGACTCCAAGGCGCTCACGGCCCGACGCCGAGAGCAGGTACGGGCCGCGCTCAGCGGGCTCGGTGCGGCGCATACCCGGTCGATCTCCCCGGCGCGCATAGACGGCGGCAACCTGAATACGCTGGAGGTCGAGGCGTTCCTCGACATCGTCCGCGTGACCGAGCCCGACCACGTCTACCTCGACGCGCCCGTCAACCCACGCGGCATCCCCAGACTCAAGGCGGATCTCATCCGCCGCAGCGGGGTCGAGCGCTGGACCATCGAGCCCAAGGCGGACTCGGTCTGGCCGGTGGTCGGGGCGGCGAGCATCTTCGCCAAGGTGCTTCGAGACGAGGCGATCACCGTGCTGAACGTGCGCTACGCGGACGTAGGCGGGGTCGGCAGCGGGTACCCGTCGGACCCGGTGACGCGCGCCTGGCTCACGGCCCTGCTCGACACCGGAGCCCCCATGCCAGACTGCGTGCGAACGCGCTGGGGCACGCTCGACAATCTCCGGCAAGCGTCGCTGTTCGGGAGCTGATGCGCATAGTCTGGTCAGGCTCGCTGCCCCGTTGACTGGCCCTTGACCTGTTCCCGGCGCAGAACTCGCCGCGCCATGCTACCGCGGTTGATGCGCTCCTTTCCTGCTCCCGAACCCACGCGCCCGCGGCCCCGCGCCCGCGTGCACCCCGCCGGCCGCCTCATCCTGCTGGCCGGACTCGCGCTGGCCGCGTGCACCGATGGCGGCACCGGGGACTCCGCCGCTGCCGACGAAAGCGACGACTCGGACAGCGTCATCGGCGGAACCGGCAGCCTCGCGCTCTCGTTTGAGATGGAGGCCGACCTCATCCCCTCCATGGAGAACGCGCCCGTTGGCACCTTTGAAGGCTCCATCTACGCGGAAGCCGACGGGACAGCGATCGGTCCGAACGAAGACGCCGTCTCCCTCGAAGACTTTTCCGCAGAGGTCGACCTCAGCAACGACGGGGGCCCCTCCGGCGTCGCCTGCACCACCGGCACGCTCGACGCGGGCGTCGTCTGGGTGCTGGGCTGCCTCGACGTAGACGGAAACGGCTGCGGCGACGAGGGCGACCCCATCACGATCCCCAACGAGAACAAGGTGGTCATCGCGGTGGACGTAGAGACCCCGTTCACCGTGGTCATGAGCATGCTGCGCCCCTGAGCGCCGCCGTCGGGCTGCCCACCCGTCGCCCGCGCACCCGTCCCCCCGCAGCCCCCGCAGCCCCCGCAGCCCCCGCAGCCCCCGCAGCCCCCGCAGCCCCCGCAGCCCCCCCCCATTCCCCGCAGCCCCAAGCCCCGGCACCCCCATGATCCTGCTCCTCGCATTCGCCTGCTCCTCGCCCTCCGACGACTCCGCGAGCTCCCCCCTTGACCTGCGGCTGGTCGAAGGGGAGGACTACCCCGCGCCCGGCGGCAGCGACCTTGTGTTCAGGGGGCCCGACCTCGTCATCGAGCCATACACCGACATGATGTATTGCACGATGGAGACCTACACGGGCGAAGATATCGGACTGAACGACTTCAATAGCTATCAGGACGCGACCTTCGGTCACCACTTCATCCTGCTCGGCTCGAGCACCAGCGCGATCGACTACCCCGACGGCACTGGCTTCGACTGCACCAGCACCGAGGACCTGTCGATGGACTCGCTTGAGCCCATCATGCTCCCCACCGGCGGCAACCAGGAGGTGGTCGGCATCGCGCTGCCCCCCGGCACTGCCACAAAGTTGCGGTCAGGCCAGCGGTACGTCATGCAGAGCCACTACGTCAACACGGGCGATCGCCAAATCCTCGTAAACGACGTCGCAGTCAGCGCCACAATCCCCGTCGACGAGGTCGAGGTCTGGGCCGCGCCGGTCGTGATGAACCATCAGGAGTTCGAAATCCCCGCCGGTGAGGAAGCGACGATCAGCTTTGATTGCCTCTTTGAGCCCCAGTACAACTTCCTTTATCTGGCCGGCCACATGCACGAGTGGGGCAAGCACATCACCCTGGAGCGCGTCGTCGATGACGTAGTGGTCGAGACCCTTTACGACACTGAGTGGGACGCGAGCTACCGCGACCTGCCACCGCTCGTCGATTACGGTGCCGGGTACGCTCTGCCCGAGTTCACCACCCTGCGCACCACCTGCACCTGGTTCAACGACACCGACGAAACCCTCGCCTTTCCCGCCGAGATGTGCGATCACGTCGCGATGGCGTGGCCCGCGCTCACCAGCGACATCTGCACGGACTGACCATGTTGATCCTCACCGCAACTGCCCTGCTCATCGCTTGCAACGGCGAAAAGCCCGCCACCCTGACCGAGGTGCAAGCCCAGATCTTTGACAACTCCTGTGCCTTCTCGACGTGTCACGGCGACGGAGGCGGAGCTCAGGGCCTTAGCCTCACCCCCGGGGTCTCCTACGGCGAGCTGGTCGGCGTGGCGGCTGAACAGGTGCTGAACCTGAACCTCGTGGAGCCCGGGGACCACGAGAACAGCTACCTTTGGAAAAAGTGTGCGCCCACCGACGACATCGTCGCTGCCGCGATGCCCGAGGGCGTGGACGGGCTGGACCCCGAGCAGCTCGCGCGGCTGGAGAGCTGGATCGACAACGGGGCGCTTGACGACTGAATCGGGGCGTTTGGGCTGCTATCGGCTCTCGTAGACGCCTTTGTTCGCCAGCGCGTCCGCCCGCTCGTTCTCCGCGATGCCGACGTGGCCGGCGACCCAGTTCAGCTCAGCGTTCGGCCACTCCGCCATCGCCTCCTTCAACTTGCGGATCAACACGACGTTCGCCTTGGCCTTCCAGCCGCCGGTGAGCACGCCCTTCGAATAGGACGAGTCAGAGAAGATCGCGACGGCGGCGGTCCGCGCGACCCCTTCGTCCCTCAGCACCTCGAGCACCATGCCGATCGCCACAAGCTCGGCGATGTTGTTCGTTCCTTCGCCCAGCGCCTTGTGACGCTCGACCACGCGCCCATCGGTGAGCCTGACCACGCAACCAGCCCCGGCGGGACCGGGATTTCCAGAGCAAGCGCCGTCGGTGAACGCGCGGATCACCTCGGGCCCGAGCGACGCCAGCCGCGCGGTCGCATCGACCTTAGCCGCCGCTGCCTGCGCGGCCGTCCGCGTGCCCGCCTTTCCGAAGCCGCTGCCGGCCCGGCCCTGACCGGCGCCAGCGGCCCCGCCGGCGACCGGCTCGGCCGCCGCCCCCTCCGGCAGGTTCAAAGGGCGAGCCCCGGTGGAGACGATGTTCGCATTGTTCGCCGTATAGATCTTCGCTCCCGCTGCCGGCGAGTAGCGAACCCTGCGCAGCGCACCGGCCAAGACCGGAGCTCCCGCGTCATCGACCTCCGCCCAGATGTCCTTGCCCTTGAACTGTACTGAGACCCACGCCATGTGCTGCTCCTCCGGGCCGCCGGTCTATCCCGGGCGGTGCGGGCTGGCGTCACTTCCTAATGGCACCCGCGGGCGTCACCCGGTGGGAGAGCCCGGTGGACACCCCAAACTCGTAGAGGCTGTGGTTGTAGCAGCCGACAGTGCAGCCCGTGTTGAACATCTGCTCCCGACGTGCCTGAACGTCCGGAGACCGCCACAACGTGGAGAGCGGGGTCTCGAACACGTTCCCTGCGACCAGACCGTCCCCGCCCCATACGCAGCACGGCAAAAAGGCCCCGTCGTACCGGACGCCGTACTGATCGATGAAGCCGAGGCACCGCATCGGGCTGGTCTCGCCCCGGTGGTAGCCCAACGCCTGGGCGTAGTAGTGCGAACGACCTGCGACGCCCGAGTCCTCCGCCGCGATCGTCGCGACCGCGTGCTGCCAGACCGGCGCGTCCTCAGGGCGCAGGTAGAGCTCGGGGGCATCGTTCACCGGCCAGAAGTCGAACCGGGCCCCCAGCTCCCGCACCTTGCGCCACACCGCCAGCAGCTCGCCCACGTTCTCCCGCGTCACCGTGAAGTAGACGCAAGGGTCGAGCAGGCTGGCTGCGGACGGGTCACCCGCCTTCCGTGCCGCGACCACGGTGCGGTGGTGCGCCACGATGCGCTCCAGCGCTGTCCATGTGCGGTTGAAAGAGCCCGGTCGGCCGCGCAACCGGTCGTGGGTGTCGGCGAGACCATCGAGGCTCACCGAGATGCTGTCGATGCCACCGCTGACGATGCGCTCCCAGTGACGATCAACGAGCGTGCCGTTGGTTGTGACGTTGACGGAGAGACCGCGCTTTCGAACCTCCGCGACGATCTCGAAGAACCGCGGGTGCAGGAGGGGCTCACCGCCGGTCAGCACCACGGTCTTCGTCTCGATCGCGACGGCCTCGTCAAAAAGACGCGCCGCCTCGTCGAGCGGTACGTTCTCGTTGCCCTCCCAGAGGTCACAGAACGAGCAGCGCAGGTTGCACCCGCGGTTGATCAGGAAGAGGAGGGTGCGAGGCTTCGACACCTCACGGACCGGCAGGTGGGCGTCCACCGGCACCTGAGGCACGAAGTCCCTCCCCTGCCCCCGGTGCACGGCCTGCCAGGCCTCTCCGACGGCGTTCCAGTCGTAGGCAGCGACCCAACGACGCGCCGCCTGACCCAGCCGCCGACGGGCCGGCGCATCCCAGAGCAGGTCATTCACAGCGCCCGCGAACCCGTCCCGATCGGCGATGATGAGCTCGCTGTCATGGGTGACGCGCAGCCCCTCCGCTCCGAGCGCTGTCGACACAACTGGCTTGCCCGCCGCGAAGTACTCCAGCAGCTTCATGCGCGTGCCCCCGCCCGCGAACACCGGGCAAAGACATAGGTCGGCGGCTCGGATGTGCCCGGCGAGATCGTCGACTGGCCCGGTGAAATGAACCGCAGCGCCGTCCGCCTCACCCTCCAACGCGCGCGGCCGCTCCAGCTCTCGCGGCGGCGAGAGACCCGTGATCAAAAGGGTCGTCGACGACGGCAGGCGAGGCGCGAGCTTCGTGGCCAGATACTCGACGGCGTCCCGGTTCGGGCCGTAGTGCAACGTGCCGTGGAAGAACAGCACTGGCCCACCGGCCAGCCCGTAACGGACGCGTAGATCGATGCTCGCCGGCGCGCGGTAGGCGCCAACCTGAACCCCGTGGGGGATGTGCCACACCGGGCGGGTCACGCCCGCTTCGCGCAGCCTCCCGACGTCCTCCACCGAGCAAGCGACGACGTCATCCGCGCGATTCAACAGCAGCGCTTCGAGGCGGCGCAGCCGGTTCACGCGCGCAGGCGTGAACGCGTTGGTCTGCGCGAGCCGGTGGAACTCGGCGTTGTGGGTCCCCAGGGTGATCCGCCCCCCAAGCAGGCTTCGGGCGATCCACGCCGGCACGACGAAGCCAGGGAACTCCGGCTGCCAGACCTCAATCCCCTCGGCCTGGCCGACGTAGAGCACCCGCGCCCACCACGCCGGGTCGAACATCGGGCGGTACAGCAGCGTCTCCTCCGCCGGGTAGCCCGCCCGCGCGACCCAACGCGCGGCGCGCGCCTGGTTCCGGAGCACCGGCCACTCCTGGACGGCCCGGAACCGGCCGCCGAATGGCACTTCACTCCAGCCATCGTTCGTCACCCGCCAGTAGCGGTCCCGGTCCTCGGTCACGACGCTGACCGTGTCACCCCGGGCGGCGAGGGCCTCGACGGTGCGCACGATCTTGACCGCCGCGCCGTGCCACGCCGGGAACAGGTCAGGGCGGGTGAGGACGGCGATGCGCATCGGCCCAGAGTAGCCCAAGGGGGCCAACCACGCTGCGGAGCCGCGCCGGCAGCTCAACGAGCCGCAGGGGATCTTTCCGACTTCTACCTGAACAGACGGCTGACGGAGTCGTTCGAGTGGATTGACCGCATGGCCTCAGCGAGCACGCCCGCCACCGTCGCCTGCACGATCTTGCCGCTGACCACTGCCTCGGGGCGAAGCGGGATGGAGTCGGTCACGAAGACACGCTCGATCTCGCTCTCCAGCAGGCGGGTGATGGCCGGCCCGGAGAGCACGGCGTGCGTCGCCACCGCGAAGATCTTGCGGGCCCCGCCGCCCTTCAACGCCGACGCCGCCTTGGTGAGCGTCCCCGCGGTGTCGATCATGTCGTCGACGATCACGCAGTCCTTGTCGCGGACGTCGCCGATGATGTGCAGGGCTTCGGACTGGTTGGGGCCTGAACGTCGCTTGTCGATGATCGCGAGACCAGCCCCGAGCGGCTTCGCGAAGCCACGGGCCCGCTCGACGCCGCCTGCGTCCGGCGACACGATGACGGTGTTCGGGCCGTCGATGTGCTTCGCGACGGCAGCCCGCAACGTGGGGCCAGCGTAGAGGTTGTCCACGGGGATGTTGAAGAAGCCCTGAATCTGCCCGGCGTGCAGGTCCATGGTGAGGAGCCGGTCGATGCCGGCGGTGGTGAGCAGGTCAGCGACCAGCTTTGCGCTGATCGGGGCGCGGGGAGCGACCTTACGATCTTGCCGCGAATAGCCGTAGTACGGGATCACCGCGGTGATCCGTCCGGCGCTCGCCCGCTTGCAGGCGTCCGCCATAATCAGGAGCTCCATCAACGTATCGTTGGCCGGGAAGCATGTCGGCTGGATCAGGAAGACGTCGCGCCCACGCACGTTGTCCTCGATCTCGACCTGAATCTCGCCATCGGAGAACTTGCCCACGCGCGCGTTCCCGAGCGGGGCGCCCAGAGCAGCAGCGATCGCCGCAGCGAGCACGGGGTTTGCATTGCCAGCGAGAAGTCGAAGCTCGAGGTACATCGTTGACCCGGCGGTGGGATGGTGCCGCCATCGTCACACGCGGTGGAGGGTACCGCAAGCCTGCAAAAGGCCGGGGGACGGAGATAGACGGGGGTACATGCGCACTCCCGCCTTCCTCGTTTTTCAAGGCCTACTGCTGGCCTCCGGCTGCAACCCCGCGGATCCCTGCGCGAAGTACGACATCGGGATTTGCGAGCGGAAGGCGGAGTGCGAGGTATTCCTCGCCGCCGCGATGGGAAACACCGCCGGGAGCTGGTGTCGCCTGCCGTCCGCGATCTCGGAGGGCGAGGTGTGCATGAGCGCGGCCACGACCGAATGTGACCACCAGACCAACTACGCGGGTCCGCCGGACGACGAGGGCAACGCCTCGGACGAGTGCTTCAGCTACAACGGTTGCTCACCCCCGCAAGGATGGGTGGACTGTGACCCAGCGGTAGGGCTGACGGTGATCGAGTGCGACCCCTGATATCTTTTGGGTCGAAGGCGGCATCGGAGCGGATCCTTGTTAGCCCCCGCCGAACAACGGAGCGCCGATGGCCAGAACTCGCGTACTTTCAGCGTTTGCGCTGCTAAATCTCGCGACCTCCGGGTTCGGACTGCTACAGATGGCCGCGTGCGGGAGCGAAAGCAAGATCGACCACGTCAACGCGCAGCCGGACGTGGACATCACCTCGCCCTTGTACGACGCGGTCTGGCATCAGGGCGTCGACGGCATCGTGGAGGCGACGGTGTCCGACGGGGAGGACGGCCCCGAAGACCTCGAAGTCACATGGTCGCTCGACGGGGCATCGGCCGTCCCATCCTCGGCCGACAGCGACGGCAACGTGTCCGCGCCCCTCGACGCCAGCACGCTCGAGCTGGGGGAGCACGTCATCGACGTCACCGTCACCGACCGTGATGCCGCCACCGCCACGGCGAGCGTCACGTTCACCGTCGCCGGCCCCCTGGGCGCGCCAAACGTCGTGATCACCGCGCCAGAGGACGGTACCCGCGTCACCACCGGGACCGCGATTACGTTCACCGGCGAGGGTAACGACGGCTCAACAGCCGGGGATGACCTCGTCTTCTCCTGGTCCTCCGACCTGGATGGCGACCTCGCCGGCGCCATCTCCGGCGATGGACAGTCGGTCCTGCTGACCGACTCGCTGACCGCGAATACGCACATGATCACCCTGCATTGCCTCGACACCGACGGCGAGGCCGGCTCCGACTCGATCACCCTCACGGTGAGCGACGAGCCCATCGAAGCCGAGCCCGGGGACCTCATCTTCACCGAGGTGATGGTCGACCCCAACGCCGTCGAGGACGAGTACGGCGAGTACGTGGAGCTCTACAATACCAGCGGCAGCACGCTCGACCTCGCGAACTACAGCCTCCACGACGACGGCGTGGACGAGTGGATCTTCGACTCCTCTGTGCTGGTCGCCTCCCACGCCTACGTCGTCATCTGCGCCAACCTCGACCCGGCCGTCAACGGCGGTGTGCTGTGCGACGCAGCGTTCTACCGGAACCCGAACGGCGCCGAGCCCGCGGCAGGCCTCGGCCACGGGGCGGGCATGGCCATCGCCAACAACGACGACGAGCTCGAGCTGACCAGCCCGCTCGGCATCGACATCGACGTGTTCGACTACAACGACACCACCAGCGACCCGATCGAGTCCGGGATGGCCTTCGGCCTCGACCCCAACATGCTGGACGGCGTACTCAACGACGACGTCGCGCACTGGTGCGTCCAGACCACGGTGCCCAGCGGGATGATCGACGCGGGGACGCCGGGCGCGCAGAACGACCCCTGCGACGGGATGTAGGACGGCTCCCCAACGTGCCGGGCCTGTCCCTCCGCGGCGGCAGTCAGCGCCTGCGTGCAGCGAGGCCGCAGATCAGCCCGAGGATGGCCCAGTGGGTCTGGCTGAAGGTCTCGGTAGAGGTCAGCAGGCTGAGGTGTAGGGCAAGAAACGTGCCTAGCAGCACATCGTCCAGCCTGGACCTCCGACCACGGAACCTCCAAAGCAGCGCTCCGGTAGCGCTGAGCCAGGCGACCACGCCAAGCGCCCCGAATTCGCTGCCAAGCTTGGCGAAGACGCCGTGAGCGTCGACGCCGTTGACCCTGTAGTCGGGGTAAGTCGAGATTTCGTAGCGGACGTTGGTGCCTGCGCCCCAGCCGGTCCAGGGGCGTTCAGCGAACATCTGTAGCGCCCGCCTGTTGAGCGACATGCGTGACCTGAGTGAGTCGATCTGCTCGGGGGAACGCGCGAGCGCGGGCAACAGCGCCATTCCCAAAAGCGCCGCCGCGGTTCCAAGCGCCAGCACCGGCCCCCGCAGCCGTAGACGCAAGGTCACCCAGCCGAGCGCGAACGCCGCGGTCACCCACGCGGCCTTCGACCAAGACATGCCGATCGCGAGGACGATGAGCGCAACGGCGACCGGTGACACCGTCCATACCAACGGAATGGTCGGCGCGAGGTAGACCGCGAGGGTCTTGTGGTTGTTAGTGAACCCGTCGATCGAAGCCCACCAAAGCGTCTGGCCGGCCAGGATCCGGGCGACAGAGCTTCCGGCCAGCACCGCCGCGCACAGCACGCTGCTCGCGGTGAGCCACCTCGCGACGAGCGCAGGTCCGCCGCGTACGGTGGTTGACTGAACGACCGCGGCGAAGCCCACCCGCCACGCCAACAGCAAGAAGATGGGCTTCCGGATCAGCGTATGAAGCGCTCCCGGCCCGGCGCCCCGCAGCCCCGCCCCCTCCAGCCCCGCCCCCTCCAGCCCCGCCCCCTCCAGCCCCGCCCCGGTGGCAGCCGACACAAGGCCAATCGTGATCAGG
>SHYV01000070.1 GCA_009692605.1 Myxococcales bacterium
GGAGAGCTACGCGCTAGCGGCCTTCGCGTTGGGGGGGCTGGACGGGGGGCTCGACGGGGGGCTGGAGCACGGGGGGGGAAAATCCGGCGTCAGGCGTTGGGCCGTGCTGGACGTCGGCTCCGGGAGCGGCATCGTCTCGCTGCTGCTGGCGAGCCGGGGGGCGAGGGTGTGGGCGGTCGAGCGGGACGCGCGCTGGTGGGGACCCTGCGAGCGTTCAATCGGCGAGAGCACGCTCGGCAGCGGGCGGATCGAGCTGATTCGCGGAGACGCCAGGGAGGTTGAACTTCCTCAGGTGGACGTCGTGGTATGCAACCCGCCCTGGTTCGCGCCCGACGCTGGCCCTGCCTCTCCCGATGACCACAAGGCAAACGCGCGAACGGCCTTTCATGGAGGCGCCGCTGAGCTTGTCGCGGTAGGGCTGAAGCACGCCCCGATTGTATGCGTGGTCGTGCCGGTCAGCACAGGATTACCGGTAGTACATGGCGCGAAGTTGACGCGCACCGGTCGGTTGGGAGGGCTAGTCCTCGGGGCGTTCACGTTGGGTGCGGGCACCGGCTGCGTTGAGGTGACTGTGGACGCCTACGGGCCGTTTAGGTGAGTTGCTCGGCTGGGGGGTGACCAGTCAGCGCTCCAGCAGCCCGACCGCCTCCTGCGCGTAAGGGTCGATGGCGAGGGCGTCCTGACCGTGCTGGCTCGCGGTCGCCCTGTCCGACCCCGCGATGTGTCCGAGGAGCACGTGGTACCCGGCGCCGACGCCCGCCCCACCCCGCACATACTCGAGCGCCTTCAGCGCCTCGGTGGTTCTGCCGAGAGCGTGCAGGCAACGGGCGCGCAGCAGAGCGTATTCGCCTTCTTTCGGACGGGCGGCAGCCGCGGCCTCGGCCAGCGGAAGCGCCAGATCCGCACGTTCGTTCGCCAGCCAAATCCTGGAGGCGAGCACCATCGCCTCCGGGTCCGTCTTGTCCTGCACGAGTCGGGCGACGTGCTCCAAAGCCACCTTGTGGTTGCCTCGAAGCCACTCCACGGCGGCGAGTGAGACCGCGAGGCCCCTCTCCTGACCGACCGCGGTGTCGAGGGTGCGGTGGAGCATGGAAAGGACAGTCGCCGCATCGGCCGGCCGAGGCAGGGCGTAGGCGAGCGGGTGCCGCTGCGTGGCGGACCCGTCAACGTGCGTGATGGCGGACCGCATCGCCTTGATGGCCATGTTCGAGTCTTGCGCTTCCAAGGCGATCCGGGCTGTCCACAACCAGACGTCGGGCGACGCGGGGTCGGCGCGTTGGGCCGACTCGAGCTGGGGCATGGCCTCACGGGCTACCTGCCCGACGAGGGCGAGCTCTGCTGCTGTCAGCAGCAGTTGGGCGACATCCGGGCCCGGCAAGCCGTGGTTGTCAGCGTTACCCCAGGCCTTCCGGGCGCCCTGCAGGTCCCCCGCGGCGAGCGCAGCGAGCATGCGGACCTGAGCTGCCGTGGCGTCGTACGGGCGTGACGCCAGGACGCGGTCGGCTGCCCCGGCCGCGGCCTTCATGGCCTCTGCGGACCCGATCGCCTCGAGGTAGTCGGCCTGAGCAGAGTGCACGTGAAGCCAGAACCGCTCATCGGGGTCTTCGGGTTCGTTGGCTGCCAGAGGAGCTAACCACGCCCTGGCGGATCGGGCCTCCCCTGCGCCGATGTCGTGCCCCGCGAGGTCAAGGCGCAGCCGAACCGGGGTCTTGTCTCCGAGCTCGAGCGCGGTAGCCACCGCCAGCTTCAGATCGCCCCTTCGGAGCGCGAGCACGGCCCTGGCTCCGGTCAGCTCGGCGTCACCCGGCAGGCTGGTCAGCGCGGTCTCCACACGGCGGGCGGCGTCCGGGGCGCGCGCGGCGATGGCTGAGATCGCGCACTTCCGCAGGACCATGCCCACCGCGGGCTGCGACCTGGCTCCGAGCGCGTCATACGCGTGCATCCGCTCGGTGAGGGACAGGTCGCGGTTCAGGTCCACACTGGTCACCCCGCACCACGTGTCGTTCGGGTCGACTACTAAGCAGCGGGCTACCATCGCGACTGCGTCGTCCGGCCGTCGCTCTGCCATCGCCAGAGCGACCTCTGCCCGCACAACCGAGACGTGGTCGGGCTTTTGCTGCTGCGCACGCCGGATGAGCGCCACTCGCAGGTCCGGCTCCACCCGCGCCTCGGAGTAGAGCATGCCGAGCATCGCCAGCGTTTCGGAGTCTGGCATGCGCACCGCGGCGCGCTCGGCCATCCGTATCGCCTCGGCCATCCCGGCCCCACCGCCCCGGAATCGAGCGCTCCAGGCACCGGCGAGCAGCAGCGCACGCGGCTCGGGGACCTTCCCGACACGCTCTGCTAGCGAGGCGACCGTACCGTCCGGCTTGGGCGCCAGGACGGCGGGCACTTCGGATGCCGGCGGCCCCGATTGGGGGGACGCCGCGTCGGTGGCGACCAACTGAGCCGGCAGGAGACGTATGGCGTCGGTCAGCTGGATCTGGAACGTCGAGACGCCCAGACCGGCGAGGGCGAGGAGCCCCGCGGTCACGAACCCCTTTCGCACTGGCGCCCTTGGACGCACAGGGGGCGCCGGCGGGGGCTTCGGCGGGGGGCGGGTGTTGCCGGGGAAGAAATGCCGGCGAAACAACGGGTGTTCGGCCAGTGGCATCCAGGAATCGTCCGCCGCTAGAAAGTCGGTGCCCTCGATTTCTCGCGCCCGGATCCGGTTGATGATCTCGCTCTGGTCCAGCACCAGCCGTTGGCCGCCGCGCTGAACCGTGTAGGCGACACCGCGTCCCGCGCTGCACCGCTCACATCTGAGCGGCACGCTCGCGGCGATCGTGGCCATGAGGACCAGCGACCCACAGCGCGCGCACGGGAGGCGGATGTCGGCTGAGCAGTGTTCGTTCACCCCGTCAATGTACCCCGGGCGGGCCCCGAGCACGCTGTCGGTGATAGCGCCTCTGGTGTCGTTCGCTGGATCTCCCCCCGCCCCCGCCGGTCCCCCCGCTGCTCCCCGGGGGCCGTCGCTTCGCCTGATCGAAATCTACGCCTCGGTGCAGGGCGAGAGCACCTTCGTGGGTGTCCCCTGCGTGTTCATCCGGCTGGCGGGCTGCAACCTGCGCTGCACTTGGTGCGACTCGACGTTCACGTTCACCGGAGGCGAGCATCGCGAAGTGGACGCCATCGTCGAAGACGCCTTGAGCTTCGGGATCCCGCTGGTCGAGGTGACCGGCGGAGAACCGCTCGTGCATCGGAGCGCCATCCCGCTGATGCAGAAGCTCGTCGATCGCGGTGCCACGGTGCTGCTGGAGACCAGCGGAAGTCGCGACATCGGGGAGGTGCCGCAGGCGGTGCATGTCATCCTTGACTTCAAGCCGCCCGACTCTGGAGAGGAGCGCGCAAACCTTTGGTCGAACGTGGAGAAGCTCAAGACGAAGGACGAGGTTAAGTTCGTGATCGGGTCGCGCCGTGACTTCGAGTGGTCGCGCGACAGGGTGGCGGAGCATCGGCTGGACCAGCGCGTTGGCGCCGTGTTGTTCTCGCCGGTGTGGGGAAAGGTCGAGCCAAAGGCGCTGGTACAGTGGATCGTCGACGAGCGCCTGCCGGTGCGCTTCCAGCTGCAGATGCACAAGGTGGTCTGGCCGCAGGATGAACGAGGGGTCTGAGAGGGGGGCTGCGCGAATCGGCCCGAGCCGGGGTACATGCCGTGCTGGAGCGCGCGCGATGGAGACCCTGGTGATCGGCGTAGACGGCATGACGTGTGGCGGTTGCGTCAACAGCGTGGAGCGCGCGCTGCAGCGCGTGCCGGGCGTCAGCCGGGTCCGTGTGGACCTTCAGAAGCGGCAGGCGGAGGTGGATGGCGAATCGCTCGACCCCACGCTGCTGCGCGCTGCGCTGGAAGACGCGGGCTACGAGGCGCGCGAGGCATGACCGGCGCTGCTGGGCGTACGCCGCTCGCGGTAGAGCCGGGAGCTCGGACGCTCGCCGCTGCGGCTCGCCGGGCGGTGGAGGCCGCCGAGGCCGCAGGTAGCATCCCCACAGACCGCGCCGAGTGGCTGGCTTGGGCCGCCCAGGAGGTGGTTGACGGGAGGATGCCGGCGCGCCCGGACGTCGCGGCTGTCCGTCAGGCGATCATTGAGCGGGCGAACGAGCTGCTCTGCGTCGGCCTGCCGCTGGTTGACGCAGAGCTCCCTGAGTTTGACGGATAGCGGCGAGGCTACTGCACCGGGCGCGAGCGCTGCGCCGCCAGGACCCAGAGCCCGATCGCCACGAACGCGAAGCTTCCGTACTGGGCGGGGGTCAGGCCCGCATAGCGGACGTCGACGGCCGCAGTCCGGAAGAAGTCCATCGGAAACCGGATGATCCCGTAGCTGAGCGACAGCAGGCCGCAGTAGAATCCGGGGAAGCGGGGCGTGCGGGCGAGCACGCTGAACAGGATGAACATCGCGCCGGACCACAGGCCCTCGTAGAGCCCGAGGTCGTGGCAGGCGATGGTGGGGTTGTTGCCGGGACACATCCCGTAGACCCCAGCCCAGAATTGGGTCTGGGTTCCCGGGTGGTCATGGGCGGAGAAGCAGCCCATGCGGCCGAAAAACCACCCGAGCGTGAGTCCAATCGCCAGCCCGT
Organism: Myxococcales bacterium; assembly: GCA_009692605.1. Lineage (GTDB taxonomy): Bacteria > Myxococcota_A > UBA796 > UBA796 > SXON01 > CAIUMM01. The sequence goes on from SHYV01000070.1 coordinate 4,615, forward strand.
CGGCGTGGCACCAGAACGGCTTTCGTTCTTTCCAGAAGAACCACACCGCGAGCGGCACGCAGACGGCGAACCCGCCGGTGCTGGACAGGCCATCCCACACGCGAAGGATCAGAGGGATCTGTGCAAATGTTGGGAGATGACCGCTTGCCAGAATCGAGAACATCTTCTCGAACAACACAGGGTCTTGCGCGAGCTCCTTGGGGCGGTACCAGAGCACGTCCCCGAGGTGGCCACCGAGGAAGGTGCCGGCGATGAGCCAGGTGACGAGCCGGTTGATCAGCTCCGTGTCGCCGCCGAATTGCTTGGCCCGGGAAGCGGCCACTGCGCTGCCCGAGAGGAACCCGAGGGCCACGAGGATACCGAAGCCGTGGACCTTGAGCGGACCGAGCGAGAGGGCGAAGGGCTCGAAGTAGGGGATGAGGGGGTGCATGGCGGCGCGGATATCCCAATTTCTTGATATCCGGCGCTGCATGCTGCTCCCCCTTCTCCTCGCCGGCCTTGACTCCACGATCGGCGCCTTGGCCGCCACCCCCGCCGCCACCCCCGCCGCTACCCCCGCCGACTCCCCGGCGCCGTCCATCCCGTTCGAGACCTACACGCTCCCGAACGGGCTCACGGTCATTCTGGCCCATGACGACTCCATCCCGTTCGTGCAGGTGCATGTACGCTACGCGGTGGGCTCCAAGGATGAGCTGCCGGGAAAGACGGGTTTTGCCCACCTGTTCGAGCACATGATGTTCCAGGGCAGCGCGCACTCCGACCAGGACTACTTTGGCCCGTTCCTCGCGCTCGGCGGACAGCTCAATGGCAATACTACGCTCGATCGCACGGTCTATTTTGAGGGGGTGCCGTCGAACTACCTCGGGCTTGCGCTGTTTCAGGAGAGCGATCGGATGGGCTGGCTCTTGCCTGCGATGACCGAAGCGAAGCTCACCAACCAGAAAGACGTCGTCCGCAACGAGCGCCGCCAGCGGTACGAAACGCCGCCTTACGGCGAGGCGTGGCCAAAACTGCTCGAGTCCGTCTGGCCGGAGGGTCACCCCTACCACTACGCCACCATCGGCAAGCACGTCGACCTCGACAACGCCTCGATGACCGACGTGCAGGGCTTCTTCTCGACTTGGTACCTCCCCAGCAACGCCACGCTGACGGTGTGCGGCGACTTCGACGCCGGCGAAGCCAGGACGCTCATCAACACGTACTTCGGTGATGTGCCGGCGGGTCCCGTTGCCGCGCGCGCGGCAGTCCCCCCGACGGTGTTGACCGGTACGAAACGTGTGACGATCGAGAAGGCGGATGTCCCGTTTCCGCGGGTGTGGGTGGCGTGGATCAGCCCGCCGGCGTTCGCTCCTGGCGACGCCGATCTCGACCTCGCGGCCAGCCTGCTCGGGGGAGGCGACGAGTCGCCGCTGTACAAGGCTCTGGTCCGCGACCAGCAGCTCGCGCAGTCGATCGACGTCTACCAGCAGTCGCAACAGCTCGCCGGGATGTTCATCATCGAAGCCACGGTAGCGACCGGCCACACCGTAGATGAGGTGCTTGCCTCCATCGACGCGGTGCTCGCCGGTGTGCGTGTGGCCGGGTTCAGCACCGCCGACCTCGACATCGCCCGCACCGGCTACGAGGTGGACTTCTACGGCGCTCTGGAGACCATCGCCGGCAAGGCGAACGTGCTGTCCAACTATCAGGGATTGACGGGTGACCCCGGCTTCATGGTCAAGGACATCGCGAGGTACCGGGCGGCCACAGTAGACTCGGTGGTGGGCGCGCTCCGCACGTATGTGCCTGTCGAGAACCGGGTCGTCGTTGAATTTGTAAAGAAGGGGGAGTGACCATGACCACCCATCGTCAAATGCTGGTTCTGGTCGGCCTTGCCGGCGGCCTGACCGGGGCGCTGCCGGCCAGCCGCCTCAAGCCGCCGCCCACCCCGGTGGTCGAGGCGGTCCCTCCCGTTGTCCCTGCCCTAGCGCCGACGCGCTTGGCGCCGCCCGGGCCGACCGCCCCCCGACCGTTCACGCTCCCGTTGGCGCGGAGCGCGACCCTCTCGAACGGAATCAGCGTGCACGTCGTGGAGAGCCACGATGTGCCGCTCGTCAGCGTGCGCATGGCGTTCCGCGGCGCCGGGCTGACCGACCCGGTGGGGAAGGAGGGCCTGGCCGGGGTCTCGGCCGCCCTGATGAACCAGGGGGCGGGGAGCCTCGACGCCGAGGCCTGGGATAAGGAGCTTCGGCGGCTGGGCACATTGATGGGTGTCGCCGCGGACGCGGAGGACGTCGCGGCCGAGCTGTCCGCCCTGAAGCGAAACCTCCCGGCGTCCCTCGACCGGCTGAGAGACCTGGTGCTGACTCCTCGTTTTGAGAAGCAGGAGTGGGAGCTGCTCGCTTCGCGCTGGCGGGACTCGGTCATCTCGCGTCGTTCGGATCCGTCCAGCACCGCCAATTGGGTGCTGGACAAGGTGGTGTACGGCGAGGCCTACAAGGGTCGCAAGCTGGACGAGGCGTCGCTGGACCGCATCTCGACGAGGGACATGCGCGGCTGGCGGACACGAGTCCTCGTACCTGGGAGCTGCGCCATCTTCATCGGCGGCGATGTCACCCTCGAAGAAGTCCAACCTTTGCTGGAGGCTCGCTTCGGCAGTTGGAAGGCAAAGGCTCCCGCGAAGAGCCCGGTGGTGTCGCAGCCAGTCGCGCCGTCCGCGTCGATGCTGACGCTCGTGGACGATCCCGGAGCGGCGCAGTCGGTGATCGTGGGCACCGGCTACGTCGGGCGGCCCGCCGACGCGGACTACTTTCCGCTGGTGGTCGCCAACTACAGCATGGGGGGGCAGTTTATGTCCCGGGTCAACCTGAACCTTCGGGAGGACAAGGGCTACACCTACGGCGCACGGACAACGGTGGGGTACGATCTGGCAGGCACGCAGTTCCAGACGTCGGCGCCGGTGGTGGCCGACAAGACGGTGCCGGCGCTCGTCGAATTGGTGAAGGAGCTGCGCGGACCGCTGGAGGACCGACCGGTGACCGAGCTGGAGGTGCAGAACGCGCAGGGCGGTTTGCTCATGGCTCGGCCGTTGAAGTTCGAAGATCCTGGATTCCTGCTCGGCCAACTCGAGCGGATGTGGAGCTTTGGGCTCCCGGAAGACTGGGTCGCGACCTATGAGGCGAAGGTGCGCGCGGTGGACGCCAGCGCTGCCAGCGGCGCGTGGAAGGCGGCGATCCACGCCGACACGCTCCACTACGTGATCGTCGGCGACCTCGCCTCCATCGAGCCCGGGCTCCGTGAGCAAGCCGCCGCGTGGGGCTGGACGGTGGAGGTCAGGGACGTAGACGGGAAGGTGGTCGCACCGCTCGTGCAGCCCTGATCTCCGGTCAGGTGTAAGGTGGGCGATAGATCAGTCGTTGTCCGGGCGAACCTCAACGGAGTCCCGGATGCTCACCCTGCTCGCCCTGATCTCAACCCCCGCCCACGCATGGTCCAACCACGAGCTCTTTAACAGCGCGATCTCGCGCGTAGAGCAGCTCGTACACGATGGCGCCGCTCAGGCCACCGCCCGGCGGCATGGCCTCAACCTGCTGAACGTGACTTGGGAAGACACCGGTCGGTACAAGGGTTCGTCGGTCGGCCCGAACATCTCGGACATGACCATCGGTGTACGGGACGCCTCGGGCCTGCTCCACCCGATGCCGGTGCTGCGCTTCGACAACTTCACGGACAAGACCGCTGATGTGCAGTCGTCGAACTTCTACCTGAACGTGGGAAACCAAACCGGCGATGCCCGCTACCCGGCGTCCCAATACCCGGCGTCCCAATACCCGGCGTCCCAATACCCGGCGTCCCAATACCCGGCGTCCCAATACCCGGCGTCACTGTACCCAGTCGCGCTGTCCACGCTCCTCCAGAACCCACGCGCGTTCATGACCAACCCGGGCTCTTGGGCCGGCTACCGCTCGAGCCTTTGGTCGTCGAGGGACAGCGTGGTGCTGGTGAGCGCGCAGGCGTGCCTTTTACCCGTCCCGCGCGACGGGGAGGCGACCTTCACGCCGGTCCTCTACAACTACCAGAGCACGCCCGGAAACCCCGCGGTGCTCGCGATCGTGGCCACGCGACAGGGCACGAGCATGCAGGTGATCCAGAACGACGGTGGCTACATGTCGCAGCCGCTGTTCTTCAATACCGCCGGCCAACGCGCGCCGTTCGTCGCCGAGCGCGTCTCTGACTGGAAGGCGCACGGCGGCGACGACGGCGACGCATACACGCAGGATGAGTCGCGCGGCGCGGACGCGGTCCTGCTCATCCAGGTCCCGCTGAAGCAGGCTCCTCGGCCGACGACCTACAGCGCCTACGACCAAGGCGGCATGGCGGAGCAGGATGCCCCAGCGGGCGCTCCCGCGTCGGCGTCCAAGTACCAGACGCGGTCTGACATCGAACAGGCGGTGGTGAGCTACGGCCAGGTCGAGGGGCCGTTCCGGGAGTTCGACCACCTCGCGATCGAGCGGGATGTTCGATTTCCCGTTCGTGTAACCGTGCAGTTCTACAGGGCGACCAGCTCGGGGTACCTCACCGACGCCGACGTGGCGGATTTGCGCGCCCAGATCGACCACGTGTACGCCAACGCGGACGCGGTCGGCAGCCTCGTCACTCAGGGCACCACCGGCCGCCAGACCGAGTGGGTCCCCTCGACGCCGAAGCCGCGGCCGGCCAGCCCGGCTACCGCCACATGGGCGAACGGGTTCTGGAACTGGTAGCCTGCGGCGCGAGATAGTCGGCTCTGGTGTACACATTCAGCGATGCGCCCCGTCAACCTCGCTTGCGCTGTTCGGCGGTGATTCACCTCACTGTGCTCGGCTTGGTGGCGGGGTGTGGGCATCCGCTCCGGTCCGCGTTGCCGACGATCGACGCGGTCTGGACCGAGGCCCTCTCCCGCTTTGATGGCGATCGCGACGGGACCATCAGCCGCGAGGAGTACGACTGGTTCTCGGCCAAACCGTCCGATTTCGACGTCGTGAACACCGATGGTGGGCCGGGGATCGATGCGAGCGAGCTGGGGAGGTACCTCGCGCGGACCCGCTACCGGGACGAGAGCGACCTGCACGTCGAGGGGGCAGCCCGTACCCCGACCCGAACCGTGGCCCTGCGTGAAACAGCACCTCAGGGCGGCTGGGAGTCGGCGCTCGCCAAGCGTCACAGTCGTCAGGGCGCTCGCGCTTCGAAGTCAGGGAAAGACCAACCTCCGGACATCCTGCTGATTTCGATGGACACCGTTCGGGCGGACCGGCTGTCAACCTACGGCTACGCGCGAGATACCACTCCGAACCTCGACCGGCTCGCGGCGGCGGGCACCACGTTCGAGCAGGCGTTCAACCCCTCCAACGAGTCCATCTTTTCGCACGCTGCGCTGCTGGCTGGGCGCTACGCTTCGGAGGTCGCGCCGTTCGACTACCGGAAGTACGTCATCCCCAAGTCTGCGGTGATGGTGCAAGAGGTGCTTCAGGCCTATGGCTACGAGACGGGGGCTTTTGTCGCTGGCGGCCATGTGTCGGGCGATTTCGGAACGAACCAGGGGTGGGACCAGTTTCACTCTGAGCTCGGGTTCTCGACGTTCTGGAGCAGCGCGCCTCGTGCGCTGGAGTGGCTCGACGACCGCGACGGAAGCCGGCCCTGGCTGCTGTTCGCCCACGGCTACGATGCCCACCGCCCGTGGCAGACTCCGGGGCCGTTCCATCATCTCTACGGGGGCCCCGAGCCTTCGCCGCTCGCCGAGATGCTCGCCTTGAAGGCGGGGCAGTCGGACAAGCTCTTTGGACACACCTGGTTCCCCGACCTGCAGCCCAGCCAGTTCCGTCATCCGGGTGGCACGTTCATCCTCTCGCCCTCGAACTACCGCGTCGCGGCGGCCTTCGCGCGGTCGGGTCATGCCGGCGTCGCCGTCGCCGACGCCGATCTCGGCCACTTGCAGGCCCACTACGACGCGGCGATCGCGACGATGGACTTTCAGCTCGGCGTGTTCCTGTCACTCGCGGGCGCTGCCGGATACCTCGACAATGCCCTCGTCATCGTGGTCAGCGACCACGGCGAGGACATGATGGACCACGGGTTCTTGAACCACCGGACCGCCCTGTACGACTCTTGCGTTCGTGTGCCGGTCATCCTCGCCGGCAGCGGTGTGCCGCGGGGCGTGCGGCACAAAGGTCTGGTCGACGCGTTCGACGTCGCCGCGACCATTCTGGACGCCGCCGATGCGCTCCCTCCCGCTGGGATGCGAGGCACCTCCCTGTTGGCGCAGGCCTCCGGCTCACGGAGCGGCGACGAGGGGGGCGACAAGCTGGAGCCCGAGACCCTCTACTTTGAAGGCGTGATGGACATGATCGCGGCACGCACGACTACGCACAAGCTGATCGCCAACGACACCCGCATCCTCGCTCCGGGCATGATCGAGGCGCTCGAGGGCCTTAAGCTCACCGACGACCACTTTGAGCTGTACGACCTGGTGAGCGATCCGCGAGAGCAGCACAACTTGTTGTCCACGTCGGGTGATCCAGCGGTTGATCCGGCGATCCTGGCGGTGGGTGAGACCCTCCGCGCCCGGCTGGTCGGCTGGCGCCGATCCATCGTGGTTGGACGGGTGACGGACAGCCCCGCCCCCTCAAAGGAGGCGATCGAGAACATCCGACTTCACGGCTACTGGGAGATGGGGGAGCCCGACCCGGTCAAGTGAGCGCGCTGGCGCCAGCGCCCCCCGGCCCGGTCAGTACCCGCCACCCGCGATGTCATCCGTTACGCCGTTGCAGTCGTCATCCAGGCCGTTGGCCACCTCGGTAGAGCCAGGGTGCACGCCTGCGTTGCCGTCGTCGCAGTCGCCGCCGGCCTCGGTCCAGCCGTCACCGTCGTCGTCGTACACGCTCGTGGTCTCGTCGACGGCACCATCGCAGTCATCGTCGATGCTGTTGGCGGACTCAGCGGTGCCGGGATGGACGCTGGAGTTGCCGTCGTTGCAGTCACCGGCGTCTTCGGTGTAGCCGTCGCCATCGTCGTCGTAGGAGGTGGTGCCTTCGTCGGTGACGCCATCGCAGTCGTCGTCGATCCCGTTGAGCGTCTCGCTGCCGCTGGGGGAGACGCTGGAGTTGGCGTCGTTGCAGTCGCCCGAGGACTCGGTCCAACCGTCGCCATCGTCGTCGTAGATGGCGGTGCCCTCGTCGGTGGTGCCGTCGCAATCGTCGTCGACGCCGTTGGCGTAGTCCGCCGCCGCCGGGCTGATCGCCGGGTTGGCGTCGTTGCAGTCACCGCCGCTCTCGGTGTACCCGTCGCCATCGTCGTCGTAGCCGGTGGTGGTCTCGTCGGTGGTGCCGTCGCAGTCGTCATCTACGCCGTTGGCGGACTCTGCGCTGGCCGGCGAGACGCTCGAGCTGGCGTCGTTGCAGTCGCCGTCCACCTCGGTGTAGCCGTCACCGTCGTCGTCGTACACAGAGGTGGTGTCATCGACCACGCCGTTGCAGTCGTCGTCGATGCCATTGGCGACCTCGATTCCGCTGGGCGAGATGGTGTCGTTGGCGTCATTGCAGTCGCCGGACGCCTCGGAGTAGCCGTCGCCGTCGTCGTCGTAGACGGACGTGGTGTCGTCGATAGAGCCGTCGCAGTCATCGTCGACGCCGTTCGAGGTCTCGGTGCTGGACGGGGAGACCGAGGAGTCTCCGTCATCACAGTCGCCGCCGTTCTCGCTGTAGCCATCACCATCGTCGTCGTAGGCGGCCGTCCCCTCGTCAACGGCGCCGTCGCAGTCGTCATCGACGCCGTTGGCGGTCTCGGTCGCCGTCGGATGGACCGCCGGGTTCGCATCGTTGCAGTCGCCCGCCGCTTCGGTGATGCCGTCCCCATCGTCGTCGTAGGCGGACGTGCCGTCATCGATGGTGCCGTCACAATCGTTGTCGATGCCGTCTGCTGACTCGGTGGCCCCGGGGAAGGTCGATGGGTTGGCGTCGTCGCAGTCGCCGTCCGCTTCGCTGTAGCTGTCGCCGTCGTCGTCGTAGGCGGAGGTGCCCTCGTCAATCACGCCATCGCAGTCCTCGTCGACACCGTCCGGGGTCTCGTTGGCGTCAGGGTGAGCCGCGGCGTCGGCGTCGTCGCAGTCGCCGCCGGCCTCGGTGTAGCTGTCGCCGTCGTCGTCGTAGGCAGAGGTGCCCTCGTCCGTCACGCTGTCGCAGTCGTTGTCCACCCCATCTGCGGCTTCTGGTTCAGCGGGAGCTGCGCTAGGGTCGGCGTCGTCGCAGTCGCCCGCGGACTCGGAGTAGCCGTCGCCGTCGTCATCGTAGGCGGAGGTGCCCTCATCAACGGTGCCGTCACAGTCCTCGTCGCGGGAATCGGCGGTCTCGGGGGCGTCGGGGTGCAGGGTGGAGTCGGCGTCGTTGCAGTCCCCGTCGGTCTCGGAGTAGCCGTCGCCGTCGTCGTCACCGCGATCGGTGCCGTCGTCGGCGGTGCCGTCGCAGTCGTCGTCCACGCTGTTCGCGACCTCCGCTGCGCCGGGGTTCACCGACGCTTCAGTGTCGTCGCAGTCCCCCTCGGTCTCGGTGTATCCGTCGCCGTCGTCGTCGGTGTCCAGCGTGCCGTCGATCACCCCGTCGCAGTCATCGTCCACACCGTTGTCTATCTCCTCGGCGGACGGGTGGCGGAACGGGTCCGCATCATCACAATCGGTGTCGTCATCGGTGTAGTCGGAGGGCGCGGCACAGGCGTCAAGGCTGACCGCTGCGTCGCCGTAGCCGTCGTCATCGGCGTCCGCGTAGTACGTCGAGGTAGTCAACCCCTCGTCGACTTCGCCGTCGCAGTCGTTGTCGGCGCCGTCGCAGATCTCTTCGTTGCCGGGAAAAGCCCGGGCATTGGCGTCGTCACAGTCGGTCAAGTCGGCCACGAACCCCACGGGCTGGGTGCACGCGTCCTGACCACCGGCTGGGTCTCCGGCTCCGTCGCCGTCGGCGTCGACGTACCAGGTGAGGGTGACGCCGTCGTCGACGTCGCCGTTGCAGTCATTGTCGAGGCCGTCGCAGACCTCGGCCAGCCCGGGATGTACCTCCGCGTACCCGTCGTCACAGTCGGTCGCGTCCGTCACGTACCCGGCGGGCTGCGTGCAGTCCTCGGTGGCGGCTCCCGCGTCCCCGTAGCCGTCGCCGTCAGCGTCGGGGTGCCAGACCGTGATCACCCCGTTGTCCAGCACGTCGTCGCAGTCGTTGTCGATCCCATCGCATTCTTCCACGGCGTCCGGATGGCGCGTCGCGTCCGCGTCGTCGCAGTCGCCCTCCGATGCCGTATACCCGTCGCCGTCTTCGTCGCCCCCCTGAACGTCGCTGTCGGTATCAGGCGAAGGCGCCTTCTCGCTCCGGCAAGAGGGGACGGTCAGCAACGCTGCGAGGCATAGGACGAACCTGAACATTCGGACTCCTAGACCCTCCCTGAAGGGTGTGACAGATGGACAGTATCATGGCGATGGAGCAGCGCCGCCCCACCGGGGTGAAAGGTGGGCGCATATCCGTGAGATTTGACACGGTCCGTCACCTGTGCGGCGTAGTTGAGCGCGCTGGTCTTGACGTTCGCCCGCTGGTCGGGCACATTCGCTGGCCCTTCAGGCGGGCCCAGTTTCACAAGGCGCTGGGCCCGTGCTTTTCGTCGTGTCGGTCTTGACCGGCGAAACTCGAACCTCAACCCAGGTATCTCCCGATGGCCCTCAAGAACTATCTCTTTACGTCCGAGTCCGTCAGCGAAGGCCATCCCGACAAGATGTGCGATCAGGTCTCCGATGCAGTGCTGGACGCAATCCTCGCCATAGACCCCAAGGCGCGCGTGGCCTGCGAAACGGCGGTCAAGACCGGTTTCGTGATGATCGCCGGCGAGATCACGTCCACTGCGCACATCGACTACCCCCCGATCATCCGGAAGGCGGTCAATGACATCGGATTTGACCACTCCGACAAGGGGTTCGATGGCAACACCTGCGCCGTTCTCGTCGCGGTAGAACAGCAGAGCCCCGACATCTCACAGGGCGTGAGCGAAGGCGAGGGCCTCCACGCCGAGCAGGGCGCGGGCGATCAGGGCATGATGTTCGGGTACGCGATCAACGAGACCCCCGAGCTGATGCCGGCGACCATCCAGTACGCACACCAGCTGATGTTCGACCTCGCCAAGCTCCGCAAGACCAACAGCGACTGGTCCTGGGTTCGTCCGGACTCGAAGAGCCAGGTCACGATCGAGTACAAGGACGGGAAGATCGCGCGCATCGACGCGGTGGTGGTCTCGACCCAGCACGCGCCCCGCGCCCACGGCGACATCCACGCACAGGTGGTCGAGGGCCTCTGCAAGAAGTCGCTCCCCGCCCACCTGCTTGACGCGAAGACCAAGTACTACATCAACCCCACCGGCAACTTCGTGGTCGGCGGCCCGATGGGCGACTCCGGCCTGACCGGCCGGAAGATCATCGTCGACACCTATGGTGGCCACGGCGCGCATGGCGGCGGAGCGTTCTCCGGGAAGGACCCGTCCAAGGTGGACCGCTCGGCCGCCTACATGGGCCGGTACATCGCGAAGAACCTGGTCGCTGCGGGTGCGTGCGACCGCGCGCTGGTCCAGCTCGCTTACGCCATCGGCGTCGCTGAGCCGGTCAGCGTGAACGTCGAGACCTTCGGCACCGCGCACGCCGACGAGGAGCAGATCATCGCCTGCGTTCGGGAGCTGTTCCCCACCAAGCCCGCGGGCCTCATCAAGCACCTGAACCTGCTGCGCCCGATCTACAAAGAGACGGCGGCGTACGGTCACTTTGGTCGCGCGCACTTCCCCTGGGAGCAGCTGGCCATGGTGGGCGCGGTCAAGGCCTACCTGAAGCTCTGAGTGGAGAGCGCCGGTCCTGCGCCGAGGATGCAGGGCTGGACTCGCCACTCCGCGACCCAGGCGTCGGTGATCTCGTTGGGCGCCCACAGCGTGGAGCCCAGCGTCGCGGGGTTCGCCGTGCAAAAATCGGGGACGGCGCGCTTGAGCCGCGGCAGGTGGAAGTTCATCTCGTCGCGGGCTCCGGAGAGGCAGTCCGTGTCGGGACATCCGGTGGGGTCGATGACCACGTCGTTGGCCAGCCGCTCGCGAAAGTAGCCCTTCCAGAACAGTCGGAGCGCGTCCGGCGCGCGCTTCAGGTCGCCGTAGTCTCCGGTGCCTTCGAAGGGGTCCCCGATCTCTGAAGGTGACTTGTCGAGCACCTTGCGGGACACCTCGCGGATCAGGTGGTAGCTGCATTCCCGGCCGAATTCAGGCGTTCCATCGCACGCGGCGAACGCCTCAGCGAGCTTGCCCGCAGCGGCGGCTCGCTCCGCGAACTGGAACCGGCACTCCTGGGCCCAGTGATCGACCGCGATGTCGGCGCAGTCGGCTAGCGGTCGGCGGTGTGCCTCGTTGATGGTGGCGAGACAGTCGGACCGCGCCGGTTCCGCGAGGATCGCCGTGCAGTGAGCGCGCGCCTCGTCCCACGCACCTGCGGCGATCGCCGCGACGTAGTGCTGGCTCAACGTCAGCCCGGTCGAACCACACCCCGCCATCGCACACCCCGCCATCGCACACCCCGCCATCCCGCACCCCGCCAACGCTGCGAGCACCGCCCCAATTGGGTCAGTTCTCACACGATCCTGGGGTTTGCCCGCAGTGGCCACAGTCTGCGGGTGCGACCTCCGCGCCGGTGCCCGAATTGTAGGAGCGACCCGTGTCCCGGGCACCCGACGCGACGTGGGCCGCCGTGACCGCTCGGGTGAGCGCTCTGGCCTTCATGCACCAGTCACTGGCCTCCCCGGCCTCCTCGCAGTTGCATGGCTCCTTTCCGCCGCGGACCAGAACGTCCATGCGCTTCCCGCACTCGCACCGATATTCGAAGATGGGCATGAACACCTCTGTGACCATCTTGTTAACCTGCTGGGATGCCGTTTCTACCTGCCGTGCCACTCTTGATCCCATCCGTCGCGCTCCTCCGTCTGATCGGCGCCGCGTCCGCCGCCGAGATCCCCTTTGAACGCTACGAGCTTGGCAATGGCCTGCAGGTGGTCCTCGTTCAGGACCACTCTCTGCCGCAGGTCGTTGTGGACACCTGGTACCGTGTGGGATCGGGCAATGAGCAAGCAGGCAGGTCCGGTTTTGCCCACCTGTTCGAGCACTTGATGTTCATGGGCACGCATCGCCTGCCTGGCTCCGGCATCGACAACTTGATGGAGGCGAACGGCGGCTGGAACAACGCATGGACCATGGAGGACGCCACCAACTACTACGACGTCGGCCCGCCGGCGCTCCTCTCGAACCTGCTGTGGATCGAGGCCGACCGGATGCAGCAGCTTGGGCAGGCGATGACGACCGAAAAGCTCGATCTGCAGCGCGACGTCGTGAAGAACGAGCGTCGGCAGTCCTACGAGGACGAGCCCTACGCGATCGGACAGCTCGAAGTGCCCCTGTTGATGTACCCGAAAGGGCACCCGTATGACCACACGGTGATCGGAACCCACGAGGATCTGACCGCGGCTTCGGTGGAGGACGTGAAGGCGTTCTTCGCGACCTGGTACGTACCGAACAACGCCAGCCTCGTTGTGGCGGGGGACTTCGATCCGGCGCTCGTCAAGCCGCTGATCGAGCAGTACTTTGGCACGATCGAGAAGAAGCCTTTGCCGGCGCTTCCGGTCCCGGCCGGCGTGGACCGCGCGCAGACGGCCCGCTTGACGCTGACTGACGATGTCGACTACCCACAGATCAACCTATACTTTCACACTCCGAGCTCGTTCGCGCCCGGGGACGCCGAGGTCCAATTGGCGGGCTCCCTGCTCGCGGACGGCGAGTCCAGTCGGCTCTACAAGAAGCTGGTGATCGGCGGGCTGGCTCAGGACGTGTCGGCCTACCAGATGCCCACGATGTACGGCAGCTTGTTCGTGATCTCTGCGACGGCTGCGGACGGCGGAACGGTCGCCGCCATGGAGTCCGCGATCGCGGCCGAGCTGTTGGACCTCGAACGGAACCCGCCTTCGGGGTCGGAGATGGAGCGCGTGCACAACCAGTTCGACTACGGTTTTCTCGACAACCTACAGTCGCTGCAGAACCGCGCGGTACAGCTCAACCAGTATTGGGCCTACACGGGTAGCCCGGACTATCTGGCGAAGGACCTTGCCCGGTTTCAGGACGCCACACCCGAGGCCATCCGGGACGCCACCGCGCGGTGGCTGCGGCCGGAGCTCGCCGGAGTGGTGGTGATCGAACCGAGGCCGAAGGGTCCGCCGGCGCCCCCGGCCGCGAGCCCGGTTGGGGGTGCAAAATGAGCGTGCCATACCGAATTCTGGGCTGTGGGCTCACCTGCGTGGTCGGGTTGGCCCTCATGCCGTCTGTGGCCGCTGCCGCGCGCAAGCCGGTGCCGGTCCCGGTGGTGGCGGTCGTCCCCCCTCCGCCCGATCCGCTCGCCGTTGCGCCCGTCATCGGCGCAGCGAGCCCCTTCGTGGCCCCGGTTCCGGTCGTTACGACCTTGTCCAACGGCGTGGGCGTGTGGGTGATCTCAAAGCCGACCCTTCCGCTGGTGAGCGTGGTCCTGCACGTACCGGGAGGCGCTGCGCTTGACCCGATGGGCCACGAGGGCGCCGCCTGGTTGTCGGATCGGCTGATGACCCAGGGCGCCGGGACGCTCGATGCCGCGGCGTTCGCGGAGACGGTCGAGCGTCTCGGGATTGAGCTGGAGGTGAGAACGGATCAAGATGGTTCCTGGCTGACGGCGTCGATGAAGAAGGACCAGCTTGGCGCTGCGCTGGGGCTGATCGGCGACATGGTCCTCAAGCCGCGCTGGAGCACCGGCGACTACAAGCGCGAGCGGGGGCTGGCGATCGGCGCCCTGACGCAGGGCCAGCAGGACCCGCCAACGGCGGCGGAGCAGGCTGCGTCCAGGTTCTGGTGGGGTCCGAAGCACCGCTGGGGACATCCCGCCGAGGGGTCGGTCAAGGGCATGGGTGCAGTGACCGTGAAAGACGTTCAGGGCTACCACGCGAAGGTGTGGACGGCGGCTGGGGCGACCATCACCGTGGCCGGAGACATCACGTCTGGCGAGGCGCAAGCCGCGCTTGAGAGCAGGCTGGGCGCGCCGTGGGCGGCGAAGGCGGTAGCCGACAAGCGGGAGGCCCCCCAGCCCCGTGCGGTCGGCACCGGCCAAACGCCGGACGCCCCGTTCCGGACCGTGCTGATCGACTCTCCCGACGCCGCCCAGACGATGTTCTTCCTCGTATTCCCCGGGCTGCCCGAGGGGGACGCCGCTCTCCCGGCGTTGCGCGCCGGCACGATCGCGTTGGGTGGCAGCTTCACGTCGCGACTGAACGCCCTGCTGCGCGAGAAGAAGGGCTACACCTACGGCGCCCGTGCCCGCGTCGAGGCCCTCCCGGGGCGGGGGGTCGTGATTGTCAGCTCGCGCATCCGCACCGATGTGACGGGGCTGGCTATGACCGACCTGCTCGGTGAGCTCAAGTCTATCCAGCAGGGCATCACCCCCGCCGAGCTGAAGAAGGCGCAAGGCGCGTTCCGTCAGGATCAGGTCGAGGCGATGGAGAGCGTCTACGGGGTAGCTACGACCTTCGCAAACTACCAGGCCTCCGGCTTCGGGCCGGGCCAGCTCGCGGCCGACCTCACCGCGATGGACGCGCTCACCGTGGACGCGGTCAAGGCGCAGATGGGCGCGTACGACGTTCGTGGCGCGCTCGTAGTGCTGGTCGGCGACAAGGCGAAGATCCAAGAAGAGTTACACAAAGCGGGGATCTCGACGATCGAGGTCGTGGAGGCGGAGTAGTGGCGAAGCCTCCGCCGCGCGGAGCGACCGCCCAGCCGTCCCGTTCCCCGAGCCCCCCGCCCCGTCCCCAGATCAAACCAACCGCGGCTCCGCCGTCGGGTGTGCTGGTGGTCAACGGGTACAGCGAGCGCTGGCTGCGGCAGGGATTCCCCTGGGTCTACCCCAACGAGGTGGCGGCGGGCACCGCCTCGCCGGGGGCCGTCGTGCGGTTGCGGTCGGGCGGCGGGGATGACCTCGGGATGGCGATCGCCGACGACGGCTGGATCCGCGCCCGACGCTTTCGTGCCGACGCGGGCCCGGTGGACGCGGGGGTGCTCGGCGCGCGCTTGAGGGCCGCCGTCGCGCTTCGTTCGACCCTTGGCCTTGGGTGGCCCGCCGATCAGGGGAGCGAGGCATCAAGCACGTGCTTCCGGCTCGTCAACGGCGAGAACGACGACCTGCCGGGGATCCGCGTCGACATCTGGGGTACCTCACTGGTGATCTCGCTCGACTCACCGAGCCTGGTGGGTCTGCTCGACCCTCTTGTCAGCGCGCTCAACGCTGCGTTGCCGGGCGTGCGCAGCGTGCATGCGGGTTGGAGGCCCGACTCGCGGGACGGCCGAAGCTGGCCGCCCCCGCCGGGCCTTGTGTCCGGGGTAGAGCCCGGGACCGTGGTCGTCAGCGAGCACGGGCTCCGGTACTCCGTTGAGCCGGGGGCAAAGAAGGACGTCGGGCTCTTTCCCGACCAGCGCGACAATCGGGCATGGCTCGCACCCCACTACGCTGGGGCACGCGTCCTCAACCTGTACTGCTACACCGGCGCCTTCTCGGTCCACGCGCTGGCGAACGGCGCCGCAGACGTCGTCAGCGTGGACCTGTCGCGGCCGTACCTCGACGCGCTGGACGGCAATCTGGCGCTCAACGGGCTCGGCGGGACTGAGCGGCACACCCGGCTGGAGGAGGATTCGCTCAAGGCGCTCGACCGCTTTCGGCGTCAGGGGCGTGTTTTCGACAGGATCATCCTCGATCCGCCCGGCCATTCGCACTCCGGCGGAACGGACTGGTCGGGCGAGCAGGATTACGCACGGCTCGTGGCGGCCGCGGCGCGGGTCTGTGTGCCCGGCGGCTGGATCATCGCGAGCTCAAACCTCGGCTCGGTGAGTCCGCGGCAGTTTCAGGGCGCGCTCATCGATGGTCTCCGCAAGGCGGAGTCCACCGGGCGGGTGATCCACACGGGCGGGCAGGCACCAGACTTCCCCTCGGCGCTGCATTTTCCCGAGGGCAGCTTCTTGAAGTTCGTGGTGGTCGAGGCTCGACGGTGAAGCTGCGCGAGGTCATGGCCGCATGCCTGTTGTTCACCCTCGTCGCGCTCCTGTTCGCCCCCGACGCCGCTACCGGAGAGGGCGTGTTCTGGCACCACGACCTTCGTCACCACCACTACCCGTGGCGGGTTTGGGCCGCCGACCAGTGGCGGCAGGGCGTAGTGCCATGGTGGTCGAGCCAGACGGCCAACGGCTATCCGCTGCTCGCCGAAGGGGAGGGGGGCTTCCTCTACCCGGTGACGATGCTGCTCTTCGTGCTGCTGCCGTCGGGCCTCGCGATGGACTGGACGGTCATCGCGCATCAAGTGATCGGCGCCATGGGCGTCTACCTGTGGCTTCGGACGCCCGCCCCAGCGCGCAGCGGGCCGACAGGTGCTGTGCTCTCTCCAGCAGCAGCTTGGCTGGCCGGGCTCAGCTTCGCCTTCTCCGGGCTGCTCATCAGCCACACCTTGTACCTCGGGATGCAGAACGCCCTGGCCTGGCTCGGGTGGGCGCTGTGGGGCACGAGGGCACAGCGGTGGCCGGTGGTTGCGCTGGCGGTCGGCATGATGGGGCTCGCCGGGCATCCGCAGGCGGCCGCGTTTGGGGGGCTGCTGTGTGCGCTTGACGCGGCGCGCCACGGCCTACGATCGCCAAAGCCCCTCATGTTCTGGATGAAGTGGGCGGGGGCCGCCCTTGCAGGCGCGGTGATCGCCTCGCCCCAGCTCGTCGCTTCGCTCCAGCTCTCCCAGTTCTCGATGCGAGACGGCGGCGTGGACTCCAGCTTCGCGCATATCGGAAAATTACCGGCGTTAGAGATATTGAATTTTGTCCTGCCTGCTCTGTTCGGCTTCGACCGGCCTGCGGACGTCGAGCAGACCTACTACCACCGCGGCATGAGCTACTGGGGTTCCGGTGAGGACTCCTGGGAAATGTGTTTCTACTTAGGTTTTCCGGTCGTCATCCTCGCGATGTTGGGCGTTAAGCGGGAGAAGTGGTGGGCGGGTGTGGCCGTAGTCGCGATGCTGCTCATGCTGGGGACCCCGCTGTGGGGCCTGCTCCGCCACCTGCCGGGCTTCGGGTACTTCCGCTTCCCAGTACGCTTCTCGATCTGGTTCACCTTGGCGCTGGCCGTACTGGCGGGCCACGGGGTGGACCGGCTTCGCCTGACGCGCGACGTCCGAGCGCCCACCCGGGCTGTGCGACGCTTTGCGTTCGTCCTGCTCTTCGGCTTGGTGCTGGGGGGACTGGGCGTCCGCAGCCAGGAGGGTCCGATCCGGTCCGTGCTGACCCGGCACTATCTGGCAAAGACGGAGCTTCCGTTGATTCCAGCAGGTTTATCTCCACCGCCTTCGGATCCGCTGCACATGGCGGCGCTGCCGCCTCCCGAGCTGATCTCGCCGGCTCAGGTCCCCGCGAAGGTCGACCAGATCTACAATCAGCTCTGTCTGACCACGTCGCTGCTCTCCAGCCGGACCTGGACGCCGTTCTTCCTGCTGCTGCTCACCGCAGCCTGCCTTGGGCGGCCTCGGGCGCTGGTCGCGGTTGTAGTGCTTGATCTCTGGATCTTCGGACATGCTTACCACCCGCGCCTGCCTGAGTCGCAGACGCGCGAGCGTCCGGTTTGGCTGCAGCCCGAGATGACCGAGCTGGGCGGATTTCGCACCGCCATCCTCGACCGGCGCATCCGTCCGGAGCTGGACGC
>SHYV01000071.1 GCA_009692605.1 Myxococcales bacterium
TTGACGCGGGCGCTTACGAGTTTTGCAGCGAGCGTGACCTGGTTGATCAGGGTGACGAACTGTCCGGTCGCCTCGGGGTGGTCGCGCAGGGTCTCGAGCAGAAACCGATCGAGCGTCGTCCCCTCTTCGAACTGGGCGGGCGATGCGGACGGGGTGGAGACGGGGAGCAGGGAGTGCATGCGGCCTCGTAATCAGAAACCGTGCTCACGGAACCAGGTCCACGCGTCGGTGAACGCCTGATCCAGCGGCCGCGGGACCAGCCCGAAGGCGCGCTGCGCCTTTCCGGGATCGAAATAGTGGGGCAAAAGGCTCATCCGAACGGCGGCGGGGTTGATTTCGCCCTCGGTCAGGCCGAGCGCGAGGGGAAGCTCCAGCGCCTGCGCGACCGTCAGGCCGAGCCAGCGCGGCAGCTCGCACAGCGGTGGCCTCACGCCCACCACCCTCGACATCCTCGTCCAGGCCTCGAGGTACGACAAGTTCTCGTTGCCGAGGATCCAGGCGCTCCCCGTGGGGCTCCGCATCGCTGGGCCTTCGCGCGTTGTTTTGACCGCTACGGCGATGATCCCGTCCACCACGTCGCGGACATCGACGAAGTTGTTCCCTCCGGCCGGGGCCAGCAGGCCCTTTCCACGGGCGATCTCCAGCAACATCTTGCCCGACGACGGCCGCCAGTCCCACGGCCCGATCATGTAGGTGGGGTGTATGAACACTGCGTCGAGCCCGCCGGAGATGAAGCCCCGGACAGCTTTATCCGCCGCCCGCTTGGTATCGACGTAGGCCACACCGCCTTCGTCGTCCCGGGGCGGCGTGTCCTCGTTGGCGGGGGACTGCCGTGTGCCAAGCCCCAAGGCGTCCACGCTGGACACGTGCACCATGCGGGCGGTGGGCGCGCAGGCCAGGACCGCCCTGCACACCTGCTCCGTCCCGCCCACGTTGACGCGCTCCATCGCCTCCCTCCCGCTGGTGCCGACCCAGACGTGCGCAGCGGCGTGGACGACCACGTCGGCGCCGCGCACCAGCTCATTCAGCGGGCCTGCCGACAATTCGCCGGGGACGATGTCGACCGGCAAGCCCTCAAGCTCTCGCCTTGGCGCGCCGCCTGGTCCTGCGCCACGCGCGAGTACGCGCACACGGTGGCCCTGTTTGCACAGCGCCCGGATGAGATTGTTCCCGACCAGCCCGGTCGCCCCGGTCACGGCCCAGCACGTCGACATTCAGCCAATGTAGCCTTCCCGGTTGACGATCTGCCCTCGATCCGGCACATTGCGGCCCCGTCGTCCGCACCCGTAACCGCAGCACCCCCCAATGGAGCCGAGATGCCCAGCCCCCAAGCCTCCTGGAGCGCGCCCGGCCTGCCCGAGGGGCGTCGGTCCCTGACCGCCTACGCCTACCACTTTGGCCCCGGCGTGGCCTATCAGCCCGCCCACCGCTTCATCGCCGCCGATATCGACCTGCAGGAGGGCGTGTGGCTGGACATCGGGTGCGGGCCCGGCTGGCTGGCGATCTTCGCGGGTGCGGGAAAGCCCGAGCTGGATGTCGTGGGCATCGACACCTCAAAAACGATGATCTCGTTGGCCGAGGACAACAAGCAGGGGCGCCTGAACGTGACCTTTCGGGAAATGGACGCGCGCGAGGTGGTTTACCCCCAGCACACCTTCGACGTGGTGACCGCGGTGCAGACCGCCCACCACTGGGACGACCCCGCTGGAATCCTCGCTGAGGCGTTCCGGGTGTTGAAGCCGGGCGGCCGGATGTTCATCTACGAAGCGGACCCCGAGGCCACGATCCCACGAGACTGGATCCGCCGCCGCGGCATCTGGCCGCCCGACTCGTTCCTGAAGCGGCGCTGGAAGCAGTACGGCATGGATCAGGCCCGTTGGGACCAGCTCAAGGCGGTCGGCGCGGCATCGCCGTTCGGGACAGAGTGCGAGGATGACCGCCACGGGTTCTATCGCCGGCTGGTCCTGACTCGCAGGTGAGGGCCCGCGCGCCGCGAAAGACGGCGCGGCGCGATCAACCCTCCATGAACGCTCGCAGCCGCTTCGCGCGGCTGTTGTGGCGCAACTTCCGAAGGGCCTTCGCCTCAATCTGCCGAATCCGCTCGCGAGTGACGTCGAAGTCTTTACCGACCTCCTCGAGGGTGTGGTCGCTGCGTTCGCCGATCCCAAAGCGCATCCGGAGCACGCGCTCCTCGCGCGGCGTCAGCGTAGCCAAGGACTTGCGGACGTGCTCCACGAGCGCGTGGGTCATCACCCCTTCGCCGGGCGAGGCCGCGTTGCGGTCTTCGATGAAGTCGCCGAGGTGGCTGTCTTCCTCTTCGCCGATGGGCGTCTCAAGTGAGATCGGCTCCTTCGCGATCTTCAGGATCTTCATCACCTTGTCGACCGGGAGCTCCATCTTCTCGGCCATCTCCTCGGGGAGCGGCTCGCGGCCGAGCTCCTGGACAAGGTACCGCTGCGTGCGGATGAGCTTGTTGATCGTCTCGATCATGTGGACGGGGATGCGGATGGTGCGGGCCTGATCGGCGATCGCGCGGGTGATCGCCTGCCGGATCCACCAGGTGGCGTAGGTCGAGAACTTGTACCCGCGCTGGTACTCGAACTTCTCCACTGCCTTCATCAGGCCGATGTTGCCCTCCTGAATGAGGTCGAGGAACTGCAGGCCGCGGTTGGTGTACTTCTTGGCGATGCTCACTACCAGCCGAAGGTTGGCCTCGATGAGCTCAGATTTGCCGCGCTCGGCGAGAGCCTCGCCCCGCTTGAGCTCCCGAGACAAGAGCCGCAGCTCGTCGCGTTCGATGCCGAGATCCTCTTCGACCTTGCGGACCTTGCGGATCTCCCGCCGGACGCGACTGTCGAATTCAGCCCAGCGGGCCTCCTCAATACCGGAGGCTTCCATCAACACTGCTCCCCCGCGATCAGGCGTTCGGCGCACTCGACGGATGCTGCGGCGAAGCTCACGGACCGGCACGCCCGCGGTGGTGGCGACCGCCTCGATCTCACGCTCTGCGATCGCGACCTGACTCCACGACTCGTGCAGGCGCAGCGCGGCCTCCGCGACGTGCTTCGGTTCGATCTCGATGGTCTCCACTTCGACCACGATCTGGTCTTCAATGTCGCGCAGCGCGCATCGAGCCTCTTCCAGACCCACTCCAGATTCCTTTGCCTCAAGGAAAGCGGCGATCTTTGCCTTGCGGGCTACATGTAGCCCGAGCAGCCCGGTTTCAAGCTCGTCGATCCCGATGCCGGCGTTTGTGCGCAGGCGCCTTGCCTTTTTCCCCACGCGTGCCGCGAGACTCAGCCGCTGGTCGTCCTCCAGACGTGCGGCGTGCACCAGATGCAGGCCCAGCGGAGACCCGAGCGTACACCGCTTGATGGCGGCTTCACCCTCTTCGATCCGCTTGGCGATCTCGATCTCCCCCTCACGCGAAAGGAGGGCTACAGTGCCCATCTTTCGCAGGTACATCCTCACCGGGTCGTTGCTGCGGCCGCTCGGGATGGCATCATTGCCCTTCTTCTCGTCGGGGGACTGGCCCCGGCGCTCGGCCTCCTCCGCTCGGCGCGCCTGGTGCACGACCTCGATGTCCGAGTCGGAGAACATGATCTGCACGTCCTCAAGGTGCTCGGCGGAGATCAGGTGTGTGGGCAGGGCGCGATGCTCCTCGTCGCCGTTCGCGTGCCCGCTGTCGCGGGGCTTCGCGCCGTCGATCATCGCCCCGAAGTCATTCAACTCCTTGTCTTTAAGCATTCATCGTGCCTTATTTCGGAGGTGCGGGAAGGCGAGAGAGGGCTGCATTGATCTCCTGTCGTCGCGCTTTCAGTGCAGAAAGTTCGATCATCAGCATCCGGTAACTTGACTTGTCACCAGACTTCACGCAACCCTCAAATGCAGCGTTCAGCGCACGTATTTTCACCTCCAACGCCGCTCGCTCCATGCGTAGGATCACATCGGTTGCCACGAATACTATATCTTCTTCCTTAAGAATTCCATCCATCGCGGCGATTGCGCGCAGGGTGCGCGCCAAGCCTGGCGAGGTCCCATCGAGATCGCCGACGATCTCAGCAAAAGCCACTCCGTTCCCGATCCGGACGATCGCACCCAGCACGTCCGTACGGTCGGTCACCCAGTCCGGGTCGGCGCGGGCGATGATCGGCGCCACCTCTTCGGGCCGCCGGATGAGCCCCCAGAGCAGGTGAACGAGGTCTTTGGGCGGAACCCAACGCTCCGGCGAGGGGGTGCGTGGGACGTTCTGCAGGTCGTCGCTCTGCGTGAACACCTGGGCCCGAAGGTCGTCCGCCCGCAGACTGAGCAACCCAGCCACGTACAGGATGGCCGTCTCCCGGATGGCGTTGTTCGGCAGGTCGCGCAGGAACCCAATGACGCGCTGCACGACGCGGTCCTTCGCGGTGCCGTCGCGCCCTTCTTCCTCTACGATCCGCCTCACCACCATCTCCACGAGGTCGTCGCGGGTGGCGAACAAGGCCTCGAACGCGGCGGCACCGTTCTTTTGGATGAATTCGTCGGGGTCCTTGTTCGTCCCGAGGTTGAGCCGGAACGCGGAGATCTGGGCCGCTTGCAGGAGTGGGAGCGACTTCTGGGCGGCGCGGAGCCCTGCAGCATCGCTGTCGAACAATGCGTACACCTTCCGGGTGTGGCTGGCGACCCGCTCGACGTGCCGCTCGGTCAACGCTGTCCCGCAGGTCGCCACCGCCTCTCCAAAACCCGCTTGCCATAGGCTGACCGCGTCGAAGTAGCCCTCGACCAAGATGATGCGATCCTTGCGCTGCGCGTGGCCGCGCGCCCAGGACAGCCCGTAGAGGACCTCGTTTTTCTTGTAGACCGGCGACTCGGGGCTGTTGAGGTACTTGGGCCCCGGGTCCTTCGATGGCGGAGCTCCGGCGACGTCCGGGAGCAGTCGGCCACCGAAGGCGATCGGCCGATCGCGGTCGTCGAGGATCGGGAAGATCAGGCGGTTGCGGAACACGTCGTACACACCACCGTCTCCCGGTCGGGAGGACTCGCGCTTCTTCAGCAGCCCAGCTTGCACGCCAAGTTGGGGCGATACGCGGCTCGTCCGAAGGTGTCGGTCCAGACGGTCCCAGCCATCGGGTGCGAACCCGAGCCTGTACTTCTGGGCGGTCTCAAGGGTCACACCTCGCTGGGTCAGGTAATCACGGCCAGGTTGGCCCTCGGGGAGGGTGAGCAGCGTCCGGTGGAACAGCGCCGCAGCGGTCTCGCATACCGTGTAGAGGTCTTGGCGCGCCGTGAGCCGGGCGCGCTCCTCGGGCGTGAGGTCTCGCTCGGGGAGCGTCACGCCGGCGGACTGGGCGAGGTCCTTCACAGCCTCCACGAAGGTCAAACCCCGTGTCTTCATCACAAAAGCGATGGCGTCGCCCGATTCGCCGCACCCGAAGCAGTGGTAGATCTGCTTGTGGGGTACGACGTTGAAGCTCGGTGACTTCTCGTTGTGGAACGGGCACAGTCCGACCAGGCCGCGCCCCGCGCGCTTCAGCGCCACCGTCTGGCCGATTAGCATCGCGATGTCGGTTCGCGCGCGGACCTCCTCCACCACCTCTCTTGGAAATGCCATGGTCTACCAGTATTTTTCGAAGTGGATGCGCTTCCGGTCCGCGCCTGCGGCTTTGAAGTGATCGCGGGCCTCGGCGATCATCGCTCCGTTGCCGCAAAGGTAGTAGCGATCGGCCGCGACCAGCTCGGGCAGGAACGCGGTGAGGCGGCCGGTACGCAGATCGAAGGCCGGAGCTGGCTGGTCTGTCGCAGGTTGAGAGAGGCAAACGGTGTACTGGAAGTCGAGTTGGCCGCCGAGGGCGTCCAGCAGGTCGGTCGCGAAGACGTCGCCCACGTCCCGACACCCGAACAGCAACCTGAACCGGCGTGGGTCGCCGCGCCGCGCCGCGACCGAGAGCATGGAGTGGAACGGTGCCAGGCCGGTGGAGGTGGCGAGCATCCAGATGACCCCGTCGTCGGGCTCTGGCTCCCGCAACCCGAAGCGGCCGTACGGTCCGGCCAGCTTGATCCGGGTTCCGATCGGCACGTCCCGGAGGTACTCGCTGGCTTGACCGCCTGGAAAGAGCTTAATTGCGAACTCCAGCCGGGAGGGTTCGAGCGGGTCGGACCAGATCGAATAGCTGCGCTCGGGCCGTGGGCTGGCACCCGGAATCGTGAGGTTCACAAACTGCCCCGCCGCGAATGGCAAGGGGGAGTCGAGCTTTAGGCTGTAAAGCCGGGTGTCACGCGCGATGGGCTTGACCTCCGTGAGGATGGCCCAGGGAGCGGACGCGGCGATCGCAGCTGGAGGGTTCAGGTCCATTCCCCGGGGTATCAAGAAACGAGGCGAGATAGCCGCTGCAGCCGACCCAGGAACCAAAGTGAACCCAGACCGCTCCTTGCGTGCCTCTGCCGAGCGGGTCCTGTTTGGCGGTGCGCTCGAGGACAAACTTCGGCCGATCTGCCTTGATGACTCGGCGCCCGGACGGCCCATCGATGTCCCAGCCGCGCCAGGCCGCCCGCCTGGTCTGGAGCCGTCGACTGCCCGGTCTGCGTTCCCGCGTAGCTTCGCGGACCCCTCAGCGCGGGCCCGCATGCTTCACTTTCTGGCGAACCACGAGCTGCTTGCCATCGAGCTGCTCGCGCTGGCGCTGCTTCGCTTTCCGGACGCCGAACCCGGTTGGCGGCGTGGCTTGGGCGCGATCCTCGGCCAGGAGCAGGACCATCTCGCGGGTTACCTCGGGCGACTGGAGGCTGCCGGCCTGGAGTTCGGGGAGCAGCCGCTGAACCGGTACTTCTGGTCGGCGCTGGCGGGTGCTCGGTCGCCAGCGGAGTTCACCGCCGGGCTATCCCTGACCTTCGAGCAGGCGAACCTCGACCACGCGAGCCATTTTGCGGCCGAGTTTCGTGCGGTGGGGGACGTGGAAGGCGCGATGCTCCTCGATCGCGTGCTGGCGGACGAGATCGAGCATGTGTCCCACGGCGTTCGGTGGCTGCAGGCGTGGTGTCCCGGGGTCGATTTGTGGACGGCGTGGACGGGGTTGCTCGAACCACCGCTGACGCCCGCTCGCGCCAAGGGGGCACACGTGGTGATCGGCCCCCGGCTCGCGGCCGGCATCCCTGTAGAGGTGATCGACCGGTTGCGGGTTTATTCGGCGTCGAAGGGTAGGCTCCCCGTGGTCGGGTGGTTCGTGCCGGATGTCGAGGGTGAGGTCGGGGCTGAGGGGTGGGATGGGTCGGCGGCAGGGGGCCTTTGCGCGCGCTCTGCCCGGCGGGGGAAGGCCACCGCCAGCGTGGTCGCCGGGGACCTTGCGACGCTGCCCATGTTCCTGCTCGGGGCTGACGATCACGTGCTCGCACCTGTCCCCGGCGAGCGATGGCTGGCTGGTGTCCAGGCCGCGGGGTTCACCGTGCCGGGGTTCGATCTGTCGCCGCCGGCCCGGCCTGAGCGCTGGCTCCCGTGGGGCCAGAGCCCAGCGGTCTGCGCGGTGACCGGCAGCTCCTGGGATCCCCGTTGGCGGGATCTCTACAGCAAGGCCTGGTTGCAGGAGCACTACGGCGAGGGATCGGTCGCCCACACCATGGACGACGTAGAGCGGCTCGGGGGCGTGGGATTCGTGCTGAAAGCGCCGTTCTCTACTGCCGGGCGGGGCCTGAAGCGCTGGGAGCGAAACGACCGCGACGGGTGGGCCAAGCGAGTCCTCGCAGAGCAGGGGGCGGTCGTCGTCGAGCCGTGGGAGGAGCGGGTCATGGACCTCTCGGTTCAGTTCGACGTGGGCCCGGGAAAGGTCCATCCCTGGGGTCGGTTCCTGGTGGATCCGCACGGCCGGTACCGGGCGGCTCGTATCGGACGGCCGCTTGAGGGGCTGTCGCGCGATCTCTTACGCTGGCTGCACGGTCACGACGTCCAGGCGGCGATGGAGGCAGCGATCAAGCCCGTTGCAGCGGAGATGGCGAAGCGAGGCTTTGCGGGTCCCGCCGGAGTCGACGCCTACATCAGCACGGTGGTCGGACCGGATGGCTCGTCGACCTTCCGGTTGAGGCCGCTCGTCGAGCTCAACCCGCGGATCACGATGGGCCGCGTGGCGATGCACGTGGCCCGGCGCGTTCGGCGCGACCGGGCTGCTGTGATGCGCGTCGTCACGGCGGGGCAGCTCCTTGGGGCCGGCACGACGCCCGAGGAGTGGACCGCCCGGATGGTCAGCCTACCGGCTCCAGCGATGCGTGATGGGCTGATCGACGACGGGAGCCTCATGCTGACCGAGCCACGGCCGGAGCGGCGGCTCTGGGTCGTCCTCGATGTCGGGGGAGCCTGTCAGGACACCGGCTGTTGAGCTGGCCGGCGCGGCCGGCTCGGGTCAGGGCGAGGCGGCTGGCTCCGCCGGCTTGGCCACCTCAACCACGTACTGCCCGTTGTGCCTATCGGTGGCGCTCCATCTCACGACGGCGTTGGTCTGCGCGCGCGCAGCCTCCCGCTCCGCTGCGGGGAGGCGATCCATCCAGGGCGCACACCAGAATTGCTCCCCCTCCTTCATGCGGGTCATCCCCTGCAGGATTTCGCAGCCGTCATCCCGTCCCTGCGACCCCAGCCCCAGCCGCGGCACGATCCACCAAAAACAGTCTTTGCAAACCTGCATTCGTCCGAGCGCCATCACCTCGGGCCGCACCCGCATCCGCTCCCGGTCCACGGTGTCCCGGGCCACATACAGGCCCAGTCCGAGCCACATCACGATCGCCGCGGTGATCACCGCGCGCACTCGCGGGACCCGCTCCCACAGCTCAGCGCCCGCTACCGCCGCTGGGAGGACCGCCAGCGACACCGGGAGTACGAGCATGCGTTGGGTAGCGGTCTCGAGGCCCGCCACCCACGCCAGCGTCGCCGGGATCTGAACCGCGAGCGCGAAGCTCACGAGAGGGATCCCTCTCGCCCGCCAGCACATCCCTGCGCCTGCCAATCCGACCAACACCACGGTCAGCCCGCCGCTTTGGGAGAGCATCTGCCCCAGATCCAAAACGTTGAGGATCCAGCGCTCGGCATTGAAGCGCGTGCCGAGCTCGCGCCAGTCCTCGAAATAGTCCACGCCGGAAGGGTAGTAGCCGCGCACGCCAAAGAACTTGAGGCCGACCCACAGGGCCTCACCCCAGAGTGCGCGCAGCGCGGAGATGTCGTGCCGCCAGAAAAGGTAGCCCACCACGACCAGCCAACCCTCATACCGAACCAACGGGAGGGCGCCGAAGATGAGATCCGCGACCAGCAGTCGTCCGGGGGGCCGTCCGGCCTGCCTCACTACCGACAAGCCGGTGCCAGCGCGGAGCGCCAGCGCCAGCCCTGTCAACAGGACCGTGGTGTAGAGCCCCTCCTGATAGAGTTGCCCAGTCCAGACCAGCGTCGGGCCGAAGGTCGCCAGCCCGGCGTAAAGCCACGCTGCGCTGCGCCCGCTGATCGAACCGGCGGCGGCGGCGCCGGCCCCCACGCCGAGCGCCGCGATCGCCGCGAGGACGATCCGGGTGATCGTGACACCGCCCCCGAGCTCGGCCACCACCGCGATGATGAGCTGCAAGCCCGGCAGCCAATCTTGCACCAGCACGTGCTCGCGCCCGGCCCAGCGCTGCCAGCCGTCAAACGCGAAGTTGTTGGGGAACCGCAGGATCAGCCACAATCGTGCGACGAAGGCGAACACGATCCCGACGATGACGGGGTGAACGGCGGCCCGCAGGCCCGCGCCGAGCTTGACCATTCAGGGCCCCGGGGACCCGTCGAGGAGCGACGTGTCGTAGGCCCCGGCAACGAAGCGGGGGTCAGCGAGGATCTGGCGGTGCAGCGCTGCGGTGGTCGGCACGCCCTCGATCTCGAGCGCCCCCAGCGCCGCATCCATCGCGGCGATGGCGCCGCGTCGGTCGGGAGCGTGGACGATCAGCTTGGCGATCAGCGAGTCGTAATGGGGGGAGATCGTGTCGCCAGTGACCAGGTGGGTGTCCACCCGAAGCCCCGGGGCCACCGGAAAGACGAGCCGGCGCACACGCCCGGGGGCTGGGCGAAAGGCGTCGGCAGGGTCCTCCGCGTTGATCCGGCACTCGATCGCGTGGCCTGACACCGGCACACCGTCTCGCAGCCATTCGACCGGCAGGGGCTCGCCGGCCGCGATTCGCAGCTGCCACTCGACCAGATCGACTCCCGTGCACAGCTCGGTGACGGGGTGCTCCACCTGCAGTCGCGTATTCATCTCCATGAAGTACAGGGCGCCGTGCTCGTCCATGAGCATCTCGACGGTCCCGGCTCCGCGGTAGCCGGCCCGCACGCACGCAGCCGTGACCTGCGACATGACGCTCTGGCGGCGCGCGGGGTCGAGCCCGGGGGAGGGGCTCTCCTCCACCAGCTTCTGGTGGCGCCGCTGCACGGAGCACTCTCTTTCGCCGAGACAAACGACGTTTCCGAACGCGTCGCCGAGCACCTGAAACTCGACGTGCCTGCCGCGTTCGATGAGCCGCTCAAGGTAGACGGCACCGTCGCCGAACGCCGACAGGGCCTCGGCCGACGCCTGACTGAACGCCTCGGACAGCTCACCGGGTCCGGCGACCCGCCGCATACCGCGTCCGCCTCCTCCGGACCGGGCCTTCAGCAGGACCGGATAGCCGATCCGGTCCGCGGCCTCCAGCGCTTCGGAGACGCTCTCCACCGGGCCGTCGGAGCCTGGGATCAACGGCATGCCGAGCCGCTTCATCGTCTCTTTGGCGACTGATTTGTCGCCCATCGCCCGGATGGAAGCGGGGGACGGCCCGATGAAGCTGATGCGCTCGGCTTCGCATCGGGTCGCGAATCGGGCGTTCTCGGAGAGAAACCCCCAGCCTGGATGCAGGGCCGCACAATGGTGGGCCCGGGCGGCGTTCAGGATCGCGTCTGCGTCGAGGTAGCCCTGACGACCGCCGAGGAGGGCGACCTCGTCGACAAGCCCCGCCTCGGGCTGCAGCCACCCGAGCGCACGGTCCGGCTCGGTGACCCCGGCGACTACGCGGATGCCGAGGCGCTTGCAGGTGCGTGCTACGCGGGCGGCGACCTCCCCACGGTTGGCGATGAAGATGCAGCGGAACACTGTGGGTCAGCTCGCGCCGGCCAACTGGCCCTCGATCAACCGACGTGCGACCGCTCCGTCGATGTCCGCCTTGTGCAGCTTCATCAAGGCCCCCATCACCTTGCCGGACTCCTTCAGGCTGGTCGCGCCGGAAGTCGCGATGGCTTCTTTGACCCAACCCAGGGTCGTGGCCTCGTCGGCCAGTTGGGGCAGGTACGCTTCGATGATGCCCAGCTCGGCGCGCTCGATCACCGCCAGGTCCTCACGGTTGGCGCTGGTGTACGACAGGATCGAGTCCTCACGCTGCTTCTTCAGCCGCCGCAAGGCCTCGATGCAGCGGTCGTCCGTAACGGCCCCTTTCCCTTCCTTTTCGAGATCGATGAACGCGGCGCGGATCATGCGGATCGCGGAGGTGCGGGCGGCGTCGCGCGCCAGCATGGAGGTCTTGAGGTCGGCGGAGATCTGTTCGAGCAGCGGCATGACGAAGTCCAGATTCAGGAGGGACGGGAGCCCCGCGGGTGGGGAGGCAGGGCCCGCGGCAGGGGTATCAAGAAAGCGTGGCTGGGTCAGCCGGAGGAGGCGGTCCGGCGGTCTGTGTGGGGTCGGTCTCACCGGGCGACGGCGAACCGGGCGGCGATGTGGCGGCGGGCGCTGCCTTCACCGGCCGGAGCGCGCCGATCAGCAGCGCGACGAGCCCGAGACCCAGCGCACCGAATCCAACCGCTACGAGCCCCTGATCGACCAGCGTCATCGCGACGCCGGCGCCGGCCGTCTCGGGGCCGAGCGTTCCAGGATGGGTGGGGACGGCGCCTATGGTGCTGCTGAGCAGCGCAAGGTCAAACGAGGGAGGCTCGGCTCGGCGGTTTCCGTAGACCAACCGGGCTCCGCCCTCGGGGACGTTCGTCCGCAATTCGCTGCCGCGCGTCCATGCGTGCACCCCAGTGACCCGCAACGGGGGGTCGTCGCCATTGTGGATCCTGACCATCAGGGCGGCCCCGAGCGGCTCGTTCAGGTCCACACACAGACGGTGAGGGGACCCGATGCCGATCCAGTCTACGCTGCGGAGGGTCTCAGAGAGCGAACCGCGGTCACGGACGATGTCGACCCGGCGCGAGAAGGTGGTCGCGTCGGTGTCGAGCTCGATCCGCCGCACCATGCCGACGTCCGCGGGCAGGGTGAACGAGAGATCGGAGGTCTCCCCTTGCTCGACGCGCTTCATCTCGCCGAGCGGGACCTCCACTTCGGTCGAGGCCGGCCGCACGTCGTAGGGTACGTTTCGCCCGTCGCGGTCGACCACGCGCAGATCGGCGAGCCCCGGTTGAGCGTGGAGCAGCACCGCCCCGTCGATCATGATGCGGGTCCAGCCGGGGTCCGCGACGATCGGCCGTTCCCACTTCCAAAGCGCGAGGTTGATGGGCGCGGCGACGCCATCGAGGCCCTCACGCGTCGGGTGAGGCACGTACTCGGGGTTCGGGAGGAGGGAGAGCGGGCCGCCGGCGTATCGGGTCGCGACTCGGGCGATCTCGTCGGCCGCGATGGCTACGTCGCTCGCGGCGTCGGGTTCGGTCCCTCCAAAGTACAGCGTGTGGGGCGCCGCGCCGGCGTCCGGAGCGAGCAGCAGCGCGCCTACCGACTCCACGGTGGCCCCTGACAGGGTCAGCGGCTCGTCCCGCCCACCCTGCACCTCAACCACCAGCCGGTCAGTCGTCAGGTGGATGCCGCGGATCGACGTCTCATCCATTTGTACATCGCCGATCATCGCCCGCGCGATCGGCTGGCTCGACAGCTGGCTCGACGAATTCCTCCCGCGGGCGTCGGACTCGCCCGCCGACACCGTGACGGCGCGTGAGAAGATCGGCTCGGACACGTGCAGCGTCAGTCCGGACACCGCCCGGGGCCCAGAGAGGTCGAGGGTGTACCGCGCCGCCCCATCCTCAGTGTACACCGGTCCGGCGACCTGCACCTCTTCGCTGACCGGCTCGACATGATGTCCCGTGATCGCGAGTCCTTCGATGGAGGCGACGACGGGGGGGCGCTCGCCGATGATGACGACCTTGAACGGACCGCGCGCATGCGGCAGTCGCACCCGGTCGCGCGTCGACGTGGCGCCGTCGATGGCGTGCAGCCCATAGAGGAACTGCTCCTGCCCAACCTGCACCCAGGTGGCCTCGCCGCCCGGCGTCCCTTCGGCGTACAACCGTACAACCCAGGGGCCGCGACGTAGATCGGCCATGTCGAAGCGCAGCGCGTCCAGCGGAACATCGCTGGCGCCGACCCACCACGCCCCGATCTGCATGCCAGCTGGGCCCTCGGGTGGGGTCATCGGCTCCCAGCTCACTGAGGTGACCTGACCCTCGTCGGGGCTTTCGGAGGTCAAGATGGCGAACGGGACCTCCCGACCGGTGCTGTCCTGGAGGCGCAACGTCTGCGCCAGGGCCTCCGAGTCGCCGGCCACAACGGTCGCCGGCAACGCGAGGGAGGCGGCGCCTGCGGGGAGGTTGAGCGACGACATCATCGGGTAGGTGTCGGGCTCTGCGGCGCTCGCGGGGGGCGCGAGCAGGAGCATCAGGGCAAGCCGGGCGGTGAGGTTCGAGGTGTCCACGCGGTTCATCTGCCGTCCTTTGAGTGGGGCGCCCCGGCTGCCAGCGCTGCTTTTTTTCTGTCGCTGAGGACGACGCGCATGAAGAACACCGAGGCGATCAGCATCACGATCCCAAGTCCGAACAAGCTTCCGACCCGGATCCAGCCGGCGAGCGCGACCACGTCGACGAGACAAACCTTGGCCGCCGCCAGCAGCGCGAAGCCAAACCCGAACAGCCGGGCGCTCCGGGAGTCGCGCCACAGGCCCACCGCCATCACCGCGAGCCCGAACAGCCCCCAGCTCAGCGATCGGGTCATGCTCTCGACGAGGTTTTCGCTCGTGAACGAGAGCTCGTTGTCGTGCGCGAAGGCGTGGGCGACCTCAAGGTTGATCAGCGCGAACAGGATGAAGGTCGCGGTGACCCTAAGCGCGCGTTTTCCGAGATCTGCGGCCGGCCCCATGCCGGGCAGCAGCGCGGCGGCGACGAGGAAGGCGACCGCCGGAACGCCCCAGGTGTAGAGAGTCCAATTGAGCAGGATCCAGCCGCTCCCGTCGCCGTACTGGAGCGCGTACGGGTTCAGCAGTAGCCTCGCCGCAACGATGACCGCGAGCAGCGCCATGGTGCCCTTGATCCCGGGGTGCGCGTAGCGGCGGGACAGCCCGGCGAGCGCGGCGACCTCAAGCGCCCACCCCACGGTGAGCCACGCGTTGTCGAACTGCAACGGGATCGCCAGAGCCACAAAACCGAGGATCGCGATGAGCAGCGCCGCAAACTGTCCGGAGCTCCCCTCCACGCCGTTCACGCGGGCGATGCGGGCCGCCAGCATCAGGAACCCGGCCATGATCAGCGCCAGCGCGCCCTCTCCGCGACCGAGTCCGGCCTGCCAAAGCGTGTGGAAGCTCCAGAAGGCGATGGGGCCCGACAGGACGACGGCAGCGGCGGTGCCGGGGCGGCCCGGCCGGAGTCGGAACGCCAGCACGACGGCGAACACCTGGTACGCGATGACCGCGGCCAGCAAGGTGTAGCCGCCCTCGGGGAGGAACGGGGGGACCCGCTCAGACAGCCGTACGGCCAGCGGGGCGCTCGCCAAGACGGCCGCGACGGGGGCGTCCCGGTCTCGCCCGACCGCGACCCAGAGGGCGGCGCCGCTGGTGGCCAGCGACAGGCCGAGCATCCATGCCGCTGGCGGCGGCGCGGCCGCCAGACCGAGGGCGAGGATCCCCGCAGCGGCGACCAGAGGCCCCGCTCCCAGCTCGGAGCCGCGGATCCGACCGGCGAGCGTAGAGAGTACCAGCACGGCGGCGGTACCGAGGACGATGGTGCTCCAGCGTGGCTCGGCGGCGAACATCCAGCCGGCGCCGAAGGTCGCCACCCCCACGGCCATCACCGCGCTGGCGAGCCATCGGACGGCGGCGGGCGCGGCCTTGTCGCCGGTAGGCGTAAACTGGGACAACAGCGCGGTGATCGCGACCAGCCATGCCGCACCGAGCTCGGCGGAGACTCCCATCGTCCAGGTCAGGGGGAGCCTGGAGCGGGGGTCGTACTGCAGCGGGTCGGCGGGGACGAGGAACGGCATCCCCGCGACCAGCAGCGCGACTCCGCCGTAGAACGCGGCGGCGCGCGTTGGCGTGGAGCCCCCCGGGCGGGCCGCGCCAAAGAACCACGCCCCGAGCAGGAAGGAGGCCGCCAGCGCAACGGGGGCCTGGTCGGGCGCCCGAAAGGTGAAGCCCCAGCCGAGGTGGAGGCAGGCGGTGATCGAGCCTGCGATAGCGATGAGCCACCACCAACCCTGGCGACGGGCGGCGAACAGGATGCCGGCGTTGAGCAGGAACAAGTAGCTAAAGAACCCGACGGGCTGGTTGTCGCCTGTCGAGAGCAAAATCGGCGTGGCGTAGCCGCCGATCGCCGCGATGAACGCCCACAGCCCCGCGTTTTTCCGGGCTGCGGCGAACATCGAGATCGCCGTGATCGTCACCATCGAGCCCATCGCCACCGGTTGGCCCAGAAAGCCGTAGACCGCGTGTCCGGCGTACACGGCACCGTATGCGATGGCCGTCCCGGAGCCAGCCAGCGCGTTCGCGGGGATGTCGAACTTTCGCCAGCGCAGCAGTCCGGAGAACATCCACAGGCTCAACGCCAGCAAGACAGCACCC
The DNA here is from genome assembly GCA_009692605.1 of Myxococcales bacterium. Classification (GTDB taxonomy): domain Bacteria; phylum Myxococcota_A; class UBA796; order UBA796; family SXON01; genus CAIUMM01. The sequence goes on from SHYV01000071.1 coordinate 15,814, forward strand.
GTAAATCGGGCCGACGGACCCAACCAGCCTGCTTCGATCAGCTTTCCAAGGCCGAACAGAGCAGCCACCACGAACAGGAGCCCGGCCAGGCTCGCTGCGAACCATACCACCAGGGTCTCGATGCTGGGCCCGGCGGTGCGGTGCGGGGGTGGGGGCGCCGAGAGGCCGGGTGGCGGAGGTGCGGGCCGGGCGGGCTGGCCAGGCGGGCGGACGGTGTCGCCCAGAGCGTTGCGGATGTCGCTCTCTTTGAGGTCATCCACCCCCAACTTCCGGGGGGTGACGATCGGCCGGACCGGCGGTCGGATGTGGGCCGGGCTGCCGTCGGGGGTGCGCCGCACGGGCTTCAGCCCGCCTACGGCAGCCTGGCCGGGGTCCGGGGACGCAGCGGCTGCGGCGGATCGCACCGCCGCCTCGACCTCCTCATCGCTGGCGGTGTTCGGCACGCCGGGACCGACACGCTCGGGCTCGGTCTGGCGGAGCGCCTCACCACGCAGCGCGAGGCCAGCGATCTCGCTGCGGTGGCGAGCGACCTCTGCGGCAAGCGCGACTCCCTGCGCACGCTCGGCGTCGAGCGCGCCGGACAATGTGGTCAAGCGCCGGTCGAGCCGCCCGACTCTCTCGCCCACGGCGGCGAGCACGGCTGCCAGACCCACGCAGGCAACGAGCAATACGGTTGTCAAGAGGCACAGAAGTCCGCTCTCCAACTACGCGGCCTTCCGCAGCCGCATAACCAGCGCCGCCCCCGTAGCCGCCATGATGAGGCAGCCGTACTGCGCGGGTGTCAGCCCCAGCCAGCGCACGTCCGCGGACTTCAGGTCGGTGTTGCGCAGGAAATCCAGCCCGAATCGGGCCGGGGCGTACAGCAGGCACCAAAGCGCGAGGAAAAAGCCGGGCCGCCGTGGGGTCCGAGCGGCGTACCAGAAGGCGGCGGCGATCCCCATCGTCCACAACGCCTCGAGCAGCCCCAGATCGAACCGCGGCCCGCCGGGGAAACGGACGCCGAGAAAAAATGTTGTTGGCATGCCCATATGGTCGTGCACAGAGAAGCAGCCGATCCGTCCGAACACCCACGCGAAGGGGAAGCCATACATGATCGCGTCGGCGTGGTCGAGGAACGGCAGCTTTTTGTAGAAGGTGTAGTAGGCGACGCCGCCCAGCACGGCCCCGATGAACCCGCCCATGCTGGAGAACCCCGCCCAGATGCTGACCAGCGCCTTCACGCCGTCGGGCAACGTGAACGTGAGCAACGGAGTGTCAAACGTGGACTCGGTTTGTAGCTGTTCGGGGTGGTAAGCCAGCACGTGGACCAGGTGGCCGACCACGAAGCCGGAGACCACGATCGCTACGATACCGTCGACCACGTCGGGGACGTTCAACCCCATCTTTATGCCGCGCGCCCGGGCGACCTCAAGCCCCACGACGAACGCGATGCAAACAAGCGTGCCCCATGGATCGAGCGGGATGGGCCCGATCTGGTAGACCGGAATTTCGAAGTAGGGGATCACCTTGGCGGGGCTAATCCGAAACTGTCCCCTGCGAGTGCGCGCCGCACGGCGGAAGCGACCTGAACGGCGGTGATCCGCTGCAGGCAGGACACGCCCAGAAAGCAAGACTTGCGGTAGCAGGGGCCGCACCAGATGGGCCCCCCGGTCAGCGCCACGCCCGCTCCAGTGCGGGCGGGGTCGGTGGAGCCGTGGATCATCAGGACCGGAGCGCCGACCGCCTCCGCGAAGTGCGCCGCGCCGCTGTCGTTGCTGACGAACAAGCGTGCGTCGCCGAGCGCCGCGGCCAGGGCGATGAGCGGGAGTCCGGCGGTGAGCGGGTGCGGACCCGCGATGTGCGCGACGGCGTCCTGCTCGCCGGGACCGGCGAAAAAGCGCACGTCAAAATCTCTGGAAAGGTCGTCTGCGAGGGCGCGGTAGTGGGGCCAGCGCACCGTGGGGCTGGGGGACCAGGGGTTCAACGCGATGAACCCGGCTGCGGTTGCCGCCCTACGATAGGCCTCCGGCTTGCGCTGGGCCGGTTGCCCGAGCAGGGCCTGCGCGACCCGCGCGTACCCATCCCGGCGATGCTCGTCCACGCCCGCGGGCAGCGGATCGGTCAACAGCGCGGCGCGGTGATTCTCCGCCAGCCCCAGCCGGCGCGGGATGTGCCGCCACTGCCAGGCGGCGCGGAAGCTTGGCTTGAGGATGACGGCGACGTCTGCCTCCGCGCGCTGGTCGGCCGCGCGGAGCAGCACGGTGGGGAACGCCGTGGCGGCTAGGAGCGCCCCGAGCACCGGCGGCCCGTGGATCGTGGTCTCCGGGTAGCGGTCGACGATCGCGGCCATCGCCGGCAGCGCCATGACGGCGTCACCGAGGTGGTCCGGGCTCCGGATGGCGATTCGCATCGGGGGACTTTAAGCGGGCGTGCCTCTGCAGGCTGGCGCGCGCTGCTGGCCCAAACAGACTCAACTGGCTGGGCCCGGCCCCCGGGAAACAGTTAGCCGCCGCGTCATGTCCGGAGCCAACGTGTCCTCCTTTTCCCCCGCCGATCTTCGTGCCGCCGTGGAGCGTGTCCGGGAGCCCACGCACGTCGTCCGTCACCCGGACGGGCAGGTGGGCGTCGCTTTTGGTGAGGTGGACCCCGGTCTCGGCTGGCTCGGCACCTTGCCCGCGCTGTACCCCGAGTGGCTCGGCGACCGGTCGTTTCAAGAGGCCCACGGCACCCGGTTTGCCTACATCGCGGGGGCGATGGCGAACGGGATCGGGTCGACGGAGATCGTCATCGCGATGGCGCGTGCAGGCTGCATCGGGTTCTTCGGTGCCGCGGGCCTGCCCGAGAGCCGGGTAAGCGCCGCGATCGAGACCGTTCAGGCCGCGCTCGGAAAGGCCGATGACGGCGGCCTGCCGCACGGTTTCAACCTCATCCACTCCCCACAAGAGCCGGAGGTCGAGGCATCGATCGCGGACCTCTACCTACGGCGGGGCATCCGGCGGGTATCGGCTGCGGCCTACATGGGGCTGACTCCCTGGATCGTGCGGTACGCGGTGAGCGGGCTGCGCCGGACCCCGGACGGCCAGATTCACCGCACCAATCATGTGTTTGCGAAGATTTCTCGCCCGGAGGTCGCCCGCCGCTTCATGGCGCCCGCGCCGCCGGAGCTCCTGGCGCAGCTAGTCCGCGACCGCCTCATCACGCTCCAGGAGTCGGAGATGGCCCGTCTGGTCCCCGTTGCCGAGGACATCACGATGGAGGCGGACTCCGGCGGCCACACCGACAACCAGTCACTCGGCGCGCTGCTGCCGATCCTGCTGCGGCTTCGGGACGACATGGTTCGGCAACACGGCTACACCCGGCCGCTCCGCGTCGGCGCGGCGGGTGGGCTTGGTACGCCCAACGCGGTGGCGGGCGCGTTCGGGCTGGGGGCCAGCTACGTGCTCACCGGGTCGGTGAACCAGCCGAGCCTCGAAGCAGCGCTCGCGCCCCACGCCAAGGAGATGCTCTGCAAGGCCGACAGCGCCGACGTCGCGATGGCCCCGGCGGCGGACATGTTCGAGATGGGCGTGGAGGTCCAGGTGCTCAAGCGTGGCACACTGTTCGCGGCTCGGGGGCACAAGTTGCGGGAGATCTACCGCTCGTGCGGTGGGCTGCGCGAGATCTCTGCGGAAGACCGCCAGAAGTTGGAGCGTGACATTTTCAAGGACTCGCTCGAGAACGTCTGGGCAAACACCGAGAAGTTTTTTGCTGAGCGCGACCCGAAGCAGCTCGCGCGGGCGCGGGCCGATGAGAAGCATCGCATGGCGCTGGTGTTCCGCGCTTACCTCGGGCAGTCCAGCAAGTGGGCCATCGCAGGCACCGCCGACCGGGTGATGGACTACCAGATCTGGTGCGGGCCCGCGATGGGCAGCTTCAACCAGTGGGCGAAGGGCAGCTTCCTCGAGCCGGCGAGCGGGAGGCAGGTGACGCAGATCGCCCTCAACCTGCTGGAGGGCGCTGCCGTGGTGACCCGGTGCGGACAGCTTCGAAGCTACGGCGTGCCGGTTCCGGCAGAAGCGTGGGATTACCGACCGCGTATGCTCGCGTAGCGCTGTCGGCGGGCGCCCAGAAGGATCGCGACGCCGCCGACCAGCTGTGCGAACGGAGCAGCGCCGTTTCCGCCGCTCGCGCAGCCCGCGCACCCGATCCCCGATCCCCCGTTCGGGCCGTTGGGGTCGCTGCCGAGCAGGTACTCCTCGAGGTTGGTGAAGCCGTCGCTGTCCGGGTCCTCGTTCGAGTCATCGCGCGCGGCGTCGAGCGCGTTTCCGCGCTCCCAGTCGTCTCCCATCGCGTCGTGGTCGTCGTCATTGGGCAACGTGAAGTCGACGTTCGTGGCAGCCTGGCCCTGCAAGAGCTGCGTCTGGGCAGCCCAATCCTCTGACCGGGCGTCCTGCCACCAGGTGGTGACGAACCCGGGGTCGGAGGCGCAGTAGTGTACGTAGCTGGCGCGAATGCTGTAGAATCCTGCTGGAAGGCCAGCTATTGAGTAGGCACCATCGCTGTCGGCGACGGTGGCGTAGCTCTCGTCTGGGTCGTCGGCCGGAAATGCGTAGACGTAGCCCCCGTATACGGGGGCGCCGGCGTCGTCGGTGAGGCGGCCGGTGATGCTGGCACCGAGGGCCACCGCGATCGTCAGCGTGGTGTCTGCGGTGACCGAGGTACCCTCAAAGGCATAGCCGTCCTCGAAGCCGCCGTCCGCACCGTAGACGTACAGGTCGTACACGCCGGGCCAGAGCCCATCGATGACCATGCTTCCGTCGGCGTCTACGGGCCCGCCGCGCCCGACCGTGTGCTCGTCGTTGTACAACAGCGCCGACATTTCGCCGACCGAACCTGCACCGGTGGCGTCGGTGAACTGCAGCGTCAGGACGCTCCCGCGCGGGAGATCCAGATCGGCCGTCACGTCCATTCCTTCGTCCGGCGCGGACACGCGCTCGTCCGTCGGCCGGTCGCTCCCCGGCCAGTAGGTCGTGGCGAACCCGCTCACCGTGGCCCACGAGATCACCTCGCCCGGCGGGAGGCCGTCGGCCGTGTAGACGCCGTCCGCCCCAATCTCCGCGGTGATCACCTGAGAGGGGGAGTACACGTAGCTGTAGCCGCCCGACACCGGCGCGTATCCTCCCGCCCCGTCGTCGCCGGAGATCAGCCCCGTCACGCGGATCCCGTCCAGCAGCGCGTGGTCGCCCGCGGCAGTGCCGTTCGGCTCCTCCCCGGGCAGGGCCACGCTGTAGATCTCGGCCTCGTCCTCGCTGTAGGCACCCCCAAGCCACTGTCTCGGGAAGCCGTCGAGCGCGACGTAGCACTGCCAGTCGGTCGGCCCGCCCACGTCGGCGTCCAACCCGGCGATGGTGAACGCTCCTGCCGCATCGGTCACGGCGGAGCGTGCTCCGAGCGCCGTCCGGCTCTCCGTTCCCTGCGCGTAGACCTCCGCGCCCTCGAGCGCAGCGCCGGCCAGATCGCGGAGGGTGCCGGTGAGCACGCCGCCCTCGGGCAGGGTGACGTCCACGCCCTCGGTCGTCGACCCCTCCGCGAGCTCCAGAGCGGTGGCAGAGCAGAAATCCCAGTCCGAAGGGTAGAACCGATCGGTGTAGATCGAGGTCTCTCCTGGCATTGCGCGGACCCGGTACCGGCCGGCTGGGAGGAAGTCCATCGACCACGAACCGTCGGTTGTCGTGGTGGCAGTACCGTAGTTCAGCCGCTGATCGTAGGCAATGACGTCCACCCCCGCCAACGGGTCGCCTGCCTCGTTGAGCACCGCCCCGCCGAGGGTGGCGGACATGGCCGGGGAGAGCAGCGCTGACAGCGTAAGGAGCATCCAGTGGAGTAGCATACCGAGCCCCGGAGACCAACGCCGCCGGCGCTGGGCGACTGGGGGAATCAGGGCCTAGAGCGGGCCAAGGGCGCGGCGGACGGCGGAGTCCAGATCCGAGCCCGCCGGACGGTCCCCCACTATCCGCACCTCGAATCCACGGAGCCACAGCCTCAACACCGCAGGATCAAGGAGGTGTTTGACGGCAGCGCCGGTCATTCTCCAGGGGGAACGAATGGAGACGACATCGCAGCTACCCCCCGTGCCGGCTACCCAGACGACCACGGTCGGCTCGGCATGTAGCCAATCGATGGTGCCCAGCAGGCCGCGGGCGTCGCGACGCGAGCCCCCGCAGAGCACGATGGGCACGCCTTCGTTGACCGAGCGGACCGCGCCGGAGGCGATGCGGTAGTGGGCTGCGATGTCGGGTACCCGCCCTCGGACAGCCAGCAGCAAGGGGAGCCCGGCGT
>SHYV01000072.1 GCA_009692605.1 Myxococcales bacterium
TCGCGCCTATCGACCTTGCTGACGACCATCACCCGGCCGTGCTGCGCCGCCTTGAGCGCATACATCAGCCCGGCGACCCCGGTTCCGAGCACCAGGAAATCGACAGGGTGGGCCCAGTCCGGGCGGGAGGAAGCGGACGGCGCTGTCTCGGGCATCCGGGACCGGTATCCCGAAGGCCACAGGCCAGTCTCTCTCGCCGGGTCCGAGATAGTCGCCGGCGTGATCGGCATCCAGGCTACCCCCGCGCTCGCCCGCCCCTCCGCGAGCCTCTCTGCCGAGCTGGGATTGCTGTTCGCCATGGCGTGGCCCGTGGCCATCGGCCAGTTGGCCAGCGTCAGCATGTACCTGACCGACAACATCATGGTCGGGCACACCACCCCGGTCCAGATGGCGGGGGTAGCCACCGGGGGGTGGTGGTTCTACAGCGTCTACGTACCGATGCTCGGCGTCCTGCGGGTGCTGGACCCGATGGTGTCGCAGGCGATCGGCGCGGGCGACGAGCACGGCGCGGCGCGATCTCTGGCCCGCGGTGCGGTGCTCGCCGGCGTGCTGAGCGTGCTGACCGCCGGCTGCATGGCGCTGACCGGGCCGATGCTGACGCTGCTGGGGCAGCCCGCAGAGGCGATCCCGGTGGCGACCGCTTTTGCCCGGAATCTGGTCCCGGGCATCCCGGGCGCATTTGGGTTCTTCCTGTTGCGGGGCTGGCTGCAGGCCCGGGGCGAGATGCGGTCGGGGAACATCGCGATCGTGCTCGCGAATGGGCTCAACCTGTTTCTGGACTGGGTGTTCATCTACGGGCACCTCGGGGTCCCGGCGCTTGGCGGCGCGGGGGCGGGGATCGCGACCAGCATCGGCAATTGGTTCCAGTTCGGTGTGATCGGCGTACTCTCTTTCCAGATTTGGAGGCCGGCGCTCGGGCATCTGGCCGACGCACTGCGTCCGGAGTCCTGGTCCCGCCTGCTCCCGCTCGGGCTCCCGCTCGGGCTGCAGTCCGGCACCGAGATCTGGGCGTTCTCTCTCGCGGGGTACATGGCGGGCTGGGTCGGCTCCGAGGGCCTTGGGGCGCACCTCATCGCCCTTAGCCTCTCGTCCGTGTCGTTCAACGTGGCGCTCGGCCTCGGCACGGCGGCGGCTACCCGTGTGGGGCTGCTGGTGGGCGCGGGTCAACGCATCGGCAGGGCGGCGTTCGCTGCGCACCTGTGGGTGTGGGGTGCGATGGCCTTGTTCGCTGCGCTGTTCAGCGGCTTTCCGGAGCAGTTAGCTGGCGTCTACTCCGATGATGCAGAGACCATCGGCATCGCCTTGAGCCTGCTTCCCATCGCGGCGGCGTTCCAGTTGTTCGACGGCACGCAGGCCGTGGCGTTCGGTGTGCTGCGCGGCGCGGGGGATGTCCGATTCCCCACGGTCATCAACCTCCTGGGGTTTTGGGTCATCGGTCTGCCGCTGGGCGGCTGGCTCCTGCACATCGGGTACGGTGTGCCGGGGGTCTGGATCGGGCTGGCAGTCGCGCTGGGGTTGGTCTCGACGATGCTGATGGCGCGGGTGCGGTGGGTGGTGCGGATGGGTGGCTTTCGGGTGTGAGCGCGGCTCCACCGGGGCGGCGAAGCAAAAACACCAAACCCCGCCCAGTTACCCGGACGGGGTTGGTGGATCGTCGGGTGCTTTCGCGCCCGGCGGTCGGCGACTACCCGCGCTCGACCTTCTCGATCGCGATTTCGAGCTTCTCGATCGCCATCGCGGAGGAGTCTGCGCTCATGTCAGGCACGAACCACTTGCAGGGCCAGCCTTCGTAGAAGTTGTAGCGGGCAACTTCGGTCTGGCCGTCCTGGTCGAGGATGATGACGGAGCCGGAGCGCCGGTCGATCTTGCCGTCCTCGATGTTCTTGCGCCACTGCCACAGGTCGTCGGTCGCGGTGTAGCCACGCTCGAGGACGATGTTCGCGTAGGTGGTGCGGCCCGGCTTCTTGCGGACGACCTTGTCGTTGCCCTGCTTGAACTCGACGATTTCAGTCTCGGAGTCCATGCCGGAGACGGACTTGAAGCCGCCGACGATGATCTTCGTGTCGCTGATGACGCCCTGAATTTCGAGCAGGAAGTGGAATGAACCGTACAATTCGTCTGTGGGCATTTGACTTTTTCTCCTGGGACATTTTTTCTGCCGTGCGCGAGGGCGACGTACGGCTGACGAGACTCACGGGGCTTTTACGAGAAGTGCCAACGCCCGGCGAGTGCATGGATGTTCGCGCAGGTTCGGCCGCAGGTCAAGCGCTACCTGACCTTTTTTTGATTTATTTTTTAGTCGAGCTCAGGGCCGGGTCGCGTCGTCGGCGGAGCGCCGCCGGCAGCGCGAAGAGCCCGCCGAGGAGGGTGGTCATCCCGATGGCGTCGGGGGCGCCCTGACAGCCGCAGGCGGTGGAGCCTCCGCCGGTGCTGGAGCCGTCCTCGGCCCGCACACGCAGCGTGTCAGGGGACGAGTAGCTGGTGCCGTCCGAGACGGTGAGCGAGACTTCGTAGTTGCCGACGAGGTCAGCGGTGAAGGTAGGGCTGGGACTGCTGCTGCCCGACAGCAGGGCGGCTGAGCCGCCGGGGCGGGAGGTCATCGTCCACACGTAGAGCAGGGTGTCGCCGTTCGGATCGCTTGAGCCGGTGCCGCTCAACGTGACGAACGTACCGGTGGCGACGGTCTGGTCCGGGCCGGCGTTGGCGACGGGGGCGCCGTTCTCGCTGGTGACGGTGATCTCGACGTCGTCGGTGTCGTGGAGCCCACCGTCGCTCACCGTGAGCGACGCGACATAGCGGCCTTCGATGTCCGGGACGAACCCTGAGCTGGTCTGGTCGGGATCGGCCAGGGAAGCCGCCGAGCCGGACGGCGCTGTGGTGAGCTCCCAGGAGTAGGTGAGCGCGTCGAGATCGGGGTCCGAGCTTCCGGTGCCGTCCAGAGTGATGAACCGCGCGGTGGAGCCGACGAGGTCGTCCCCCGCGTCGGCGATGGGCGCGGAATTTCCGTCGACGGCGCTGTCGAGAGGCTGGCCCGAATCGAAGGCGGTGTCCCCCGAGTCAAGGTCGTGACCGCCGCCGGCGTCTTTGTGGAAGGTGTCGAGCCCGAGGCAGGCTCCGAGCAGCGGCAGCAGGAGAGCAAGGAATGAGCGGGGGGCGACCATTCGCACAGGATACGCTATCTCTGGGCACCCGACACGGCGTGCGTTAGAAGCCGCGCGGCCGCTGCCCTTGGCACCCCCGCCCCTCGCGGCTCCCCCGCCCAGCCCTCGCAGGAAATCCAGAACATGGCCATTGAGCGTACCCTCTCCATCATCAAGCCCGACGCAGTGCGGGCAGGAAACGTCGGCAACATCGTCGCGCGGTTCGAGCGTGACGGGCTGACGATCGCCGGCGCACGCAAGTGCCAGCTCTCCCGCGCCGAGGCCGAGGGCTTCTACGCCGAGCATTCGGCGCGCGGCTTTTTCGGTGAGCTCGTGGACTTCATGACCTCTGGACCGGTCGTCGTGATGGCGCTCGAAGGCGACGACGCGATCCTGCGGAACCGCACGATCATGGGCGCGACGAACCCGGCCAACGCGGCCGAGGGCACGCTCCGCAAGCTTTACGCTGCGTCGGTGGGTGAGAACGCCGTGCACGGTTCGGACAGTCCGGCCTCGGCTGCGCGCGAGATCGCGTACTTCTTCAGGGCGACCGAGCTGTCGTAGTTCGTCGGGGGGCTCCTCCCGGTGCCCTCGGTCAAGCTGGCCGCCGGCAACCCTCCGCATTACCGAATCTGCATGCCGGCCCCACGCCTCGATCCAGCCGATCTCGTGGCGTTTGCCCGTCGTGACTGGGCTGTCCTCGAGAATGCCGACTTGCTGGCGCGCTCGCGGCTTAGCGCGGACGAGAAGTCCCGTCTGGTCGCGGCACTTTACGCCTCGGCGAAGGCCACGATCCCTGGTTGGCCCACCGACGCGGATCGCCTGCTTGATCTGGCGCATCATGCGAGGATGCGGGAGCTGTTGGACCGGGCTGACCGTGTCGGTCGGTGAGGCGGCTGCGGCTCTGGTCGCCGCGCTGAACGGCGCCGGGGTCCGGTGGTACGTGTTCGGGGCCCAGGCCGTGATGATGCAGGGGATCGCTCGAACCACACAGGACATCGATGTCACCGTGCTCGTCGGCAGGCGGGCGGCGCCAGCGCTTACGGCAGCGTTGGAGGGGGGCGGGTTCGAACATCGTTTTCCCGAGCGAGCGACCGAGCTCGTGTCGATCGCAGCGGTGATTCCGATGAAGCACAGCGCGTCCGGGGTTGACATCGACATCGTGATGGGTGGCTCGGGGCTGGAGGAGCTCGCACACGCAGCAGCCGAGCGGCGGCCGCTCGACGGCGTCATCGTGCCGGTAGCGAACGCCACGCACCTTGCTGTCATGAAAGTGCTCGCGGGCCGCGCGAAGGACCTCGATGATGTGCGCGGGCTGCTCGCTGCGGACGTCGTCGACCGTGCTGCTGCCCGCGATCTGCTCGGACAGTTGGAGGCGGCCCTCGACCAGTCGGACCTGGTTCCGGCCTTCGATCGCCTCGTCGTCCCGTAGTCCCGTAGTCCCGTAGTCCCGTAGTCCCGTCGTCCGAGCACTCTGCAGGGAAGGGGCGCTCAGGCGGCGGCGGATCACACTACGAACCCGCCGCTGCGATCACCGCGCTCCAGGCCCGCATGAAGTTCTCACCTTGCACGCCGCGGACCTCCTCTTCCGTCCACCCCCGGCGTGCCAGCTCGGCCCACAGGTTCGGGAGGTCGCCGGCGTCAGACAGTCCCTCAGGCGTTTGGATGAGCCCGTCGTAGTCGCTCCCGAGCGCGACGACCCCGGGCCCGCCTACCCGCTTCAGGTGGTCCGCGTGGTCGGCCACCTTCGCTACGTTGGCCGCCGCACCGACGAACGTGGCGTGGAAGTTCAGCCCGACGACCCCGCCGGTCTTTGCGATGCAGCGGATCGCCTCGTCCGACAGGTTTCTCGGGTGATCCCGGACCGCGTCTGCGTTGGAGTGCGAGGCGATCACCGGGGCTTTCGACCGCTTACAGGCCTCCAGAGTTGCGGCGTCCGACGCGTGAGAGACGTCGACGACCAGACCGAGGCGGTTGGCTTCGTCCACCAACGCCCGCCCGTCGTCGGTGAGCCCAGTGCCCGCCGGGTCGCCGGCGACGTCGCCGGAGCTGCCCGCGAACCGGTTTGAGAACGTCCAGGTCAGCTCGATGAGGCTTAGGCCGCGGGCGTGCAATTGCGCCAGACCCGCGAGCTCCGCCGCGAGGGACTCCCCGTGGTCGATGCCGTGGGCACCCTCGATGGAGATGAGCATCGCAATGTTCCCCGCTGCGGTGATGCGGCGCGCGTCGCTCGGCGATCGCGCGAGCTCCACGCCGTCGAGCCGATGGTCCTCTGCCTCCACCTTGGCGAAGAGCCGCTCGACCTGAGCGGTCCACGCCGCCGTGGTGGCGGGGTTCTTTGGCGGCCAGAGCACCTCTACGACGATGTTGGTGCCACCCGACTTCATGTCGTCGAGCCCGCTCTCCAGCGCGGGGTCATCCAGCCCGACCCCGCGGCGCACCATCTGGGTGGGGGTGTCGACGTGGAGGTCGACCTTCGCCGGGGGGGACGAGGAGGCCGGGGTGAGCGGTGGGGAGAGGGTGGGCGATGGGGCGGGCGGGGTCGCCGCCGGTTCGGCTTTCGCGCCCTTCGAGAACGTCGCGCCCTTCGAGAACGTCGCGAGCCGGTCGTACATCTCTGCGTCGAGCAGGCCGTTGTGACCTCGGCCCGGCAGCTCGACGTAGGTCGCCCCTGCGATGTCGGCTGCGAGCGACCGGCCCATCTGGACCGGGCAGGTCGGGTCTTCTGTTCCGTGAACGATGAGCGTGGGCACCCGAATGGCCGTCGCGCGGGACGCGGTGTCGAACTGGTCCAGCACGAGCAGCCTCGCCGGGAGCCAGGGCACCGCCGCCTGCGCCGCCGCCGGCAGGCTGGTGTAGGGTGAGATGAGCGTGAGGCGCGAGCAGTAGCCCTCTGCGGCCATCGCCGCCGCTACGCCTGTCCCCAGCGAGGCCCCCCCACATACGATGCGCTCCGATTTCGTCGCCAACACCTTTAGGGTGGCGCGGGCCGCATCGAGGATCGCGTCTTCGCTGGGCCCGACCCCGGTCGCGAGCCCGTAGCCGGGGTACTCCGCCGCGGCGAAGGACACGCCGCGTTCGACCATCCCGTCGAGCAGCTGTGCCTGCCCGCTCGCGGTCTCGGCGTTGCCGTGGAACCACACCATCAGCGGGGCCTGCGCGTCGGCGTTTTGGACCACCCACAGCGGCACGTCGCCCCCGGAGAACGGCACCCGGAGCACCTCACCCCGGTCCTGAAAACGGTCCGGCTCGGGGCGCGGGTAAAGGAGCCAGCGCTGGCCCAACGCAGCGAGCACCACGCTCGCTCCGTACCCGATAGCGACCGCCCGCCCGTACCGTTGCCATGCCTTCATCGGCACAAGGTACCACCCCCACGGCGGCGCCCCTACGTCAACGGGCGGTAAAGCCATGTCGTCAGAGCCCCGATCACCCCCCGAACGGGTGGACGTACTTGCCGTGTTCCGGTACAAACCCTCCTTCGCTCATGAGGCTCCTCAGATGCTGTCATTGATCCCCGCCCTCGCCCTCTCCTTCGTGATCCACTCAGCCGCTGCTACGGGAAAGGTCACCGGATCCTCGGTCAAAGAGGACAGCAAGGGCAAGCATACGGCGGAGCTCGCCGTGGACGGCCTGCTGTCCACCGGCTGGGCCGAGGGCGACGTCGGGCCGGGCACCGGGGCGTGGATCGAAATTGACCTCGGGGTGGTCACCCAGATCGAGGAGATCTCCCTGTGGCCTGGCAACCTCGGCGCCGGCGTTGACTCCTTCCGGGAGTACTCGCGCCCGCGAACCTTGAAGATCACGGTGGATGGGAAGCCGATTGGCGAGGAAATTCGTGTGCAGGACGAGGTTCAGCGGCTGGACCTCCCTCTGGTTGCTTCAGGAAAGGTCGTGCGGATCGACGTGGTCGAGGTCTACGAGGGCGGGGTGTTTCCCGACCTGTACCTCTCCGAGGTCGCGGTGAACTTCAACGAGGGAGACCGCGCCAGAGCCGTCGAGAAGGTGGATGCGTTCCGGGCCGGAAAGGAAGGGGCCAGATTGGCGGCTGACTTTGAGAAGCAGGTCCTCGAAGCGTACTCCGCGCACAAGGAGAACCCCGATGACATGGAGTCCCTCGGGTTCCTCATCGCCGCGGCGGCGAACGGGCCCGACTTCATCCAGAAGCGCGTGATCACGCTCGTTCCCGTCGGCCAGCGCGCTCAGGCCATCGTGCCGGACCAGAAGTCGATCGACGCGATCCGGAAGCTGAAGGACCCGAACGGCATCCCCGGGATCCACATGGCGGCGCTCCGTGCGCTCGGCAAGCAGCAGAAGGAGATGCTCGAGCTCATCGACATCTTCACGGCGTACGCTGAGCTGCGCGGTGGCGGGCGGCGAAACATCAAGGCTTGGGGAGAGACGGGCTGGGAGGTGGGGGCGATACATGGATTTGGGGAGCCTGTGCCGGTCGAGGTGGACCGCAACGGCGACGTCTACATCGCAGACCCAGGAAACAACCGCGTCCAACGGTACAACACCGACGGCGTGAGCGAGAAGCAGTGGGGGCCGCCCGCCGACGTGACGAACGACTGGTTCGGCAGTACGCGCAAGTGGTACGTTGGGGGTTCGGTGGCGAGCACGGAGACCGCTGCGTTCGTGAACCCGGTCGACGTCGAGATCATCCCCAGCAAGGACGAGGACCAGTACGCAGTGCTCGATTCCCGTGGCCGCGTCCAGATCTTCGATGTGGAAGGCAACGTGCGGATCGGATGGACCGTGCGGGTCGATCACGAGATGGAGGCGATGGTCGGAGGTGACGGTTACCTCTCATGGAACACCACGAAGAAGAACCTCGTCGCGATCATCGGCGACACCGCGGTGACCTATACGCTCGACGCGGAAGAGACGCTTCGGTGGACGGTCGGGGACGGCACCCCCAACGCCCTGCAAGCGGGGTCCGATGGCCGGTTGTACATGGCGTTTGGGTCGAAAATAGTAGCGTATAACGCCGATGGATTCCGATACGGCGTGGTCAGCGACAACAAGACCCTCGGCCAGGGGTTTGAGGACCTCGACCTGACCGTGGACGAAGCGGGCCGGCTTTGGGCGCTGACCGACACTGGGTACGTCTTCAACTTCAAGGCGCCCGGCAAGCTCGAGTGGAAGGTCAAGGTCAGCGACTTCCCGCTCGAGCGGCCGCGTTTTGCGGTGTCGCAGGGCATGGCGTTCATCACCGATCGTGACCGGATCTTGCACGTCGATGCGTTGCAGCGCCACGTGGACGAGGTGGACGCGAAGAAGGATGGCAAGCCGCCGAAGGGCACGAAGTCGACGGACGACCCGAAGGACGATCCGAAGGGCGACGAGTGAGGAGCGAAGTCGCCGGGCGTCTCGGGCCGGGCAGGAAGGCAGCGGTCATCCTCGCTTTGAGTCTGCTGATCGGGAGCGCGTGCGCCGGTTCGTCTGGCGAACAGTCCGCCGTGGATCCGCCCCCGCTGGCGTCCCCGGGCGCTCCGGAGCCCGCCGTGGCGCCCGCCCCGGCGAAGACGACGGTGTGGACCACCGAGAACATCGAGGGTCTGATCCCCGTGGCTCCGTCCCACTATAATCCAGTGCCGAAGCCGATTCCCGCGCTACCAGACTACGACGCGGCCCTCGCTCTGCTCGGGCAAGTGGTGGACAGCGAGGATGGTGACCCCGAGAATCCTTGGGCGATCGCCCACGGCCTGCTCGCCAGAGGGAAGGAGTTCCGGCTGCGGGATGGTCGGGAGGCCGCTGCGCACCTGTTCGCGGCTTACTCCGAGCCTCGACCCGCCGGCCTGCTCACGCTCACCGGCTTCCCGGCGCAGATCGGCTCCATTCGCGTCGAGCCGCACAGCGACCTGCTCCTGAAGAACCTCGCCGAGGTCGGCGTCGACCCCGCGTCCCAGTTCACTACACGCACCGGCACCTCCGCCGCCGCGGACCTGTACCGGTGGACGGTGCTCAAGACCTTCCTCGTCGCGAAGGACAACCACAGCTCCTTCGCCAACCCAGATGACATCTCGTGGGCGCTGCAGGCGCTCGCGAACTGGGCCCCGGGGGAGCTGCAGTGGATCTCGACGGACGGCACGGTGATGGATCTCGACGGGCTCACCTCTTTTGGCGCCGCGGTGTTGCTCCAGGAGAGCGCGTTCATGTTGGGTGACATGCAGCGCGGGGTCGACTTCCAGCGAGCCGGGCAGCCCCTGTTCGCCTCTCCCTGCGGTGGGTCCCACCTTGTGCAGGGCGTCAGCTATGCTGTCGCCCGCGGTTACGGCACGACCAAGGACCGGCAGGTCGTCGAAGGTCAGGTCCCGCTCCTGTTCTACCGCCTGCCCATCGAGCTGAAGATCTACGACCAAGCGGTGAAGTCGCACTCGACCTACCGGTTGAAGTTGACTGTGCAACGCCTCAAGTTCCTCGGACACTGGCTGGAGACGATCTCGAAGATGCACGCGATGGGCCTGTTCGTCCCCGACGCCGAGCAGCTCACTCAGGTGGAAGGCGCCGCGCAGAACCTCGTCCTCACCGTCAACGATCTGCACAAACAAGGGGTGTTCGACCGCCTCGTGGAGATCCGGGCGAAGGATGAGCAGGTCTACCTCGACATCCTCGGCGACTCAGCGCACGCCGTCCGCGGACTTGAGCTGGCGCTCGGTAGAGGGAGGGTCAATTGGTGAAACTTCGCCCCGCCCGCGGTGTCCGGGTGGACATGCTCGTGAACTTCCTGCTCCCCCTCATCCCCCTCATCCCCCTCATCGCCTGCGGCAAGTCCGCGCCATCGATCGTCAGCAGTCAGGCCGACTCGAAGATCTCCGTCACCTACTGCACCAAGGCGGAGCACACCCGGCTGGTGCGCGTGGGGATCGGCGGAGAGTACACCATCGGCGAGACCGAGGTGGTTCCGCTCACCTGCGAGGACAACGGCAAGCCTATGGGCTGCTTGTTCACCGGCGTGAGGCCCGGCACGTACCGCGTCGTGGATGAGCTCTGGTCCGCCAACGTCTACGCGGGCCCGCTGCCGAGCCCGGCGGGGGACTCCCACGTCGAGATGGCGTGCCAGAGAGCGTGCGTCGACATGGTGAGCGTCACATCGGAGCTGTGTGGTTCATCCGGGAAGATGCGCGTCTACACCTCTGATCCGGCGCCGATCGCGACCCGGATCAGCGAGTACGATTGGGCGGTGGGCACTAAGCTGAAGATCGGCCCGACCACGTGCGGCCGGCTGGTCGCAGAGGTGGACACGCCGAGCTGCGGCACGCTGGTGCTCGGGATCCAGCCGACCGGCATGAAGAGTGAGATCACGCTCATTCTGGACAGGCCGCAGCTCGTGGACCTGCTGGTCACTGACCGTGACGGTAAGCCTATCCCCGGGGCCTACGTGTCCGACGACGCCTTCCGTACCGAGCATACCGACGAGCAGGGCATGCTGTCGCTTCGCCGCGTTCGGGGAGCGCCGAGCATGATCTGGGTGCAGGCGGCGGGCTTCGGTGGAGGGCTGTTTGAGGTGCCGCCCTCGCCGAGCGTGGCGGCGCCCGCTGACGTTGCGGCGCCCGCGGACGTTGTGGCGACCGCGATCCCGATGACCGTAGTGCTGAACCTCACGCGCCCGGTGGCGGTGACCTGTGTGCAGGGGGGCGCACCCTGCGCCGGACCGGTGGTCGTGGTCGGACAGGGGATGGCGGCGCGCGGCTGCGAGGCGAAGACGGCGTCGGAGTGGCAATGTGACGCCACCGAAGAGGACGCGGTCTGGGCGCGTCAGGGCACCGTGGTGAGCCCGCGCGTGAACGCAGCTCGCAACGACACGGTCACGGTCGCGATGCCGTAGCGGCCTTCAACGCACGCTTGAGCGAGACCTCTTCGCCGCAACTGGGCATGCCTTTTTAGCAGCCTGTAAGGTGATGTTATCTGTCGGGGAGGTATTGTAGCGGGTCTTCGCGTTCGTTGCCGAACCAGATCTCGTAGTGCGTGTGCGGGCCCGTCGACATCCCGGTGCTGCCGACCAGCGCTACCATCTCGCCGGTTGTGACGGAGTCGCCGACCGATACCAGCAGTCTGGAGTTGTGGCAGTAGTGGGTGGCGATCTCGCTGCCGTGGTCGATCACCAGCTTGTTGCCGCAGCCGCGGTCCCAGCTGGCGACGGTGACGAGGCCGTCGTTCGTGGCGTAGACTGGGGTCCCATAGGGCACTCCGATGTCAATGCCGCCGTGGAACTTCCACTCAGTGCGGCCGAACGGGTTCAACCGGTAGCCGAAGTCGGAGGTGATGACCCCACCATCCACTGGCCAGATCTCCGGCAGTCCGTCCGACAGCGCAGTGAGCCGGTCCAGATTTTCGCCGAGGCCCGGGAGCCTCTCGCTCAGGTCCTGAGCGTCCAGCCACAGCTCGGCGACCTCCCTCAGCAAGTGGTCCGCGTCGGCGACAGGGTCTTCCATGTCGTCGGTGGGCTCGTCGAACCGCCCCGTCCCCGACTGCCCATCCAACCACGCCTCGCGGGCGGCCATCGCCTCCTCGTCGAGCGGTCCGAAGCCGGGCAGGGCTTGTCGACGTGCGAGATCGCGCAGCTCCTCGTCGTAGGCCCGGACCCGCCGAAGGACCGGCGCCGCCTCCTTCAGGGTGCGCTCGGCCTGGTCGAGCCGCACGTGCAGCTCAAGGTTCTCGGCCACTACGCGGTCCCGGTCGCCCCCGCCGGTGAGCCCGGCCAGTCCGCCGAAGCCCGCAGTCAGGAGGAACGCCAGCGCCGTTCCGGTGGCAGCCGCGGTCTGGGTCAGTCGACGACGCGACCACGTGCGTTGGAAAATGGAGCCGCGTGCACCGTCGCGGACGATCAGTATCGTCACCTGTTCGTCGGGCCGGGGCGGGTTCGGGACTGCCGTCGTGGGTTGTGGGCCACCCGGTTCTTGCCGTGCAAGAACGCGGGCCATCGTCAGTTCACTTCATCGACGCGGGCGACGATCGCGGTCACGTTGTCGTCTCCGCCGTGCTCGCATGCGAGGTGGATGAGCCGCCGTGCGGCGTCCTGCGGCGCGAGGCCGCGGACCGTCTCCCCGAGCTCGGCGACCTCGACGAGGTTCGAGAGCCCGTCCGAGCAGAGCAGGAACCGATCTCCACGGCGGACGGCGCGGACCTGAATGTCGATCTCCACGTCTTCGGTGTACCCGAGCGACCGCGTGATGATGTTCTTCAGCTTGTGGGTCTTGGCCTGTTCGGGAGTGAGCACGCCAGCGCGGATCTTCTCGTTTACGAGCGAGTGATCTTCAGTGAGCTGCTCGATGCGGTCGTCGCGGACGATGTAGCCCCGGCTGTCTCCGACGTGGGCGATGAAGACGTTTCCGGAGTCAAGCAGGAGCACGAGGCAGGTGGTGCCCATGCCCTTGTACTCGGGCTCGGCGAGCGCCTTCTCGAAGATGCGCTTCCCTGCGAGCCGGATGGCGTACCGGATGCGCTCGCGCATCACCTCCACCGGTCCGTCCTCGCGTGCTGCGTCCACCTCGGGGGAGCTCTCCAGGTTCGAGAGGACCTCCTCAACCGTGTTGACAGCGATCTGGCTCGCGAATTCACCACCCGCATGGCCGCCCATGCCGTCACATACGATGTAGAGCGAGAGCTCGTCGTTGATCAGGTAGTTATCTTCGTTATTCGTTCGCTTTACGCCGACGTCGGTGATGCCGCAGGAGGTGATGCGCATGGGCCCGAATCCAGGAGAAGGCGGGCACATAACCGCCCGGTTTCCCAAGCGGCGTGCGTCTGGGCTCTGGCCGTTGCTAGGCGAGGAAACCCGCGAGGCGGCGCCATCCGGCGATGTCGATGCGCTCGGCGCGCAGCGTGCCCGAGATGCCGGCAGCGGCGAGCGCGCGGTCCACGTTGTCGCGCTCGAACGCGCTGTTCAGCGAGTTCGCCACGTACTTCCTGCGCTGGGCAAATCCAGCTCGCACGGTTCGGTCAAAGTGTGTCGCCGAGACCGGCCGTCCGTCCGGAGTGGTGCCGAAATCAGGCACCACCGGCTCGAAGCGGACCACGGTGCTGTGGACCTTCGGTGCCGGGTGGAAGGCTTCAGGGGGCAGCTCGATCGCGCGCTCCGTCCGGGCGCGGACCTGCACCTGAACCGAGAGGGCTCCGAACGCATCGTCCGCTGGGCTCGCTACCAGCCGGTTCGCGACCTCGCGCTGGAACATCAGGGCCGCTGTCACGAACCCGCGGTCCAGTAGCCGCATCAGGATTGGCGTGGCGACGTTGTATGGAAGATTCGCCGCGATCTTCCATCCGTCCCCGGGCATCAGCTCGTGAAGGTCTACCCTCAGCGCGTCCCCCTCGACGAGGTTCACACCAGGCATGCTGGCGCGGATCCCCGCGGCGAGGTCGCGGTCGAGCTCGATTGCGGTGACCACCGCGCCCGCCCTCGCCAGCGCATCGGTCAGGATCCCCAAACCCGGTCCGATCTCCAGCACCCGGTCTCCCGGTCGGACGCCCGCGACCCGCACGATGCGTCCCACCACCCCCTGATCCACGAGGAAGTTCTGACCAAACCTACGCTTCGCGCGGGCTTCGATAGCTTGCAGTCGTAGGGCAGGGTGCATCGCGCCGGCTCATACCCCGTGTTGGCCCGAT
This sequence comes from Myxococcales bacterium, assembly GCA_009692605.1. Lineage (GTDB taxonomy): Bacteria > Myxococcota_A > UBA796 > UBA796 > SXON01 > CAIUMM01. Next base: position 13,749 of record SHYV01000072.1, read on the forward strand.
GGGAGGGGCTCTGCTTGGGCCAGCACGATGCCACCGGTTTGTTACCGACCAATTCGGGCCGGCGTGCTACCCTGAGGCGCAATGCGCTCCTCCTACTTCCTCAGATCCTCGTCCGTCGTGTCCTCCGGCTTCCTGATGCTGCTGTGCGCCCTGTCCGGCTGCACATGGATCACCGACAACGAGAAGGAGGACCGGCTCGCCCTCATGGACGACGACGGTGATGGCTTCCCGGCGGCTGAGGACTGCAACGAAGCCGACGCCAGTGTGAACCCCGCTGCGGAGGAGATCTGGTACGACGGGGTCGATCAGGACTGCGTGGGCGACGATGACTACGACGCCGACAAGGACGGGTACGTCCCCGACGCGTACCTTGGGCTCGCCACCGGCGCGGTGGACGGGTCCGGAACGCTGCCAGGCGGGGACTGCGACGACGCAGGCCCCACCGTCTCTCCGGGCGGCGTCGAGGTCTTCTACGACGGCGTGGATCAAGACTGTACCGGGGACGACGACTACGATCAGGACAAGGACCGGTTCGTCCGAATCGGGGACCAGGGAAAGCCGACCGCCGGTGTCGCCGGCTCGGGCGCCCTTCCGGCCGGCGATTGCGACGATGAGGCCTCCGGCGTCCACCCCGGCGGCGCCGACCCGTGGTACGACGGAGTGGACTCCGACTGCGTTGGAAACGACGACTACGATCAGGATGTCGACGGATTTTACTTCTCAGACGACGCGGTCGCCTATGGGCCTACCGCCTACGTCGATGGGTCGGGCGTACTCCCCGGCGGTGACTGCAGCGACACCGACCCGACCTACTTCCCCGGCGCTCCGGACGACTGGTACGACGGCTACGACAAGAACTGCGATCTGGTGTCGGATTGGGACCAGGATGGGGACGGGTTCGACGTCGTGCACGGGTCCGAGGGGGATGACTGCGACGACCTCCAGAGCCTCGTCCATCCGGGGGGAGACGAGCTGTTGAACGACGCGAACGACAGCGACTGCGACGGGGAGGACGACCGGTTCGCGCTGCTCGCGCTCGACGGGGTCATCTGGACCGATGCGCGTGAGCCCCTGTTCGCTGCGAACGCGGACAGCGTCTACCTTTCCGTTCCCGATACGCAACTGACCTACGACGGTCAGGATTACTACGACTCCGCGGCGGCGATCCGTTGGACCTTGGCGAACCCGCTCGTGATGGCGGGCATCCAGATGTGGAACAGCAACACCTCCAATCCAGCGTCCTTCGACGTGGGGGACGGGCAGGGCTTCGTCGTGGACGCCGAGTACATCTTCGGTGTGCTCGCGCTCGACCTCACCAGCGGGCACGGGCTACGATTTATACGGTTCAACCTATCCACGGGCTCAAGGGATGGCGTGAACGTGCAGTCCAGCGGGACCCCCGCCTACGTAGACGTGTCCTTCGCGTACAACGGCACCTCTTTGCTCGCGGCAGGCGCAGATGTGGATGGCAATCTGACCTTCGCGCGCGTCGACGATGTCACGTCCAGCAACTACGACGTCAACCACGAGGAGAGTCAAGGTGTGGACCGGGTGGCGTTGACCCTTTCGGGGGACATCCCGATTTACGGCAGCGCAGGCGCTGATTTGTACGGTTTCGACTTTGATTCGCTGGGCTCGGAGGACTCTTTTACGCCCGTTGGCCTCGCCTCGGGATTTGCGGCCGCGGATCTGGACATGACTGACGACCTCGGCTTGCCGTATCTGGTGGAGGCGCTCCCGCTCGACGGGCTGATCCGGCTGCTTGACCTGGGAACCGGCCTCGCGACAGATATCTCCGCCAGTCAGGTGGAGAACGTGGCTGTGGCGTTCTCGGCGGACACCGCGACCTGGTACATCGCGTGGGCGGACGGGGCGGGCGACGTGCACCTCTCCTTTGGGGCTGATCTCTCGGCGCTACAGACGCTCGACTGGGATCTTCCGGGGACCTCTGCGCAGGTAGCCGCCTGGAGTGCGGGCGGCGTGGTCTGGATGGCGGTGGTGGCTGATGGCGTGCTCACCGTAGGCCAGGTTCAGGAGGAGTAGCATGCGCTGGCTCATCGGCCTGGCGCTGGCCCGCCCCTCGGCGCCGCCCGACCCGATGGCGCCAGACGGGCGCCCCCTGCCGGAGGACCCCGAGATCGCGCGGGGGGCTGGTCGAAACGGGCACCGGAGCTGAGACCGAGGTCTCCCTGTCCTTCGCCGGTGAGCTCGGTGACGGCCCGGCCGAGGACGTTCGACTGCACGCGGTGGCGGATGCGCTCGGCACCCCTCCCCGAATCACGGCTCGCGGAGATCCGGGCGGCGAGGGGGGAGACGAGGAAGAGTGAGCTCGGGTGTGGTGGGCCGTGCTGCCGCGGGTCAGCTTCAGAGGCTCGTCCTCCTTGCGCCCGGTCGCTTCCTCGGGCATACTCCCGACGATGTCCACCCCGCTGCTGGCACTGCTGTCGCCGCTGTTCACCCTTACTGCGCAGGCGGGCACCTACTACCAAGACCTCGACGCCGATGGGTACGGGGATGTCTGGTTTCCGAAGGACGCCGACACGGCCCCGTCCGGCTACGTCTCCGACGCGACCGACTGCGACGACGCTCAGGCAGCGTCGAACCCCGGCGAAACCGAGTCCTGCGACGGCACCGATCAAGACTGCGACGGCAACGTGGACGAGGGCAGCGTCTGCCCCTACCCGGTGTGGCAGAGCGGACATGCATACCTCGTCATCACCGCCGTGCAGACCTGGGCGGCGCAGCAGGTCACGTGCACCTCGTACGGCTACAGCCTCGTCGAAATCAAGGATCTGACCGAGAACACCTACGTCGACTCGGTGGTCGACACCTACGCGTCGTCAGAGAAGTGGTGGTTTGGACTCAATGATCAGGCGACCGAGGGCTCGTTCGTCAACCCGAGCGGCGCGTTGGTTCTCTACACGAACTGGCATTCGGGTGAGCCAAACAACACGGGCGACGAGGACTGCACCCAGTTCAACCGCTTCTCGGACGACACGTGGAACGATGAGCCCTGCACATCCACCTTTCGCGCAGTCTGCGAATCGGGCCAATTGACGGTCTGGTACTACGATGCAGATGGCGATGGCTACGGAAATCCCTCGGTCACCTACACGGCGGTGGACCAGCCTTCCGGGTACGTGGTCCGGGCGTCGGATTGCGATGACAGCGACGCGAGCGCCAACCCCGGCGAGCACGAAGTCTGGTACAACGGGGTCGACGAAGACTGCGACGGCAACGATGACGATCAGGATGTGGACGGGTACGTCGCGACCGTCGCCGGGGGGGATGACTGCGATGATCTGGACGACACCATCCATCCCGACGCGTCGGAGAGCTGGTATGACGGCGTCGATCAGGATTGCTCCGGCGCCTCCGACTACGATCAGGATGGCGATGGGCACGACGCCGAAGCGTACGGCGGGGACGACTGCGATGACCTGAACGCCGCGGCGTACCCCGGCGCGATTGAGGTCTGGTACGACGGGGTGGACGAGGCCTGCGACGGCGGGAGCGACACCGATCAGGACGGCGACGGGCACGACTCGGCCAGCTACGGCGGCGACGACTGCAACGATGGCGACGCCAGCACCTACACCGGAGCGACGGACCCCGCGGGCGATGGCATCGATCAGGACTGCTCCGGTTCCGACAACCACGACGCGGACGGGGATGGGTACGACGGTGAGGCGTGGGGCGGGAACGACTGCGACGACGCCAACTCCGGCGTGAACCCGGCGGCGACCGAGGTCCCTTACGACGGCGTCGATCAGGACTGCTCCGGCGCGGACGAGGCCGACGTAGACGGCGATGGCTACGACGCGGCCGCCTACGGGGGCACCGACTGTGATGACACCGACGCCAGCGTGAACCCGGGCGAAGCCGAGGTCTGGTACGACGGCACCGATCAGGACTGCGATGGCAACGACACCGATCAGGACGGCGACGGACAGGCCAGTACGGCTTCCGGCGGGGCCGACTGCGACGACACCGACGCGTCTGTTTACGATGGGGCCTCCGACGCATGGTACGACGGCGTCGATTCGGACTGTGCGGGGGACGACGACTACGATCAGGACGGCGACGGCTATCTCAGCGCCGTGGATACGCCGGACGGCTCCGGCACGGACTGCGACGACACGGACGTCAACATCCACCCCGGCGCCGAGGAGCTCTCAAATGGCCTCGACGACGACTGCGACGGCGTGGACGAAGCCGCCGACACCGATGGCGACGGTGTTCCCGATGAGACCGAGCAGGCGTTTGGCTCCGATCCGGAAGACGCCGACACCGACGGCGACGGCCTCTCCGACGGTGTCGAGTACGGCGCCGACTACGGCCACCCTGCGGACAGCGACGGGGATGCCCTCTACGACTTTGAGGACATCGATGACGACGGCGATGGCCGCCTCACCTTCGACGAGGTCGGGGAGCCCACTGCGCCTGACGACGTCGACGGCGATGGCACACCCGACCACCTCGACCTCGACACGGACGATGACGGTGTCCTCGACTCCGACGAGCTCGACGACGACACAGACTCCGACGGATGGCCCAACGTGGAGGACGACGACGATGACGGTGACGGCATCGCAACGGCAGAGGAGAACGCCGAGGACGCCGATCACGACGGCGACGCCGACCCCGACGCGGATGGGGACGGCACCTCCAACTACCTGGACTCCGACAGCGACGACGATGGCGAGACCGACGCGTCCGAAGGCGATCAGGACCGCGATGGCGATTTCATCTCCGACTATGTTCAGGCGACCTGCTGCGCCGGGCTCGACAGCGATGGGGACGGCCTGACCGACGACGAAGAGGACATCGCTGGTTCCGATCCGTTCAACGCCGACACCGATGGGGACGGTGTCTCCGATGGCATCGAGGTGGGCGACGTGACCAATCCCACCGACTCGGACAGCGATGGGACGGCCGACTTTGATGACGCCGACGACGACGGGGACGACCTGCCTACGGCCGAGGAAGTTGGCGACCCCGAGAGCCCCACCGACAGCGACGGGGACAGCACTCCCGACTACCTTGACGTCGACAGCGACGATGACACGCTGCCCGACTCCTACGAAGGGACCGTGGACAGCGACGGCGACGGCGCGGGGGATGCGTACGACAGCGACGACGATGGTGACGGCATTGGCACCGAGGCCGAACTTGGAGTCGACGCGAACGGCGACGGCGCCACCAGCACGCTCGAGGATGTGGACGCGGACGGCGACGGCACCCCCAACTACCTGGACCTCGACAGCGACAACGACGGCGAGTCGGACTCCTCCGAGGGCGAGATCGACGCCGATGGCAACGGGATCGCGGACTACGTCGATCCCGACTGCTGCGCGGGTCTGGACAGCGACGGCGATGGTCTGACGGACGACACGGAGGCCATCGTGGGCTCGGACCCGGCCAACCCGGACAGCGACGGCGACGGGATTTACGACGGCGTCGAGGTGGGCTCTGATGCGCTCAACCCCATCGACAGCGACGGCGACGGCTCCCGCGACTGGAACGACGACGACGACGACGACGATGGATTGTCCACCGCGGCCGAGAACATCGACTACGACGCGGAGGACCCGTCGAGCGTGCTCCACGACAGCGATGGGGACGGCACGCCCGACTACCTCGACACCGACTCGGATGATGACTCCCTTCTGGACTCGGTGGAGGGCAACACCGACAGCGATTTTGACGGTCGCACCGACTCGGTGGACAACGACGACGATGCAGACGGCATCCTCACCATCGATGAGCTCAACGTCGACGCCGGCACCGATGGCGCTCCCGACCCCGACGCCGACGCGGATGGCGTCTCGAATGATCGCGATGACGACAGCGACGCCGACGGCGAGCCCGATCTCTCCGAGGGCGAGGAGGACGAGGATGGCGATGGCGTCCTCGACTACGTTGATCCGGACTGCTGCGACGGGCTGGACTCCGACGGCGACGGGCTGCAAGACGCCGTCGAAGAGTCCCTCGGCTCTGATCCACTCAGCGCGGACACAGACGGCGACGGCGTCCCCGACGGCGTTGAAGCGGGCGAGGACTTCATCCCTTTCGACTCAAGCACGGCGGCCGACTCCGACGGCGATGGCTCGCCCGACGTCAATGACACCGACGACGACGACGATGGCATCCTCACCGCCGATGAGGTCGGGGCCTACGACTACATCGACCCCGCTGCGGTTCCCGACGACGTGGACGGCGACGGCGTTCCCGACCACATCGATCTCGACAGCGACGACGACACCGTCCCCGACGCAGACGAGGGCAACGTCGACTCCGACGGTGACGGTCTGGCCGACTCGGAGGACGCCGATGACGACTCCGACGGCATTCCCTCCCGCGATGAAGAGGCGGTGGACGCGAATAACGACGGGTCCGCAGATCCCGACGCCGACGGCGACGGCACGCCCAACCGACTCGACACCGACTCCGACGACGACGGCATCCCCGACGTCACCGACGGCGTGGTGGACGCCGACGGCGATGGTGTCCCCGAGTACGTCGACCCGTTCCTACCCGACACGGGTGACACCGGGCCTGTCGACACCGGCACCCCCGGGGGGCGGGACTCCGTCATCGACGGCGAGATCGAACCGACGACCTGGCAGGGCGGCGGTGGCTGGGCTTGCTCCGTGGGGGCGGTCGACCCCGCGACGCTTGGGGGGATGCTGCTCGTCGCGACCGCGTGGCTGACCGGTCGGCGGCGTCGCTGACCGGCGTGCGGGCGCCCTTGCCCCCCAAGGTCGCCGTCATCGAGGCGCTGCTGGCCGCGGCGAGGGAGCAGTGTGCGGCGGTTGAGCGCGTAGCGGCGATGGCGCGGGATGAAGCTTCTGGGGAGGAGAGTCGTGCCGAGGGGCAATACGATACGCGGGCGACCGAGGCGTCCTATCTGGCGCGCGGGCAGGCCGAACGGGTGGCGGACCTGCGGCGTACCCGAAGCTGGCTGGAGGGGGTGCAGGCGCCGCCATGTGACAGCGTGGAGGTCGGCGCGATGGTCGAGGTTCGAATGCGGGGCAGGAATGAGATCCTGTTCATCGCGCCGGTCACCGCGCCATCGGTGGACGTGGAGGGCTGGTCGGTGCGCGTGGTCGCGTTCGCATCGCCGCTCGGCGGTGCGCTCGCAGACGCAGTCGCAGGAGACGATCTGGAGATCGACGGTCCGCAGGGAACGGTGAGCTGCGAGGTGCTCACCGTCTGCTGATCACCCGGCCGGCTTCAGATCCGGCGGAGCTTCATTTGCACGTCGCTCGACCAGTGGCTCGCGAAGCCGCGGACGCACGTGGACAGGTAACGGTCGTAGTCGTCGAACACCTGATTGCCCCAGGTCTTTCGGATGTGCGCCTCGTGCAGCCGCATGCGCCGGAGCCATTCGGCGGTGGTGCGCCCGTAGTGCGTACGGCGGGTGTGCAGGGTCTCGACCTCCCACGACGGGTTGACCGCCATGATGAGCTCTTCGAGACGGGGGTTCAGGCCGCCGGGAAAGATGACGTCGGCTGTGAACTGCAGGTCGAGCAGGTCCTGCCGAGCGCGGGGGATCCGGTTGCGGAGGATGGCCTGAAAGCCGAAGCATGAGCCCGGCTTCACCCAGGTGGCCAGCTTGTTGAAGTAGGCCCGGTAGATGTCGACCGCGAGGCCTTCACGGGCTTGCGCGGGCGAGCACAAGTGGTCGATCATCTCGACGCTCACGAGCGCGTCGAAGGGTTCGGCCGGCTGGTAGGTGTGGTAGTCCTGCACCACGAACCGGGCGTTCGGATGCTTACGCGCGTTGGCCCAGTCGGTTTGCTCCGTAGAGAGCGAGATGCCGACCGCCTCCTTGCAGCCGCGACGCACGACGTAGTCCAGCATGGAACCCCAGCCGCACCCGATGTCGCACACCCGCTTCTCGGGGGTGATCTCGGCCATGTCGTACAGCACCCGCGCCTTGTTCTCCTGGGCGTCCTCAAGCGATTCGTCGTCGCTGGTGTACACGGCGCTCGTGTAGTGCATGTTGGTGTCGAGCCACAGCTTAAAGAAGTCGTTCGAGATGTCGTAGGCGACTTCGATCTCGGATTGGGTGGAGGTCATGGCTCGGGCCTAACAAGGAACCGGCCGCTGCGCGGCCGGGTGGAT
>SHYV01000073.1 GCA_009692605.1 Myxococcales bacterium
GGAGTGGCCATCCTGGAAGGACGGGCTGTGGGCCATCCTGCTGCTGGTAGGCGTGGGCGTGGCGGTTCGGGGGTGAGCGGGCCGGGGGTGAGCGGGCCCGGGGTCAGGCGCGCGGCTTGGCCCGCGGCTTGGCCCGCATCGCCTCGGCCATCCGGAGCACCTCTTTCACCGGTACGGTCTCGGAGAAGAGCACGACACCCTCGGGTGGCTCGCCGTTGTCATCCGGGTCGGCCTGCATGAGCTTGCGCGACACCGCGAGGATCAGCCGGTCGGGGCCGTGGCGGGCGGTGAGCTCTAACCGGCGCTTCAGGCTGCCTTTTCTCCAGTACCCGAGGATCTCGATGTGGACCGGGCGGTCGTCGTCCGCGTGGGTGAGGGTGAAGTCCGGGACGACCATCCCTTCTCCGCCCTGATCGAGCGGCAGGCCGCCCTCCTCGATGCGCCAGGCCGGGACGGTCTCGGTCCACCGCTCGTGAAACCAGACCGCCTCTCGGCTTCGCCACGTGCCTTGCGCCTTGTAGTGGGAGACCAGTCCGGTCTCATGGTTGATCTCGATCGGGGTAGTACGCTGCCTCCAGGCCACCTGCGCGCGCATGTTCCATGGGCTGGTGAGCAGGAGGATGGCTGGGAAGAACCGCGCGAGGGCGAGACCGTACCGTGTCGTCTGGGAGAAGAGGGACGCGGGCCCGTCGATGTGCAGGGTGTACCCGCCATCGGAGGACGGGCGGATCTCGGCGAGCAGCTGGTGGAACTTGACGGCCCGAAGCAGGGCCCTGATCTCGCCGGGCCCGGGGGTGCCGAGGGTGACGGTGACGCTGCGCGCGTGCACCAGCGCCGCCTGCACGAGCGCCACGTTGTAGCGGTGAAGGAGCCACACGGGTGTGGGGATGTCCACGGCGATGAGCGTCTGCTCGGCGGGCAGATCGGCGTAAAGCGCAGCAGAGAGGGCCTTCGCGCTCAGCCCGAGCTCCGCTGCGAGGGCTTGCCAGACAGAGGCCGCCGTAGTCGGAGGGGCGTCCGCGCCCCCCGCCATGCCCCCCACGCCCCCCGCATCGACCGGCACCTCTGCGGTGCGTAGGGGGCCGATACGAGCGGCTAACGAGAACACCGCCCTGCGCAGATCGGCGGGCGGCATGGGCGCGGTGGTATCGAACTCCGCCCGGTCGAGGCAGAGCTTGGCCAGCCCTCTGGTCAGCTTGTGGTCTACGCCGTCGCCCTCGACCTCGTGCAGGGCTTCGTCCAGCGCGCCCCGGGAAGCGCCGATGTGCTCTTCGAAGGCGGTCAGGACCGCGGTCGCTTTCTCCAGCAATCGGGCGTTCCCGGCGTCGATGAAGCCGCACTTGAGCCCGTCGCGCGTCCAGCGGATTCGGACGAGGTCACCGGTCAGCACCCCGAGGGGATATCGCGGGCTGGCCGTACTCGCCCGGAGTACCCTCGCGCAGGTGTGGCGGCGCGGTAGGTATGCACGGTGACCCGGTGCGGTGTAGCAGATCTGGACATTCCCTCTCCGGATATCACCCGCTGTCTGGCCTACCGGGCCTTCGCGAGGAAGGCCGGGCAGAGTTCCCCCAGCCTGCTGCTCTCTGTCGTGGAAGGCAAGCGCACCCTGGCTCCAGCGACCACCGAGGCGTTCCAGCGTGCTCGCGATCCAGTTCAGGGGCGGCGTCACGCTGGCCACCGCGGATCTCCCTCGGATCATTCCGCTCGGAGACATCGTCGTCGTCGGGCGGTTCTCCGGGCCACGACACCAGGCGCTGACTACTGGTAGTAGACCAGCTCCCAGTCCACGCCGGCGTAGTGCGCGATGATGGGGCCGACATCGCGGGCGAACGCCCACTCTCCGGCGAGTGACCCGGCGCTCACCGCGGTGGTCCCGACGTCTGGGAACAGGCCGTACCAGACCGTTCGCTCGCCGAAGTCGGTGACCTCGACGCCTTCGCCGGTCGACCCAGCCTGGACGGTGGCGGGCAGCAGCCGGGAGTCGTCGACGAGCAGGCCGTCGGTCGTGCTCCATGCCAGCGCGATCGGGCCGGGGAGCAGGGTCAGGGTCCACTCCGCCTCGCCGATTTCGAGGGTGAGCTGCGGCACGTCGCGCTCTCCGGTGTCGGTCCCTGTGTCCGTTCCTGTGTCCGCTCCTGTGTCCGCTCCTGTGTCCGTCCCGGTGTCTGACCCGCCGGTGTCGATGTGCTCCGACACCGGCTCAAATACCAGCGAGGTCCCTGATGCGCCGGCGTAGGCGGACGCAGCATGGCTCTCCACGGACGCGGTGCCGGGCTTGCAGCCGCAAAGACCCCCGAGCCCGTTGAGCCCGAGCGGCAGGAGTCCGAGCAGCACGAGCCCGGCTGGCGTGCCTGCGCGGCTCATTCCCTGGTCCAGACCGGGATGTGGTTGCTCTGTGCGGGGTCTTGCCCAGGCAGCCAGAACGCGGGCCAGGTGGGGTCGAGGCCCTGTTCGGCGAGCGCAGGGTCGAACCCGACCACCCAGATCTGGGGCGCGCCGCTGACGACATTTCCGTAGGCGCGCTTTGAGGAGAACGCGAGCCACAGCACGTCGTCGTCTGGGAGCGGGCCCCAATGCGGCCAGGAGTTGGTCAGGTCCGCCATGTAGTTGGCGTTGGTGAGCGGGACGGGCGTGCCGCCCTCGCCGTTGATGACGTAGAGCGTGGCGTCGCTGTCGTCGTAGGCGTCCTGCGTGGACTGGTTGAAGGCGATCCACGCGCCGTCGGGCGACCAAGCCGGGTAGTAGGCGATGGTGGGGTCCGGAGGGTCATAAAGGACGGTAATCGTGCCGAACTGCCCGTCGCCCACCACGTCCATCACCGCGACCTTGCCGCCGCTGAACGACCAGTCGCAGGACAGGCCGTCCGCCAGCACGAGCGCGACCTGGCTGCCGTCCGGGCTCCAATCGACGTGTGTCGCCAGATAGCCGGTCGCTACCTCGTATAGGTAAGCGCCTGTCTGCCCGTCATAGAGCAGCAGCGCCCCGTTGTAGGTGCCCAGGAGGTACTTGCCGTCCGGGGAGAACGTCTTGAAGTTGGCGTAGATGTCGGTGTTGTAGCCAAGGATGGTGGAACCATCGGACAGTCGGGACATGCCCGTTCCGCCGTTTCCGCCGTCGTATGTGTAGGCGAGGTAGTCCCCACGCGCGACGTGACACCCCACGCAGTGCCCGGTGTTGGAGACTGAGAGGTAGTCGGTGGCGGAGCCGCCGTAGGGCACCTTCATGATGCCTTGGGCGGAGGTGCTCCAGTAGTAGATCGAGCCCTGTCCGTCCATCCGGTTCACGTTCAGGGTCAGCGGGTCTGCAGTGAGCACTGAACCTTCGGCCGCGAGCGAGAGGTCGACGGTGACCGTGCCTCCCGCGTTCGTGCCGGCGATGCTCGCCCAGGTCGCTTCGTCCGCTGTGTAGGACGTGCCGGTGGTGTAGATGCTGATGTCCGTGACCGACGAACGAAAGCGGAGCCGGGCCGCGGTCTGCCCGGCGGCAATCCACTGGAAGTTGATTCCGGGAGTGTTTCGCGGAAAGTTGACGTTGTCCGATGGGTACGTCCAGAGTGCCTGCCCGGTGGTCTCCGGCTGGTCGAACAGGCTCGTGTCCACTCCGTCGTCATTTCGTTGGTCGGCGTAGATGAGCGTGACATTGGCGATCGCCTCGATGCCGTCGAAGCGCGCGCGGATCCAGGTGACTCCGCCGTTGGTGGTCGAGGCGCTGAACAGCCCGTCCGCGTCGATCTCCCCGGCGCTGGCGTTCGAGAGCCCCCACTCTACCGTCTCCAGCGTGACGACCTCGCCGTTCATCAGCTCGGCTACCGCGAGGAACTGCTGTTCGACGGGGCCGTTGGGGCCGGTCTCCAGCGTGAGATCGCCGGGGGTGACGGTGAGGGTCGCGATCTGCACACCATCGACGTCGGCGAATTCAGGGGAGCAGGCGAGGGGGAGGAGGAGCAGCACAGAACGTAGTGTATCTGGTTACTGCCTCAGGGATGTTTCGTTTTACCGCGCTCCGCGTACTCCCTTTCGCCATTTCGGCGCCGACCCTGTTCCTCGGGGCGGGGTGTACGGAGAACAAGCTGACCCAGGTGGGGACGGAAGACCGGTTCCTGCAGGGTGGGGAGGAGGTCTCCGCCGACATCCTCTTCGTGGTGGACGACTCCGCCTCGATGACCGAAGAGCAAGCCCGGCTGGGTGAGAATTTCTCGGCGTTTGTCGAGGTGTTGTCCGGAACATTCGCCGACTGGCAGATCGGCGTCATTACGACCGATCCGGAGGAGTACGGGGCGTTGCGCGGTGCCATCCTCACCCCCGACACTCCCTTGCTGGATGCGGCCTTTGCTGCGGCTGTGGATGTGGGCAACGAGGGGTCGCGCGATGAGCAGGGGCTGTTGACCTCCGCCCTCGCGATGAGCCCCTCGCTCAATCCCGGGCTCGTCCGCGCCAACAGCGCGTTGAATGTGGTGTACGTCTCGGACGAAGACGACCACTCGCCGGACGTCGTCGACGTCTACATGGCGGTCCTCACTGGTGCGGCGGGGAGCGGAGGGTTCCGCGCCCACGCGCTCGTCGGCGATCTCCCGGAGGGGTGCGTCTCAGGGACGTCCGCGGCGGATGCCGGGACCCGCTACCTCGACGCCGTCAGCGGGACCGACGGGTGGTCGGACTCGATTTGCGCGGACGATTACTCGGCGCTGCTGGCCCGCGTTGGCCTCGATGTCGCCGGGTGGGACACGACCTTTTATCTCGACCGCGTGCCTGACCCAGCGACGCTGGAGGTCTCGGTGGACACGGTGCTCATCCCGGAGCGTGCGGACGACGGCTGGCAGTATTCGTCTGGGGACAACGCGATCGTATTTGAGGGCTACGCTGTTCCGAGGCCCGGGATGGAGGTGGTCGTGCGCTACGAGCCGTGGATGGGGGCGGGGTAGCTCAAAACCGCCACCTCGAATACGCGCTCACCTTCCCGATCCCAGCGGTCCCGCCCATTCCTGCGAGGTACCACCCCTTCCAGAGCGGCAGTTCGATGTGCAGTTCGACGGGGTTCTTGTGTACGGTCGTCGAGGTCATCTCGTTGGCTGGGTTGATGACTACCTCGACCATGACGTCCTTGCCGAAGCGCTTGCCGAACGTGTAGCTGTCGGAGCTGAACGCGACCAGATCGAGGCGGGTGAGCGCGGCGGCGTCGTTGAACTGGCTCTTGAATACGCTTTGGAACGCAGCGGCGATGGCGGTCTGGCTCTGTGAGGAGTCCTGCAGGTCGGCGACCGGGGCGCCGAACAGCAGGATGCCGATCATGTCGTCCGTGGACTTGCCTTGATCCGAGCTGAAGGAGATCGCGGGCGAGGTCAGGGACCCGGAGATATTGGCGGTGATCGTGCCGTTCGTGCCGCTGTCGTACGCGGCGCCGAGGCTCAGCAGCGGGCTGAGGTAGTCGAGTCCGGTGAACGCGATCGTTCCTCCGGCGACCTGGAAGTCTTTGCCAAGCACGTTCGCCAAGCCCGCCAACGGCTCGACGACCCCTGCGAGCTGGATCACCCCCTTGCGACGTTGCAGATGCAGGCCCTCGGGGCTGTCCAGGGTCACGTCAAACCGTAGGTTGGACAGGCTCTTGGTGAGTTCCCCCCCAAACTGCTCCATGGGGATGGTGGCGTCGATGTTGGCGTGGCGGTCGAGGAACACATGGACGTCCAGATCCAGATCCAGCGGCAGGCCTGCCTCCACCTTGATCGGAGCGGTCACCCCGTGGCGGAGCACGGCGATGTCAGCGTCGAGCTGCAGGCTCGACTCCGCTGTGAAAAAGCTCTCCCGCAGCACCACGTCTGCGCTGTCGACGTTGACCTTTCCCCCCAGCGAGAGCGAGGGCCACGTTCCTGACACACGAAGGTCGGACGACGCTTGCAGGGTCACGTCCGGTCGGTTCGCGATCCAGGCGTTGTCGAACGAAAGCGCCCCACGGACCGCACCCGGCTGGTAGTCGTGAAGGGCGATCGTGCCGGATGCGCGAAGCGCGCCCGGCCGGACGAGCCGCTGGTCCCGGGATCGGGGGTGGGTGGTGGCCTCAAGTCGGACGAGGTCGACGCTCGCGGGCAGCAGTCGTGCTTCGATCTGGACGTCGGTATACCGCACGTTTAACGGCTCGATCGCGAATGAGCCCCCGTTGACGTTGAGTGTCAGGTTGGGGATGGGCGCGTTCGGTCTCCCCTCGATCGTCCCTGTCAATCTGGCCGTGCCTGTGGCCTCCGTCAGCCCCGGGATCAGGGCGCTCGCGGCCCGTAGCGGGATGCCGTCGCCGTCCACCACGACGTGAAGCCCGGTGCGCCCGAGTTCCTTCTGAAGCGCGTCGAAGTTCGCCTCGACCGGTACGAAGCCGGCGGCGTGGATGTCGCTCCCGCTCGCGCTCGTACCCTCAAAATCGATGTGAGCATCGATGTCGTAGCCGCCTTTCGCCCCGGTCAACGTGAGCATGGCGGACGTGACCGGGACGTCCCCGACCGCTCCGTTGACGACCAGCAGCGCGCCCTCGATCTTGGGCAGGGTCGGGTCTCCCGAGACGTGAAGTCCGCCGAGCAGATCGCCGCTGACCTGCGGCGGTGCGCCGATCGCGCTGAGCGGCAGTCGGAGCGGAACCAGGTCCAGAGACAGGTCGGAGAGCAGGCTCCTCCACGCGGGGGCAGGTGCGCCGGTCGCCATGGCGGTGAGCCGGGAGAGCGAGAAGCCTAGCGTACCGGTCACCTGAGCGCGCCGTACCAGCTGCTGGTTGGCCAGGAGGCGCACCGTGGCGGAGTCGTGGTTCACCGTGGCATCGCCGTCCAGCGTCACCCAGCCGTCGGGCGTCCGCACCCGGGTTCCTGCGGTGAAGGTGCCGGTCGGAGCGCGAAGCGTCCCGGCGAGCACCAACTGCGCCGCGACGTGGAAGGCCGGGTTGTCGGCTGGGAGCGCGGCGGGGTCGAGGACTTGCTGCCAGTCTTCGGTTGATGATGGAGGCACGACCACATCGAGCCAGAGCGGTGCAGCGGGGTCGAGGCCCGGCAGGTCCCCCCGTGGTTGCAGGCCGACCCGAGCCTGCGCCCGCAGCAACTGAAGGCCCCCGGTGGACGTTTGAAGCGTGGCGTCCATGGACAGGGTGCTCCCATCGGTGCTCCCGAGCAGGTCCAGGGTGCCGGAGCCGAGAAGGCCCGGGGCCACGACGTGTACGGCGTGAGCGCTGAAGGTGCTGACGGGCGCCCGGAGCGGCCCGGAGAGGTGCAGGTCCGCGCTCGCGACGCCCGCCCAGATCGCGCCGGGGTCGAACGCGCTGATGGTGCTGAGTGGAAAGTCCGCCAGCGACACGGTCAGGTCGCAGTCCCCACCGGTCCTGACCGTTCCATCCGCGGTGAGCGTTCCCGCCGCCGCGCTCTGGCTCGCCGCGCCCTGGCTCGCCGCGCCCTGGCCCCGTGCGTGGTCCTGCGCCACGCGGGCGTGGAGGGTGAACCCGTCGTTCGTGAAGGTGACGGTGGCCGGGTCGAGCAGGCGCACGTCCACACCCGGGGCCGGTGAGTAGCGTGCGGCGTCGAGGGAGAGCGTGCTTGGGCCTGCGGGCTGGCTGGCGAAGGTGTATGCCCCTTGGGCGGCCAGGGTCTCGGTCGCCGGGAGGCCATCCGGCTGATCGTCAGGGGGAGGTCCACCGCCGATCGCGGCGAACGTGACGCGGTCGGGCGTGAGCAGGGCGTTGAGCAGCAGCAGGTCGAAGTGCTGCCAGGGCGCGCTCGCATCGGCCAGCCGCGAGTCGATGCGGCCAGAGAGCCCATTGGCGCCGAAATTCAGCGCCATCGTCACCGTGCCCTCGGCCGCGGTGATCGTCGGTGCCGTGGCGGGCACGCGGATCTCACGGACTGTGAGGACAGAGTCGATGACGCCCCGGTCTCCGGCCCACGTGAGGTGGACAGGGCCCCCCAACGAGCCAAGGGAGGTCGCGTCCTGGTAGGTCACCCGACCGGCGTGGATGGATCCATCCGCGGTTGCGTCAAAACCTGCCGCCCAGTCGCCGGAGAAGGTCCCGGTGTAGTGGACGAGGCCGTGCAGCCCGGGCACCCCGTAGGTGTCGAGCCCGGCGAGATCGACCGTGGTCTCCACCGTGGCGCGGGCCGTGCCGCCGAGCAGGTCCGCGTGGGCGGTGATCGTGCCGTTTCCCAGCGGTGTCAATACCTGCACCGCTGGCGCGTCAAGGACACCGTCTTGCAGGTGGATTGCGCCGCTCAATTGGTAGGGCCCCTTGCCCTCGACCGTGCTCGCCGCAAGGTCCAGCACGCCATCAACCTGCAGCGTGGGCCACGAGAACCCAGCACCGGCTGCGGTGACCTGACCGGAGACGCGCGTATCGGTGAGGGCATCGATCGTCTCCGCCAGCTGGACCTCCGCGGGCAGCTGCAGATCGAGCTTCCACACCGGGAGGTTCGGGACGAAGTCGACGTCCCCCTCGGCGCGCGCCACCCCGCCGCGGGTGGTCAGGTCCAGCCAGAACACCGGGTGAGCGAGTCGGCCCTTGAGCTCGCCGGTGCCCGAGATCGGTCCATGGATGCCGGGGATGCCGAACAGCTCGGGCTCGAAATGGGCGTCGGCGATGCGCCCTGACAGCAGGGGCGCGTCGGTGTCCAGCTCCGAGAGGTCGGCGGTGGCCTCGAGGTGCTGCGTCCCGAGCGTCGCGTCGAGGGCGTTGATGTGCGCGGCCCTTCCATCCCAACTGCCCGCCGCCGAGATCGTCAGGGGGGCCGGGGTGGTGAGGAAATCGGCCGAGAGCACGCCACCGAGGGTGAGGCCCGCGGTGGTCAGCGTCCGCCCCTCTGCCCGCGCCGCTCCGGACAGGTTGACCGCGGTCGCGACGAGGGGGCTCTCGCCGGCGCACAGGGTGATGGTGTCTGCCTGCACGTCGAGCGCAGCCAGGTCGATGTCCACTCCGAGCCCGGTCCACGGTGCCCCGGTTGAGGGGGGAAGGTCCCATTGTTCCATCGGGCTGTGGCAGGAGCCGTCCTCCCGCCGAAGGTCGATGGTGAGGCCTTCGGCGCGCAACGTGCGAACCACGAGCTTCCGGCCAAGGATTCCACCCAGGCTGTAAGCGAGCTCAAGCTCCCGGAGCTGGACGACCGGCCGTCCGTCCGCGTCGGTCAGCGTGACGTCGGTCAGCGTGACCCCGCTGAGCAGGTCCGTACGCAGTCCTCCTGCCGTGAGGGTGCCTCGCGCCGGCGCAGCCTGCCGCAGCATGGTTTCGAGCAGCCACGCGTTGCCGCGCTCAGTTCGGCCCCACACCCCGGCGCCGAGCCCAACGAGGACGAGCCCCGCCCCAGTGGAGGCGACCACGGCTGCCGCTGCGCGAAGGGCACGACGCGAGCGGGTCAAAACGCCTCGGAGAGGCCAAAGTGCAGCGCCCAGCGCCCCTCGGGGGGGATGACCTGATGGTCTGGTAGCGGGGCGAGGGCCGCAGCGGCCCCCGGACCGATGTCCTGTGTCGGCTCCATACGGCCGTCGAACGCGTCCGGGTCTCCCAGTCGCCATGCCGCGTCCAGTCGAATGGGGCCGATGGCCGTGTTGTAGCGCAGGCCGCCGCCCACGCTGTACTGGACTCCCGCCAACCGGATGTTCTGGGGGGTGTCCCAAACCCGCCCGGCGTCGAGGAACGTCGCGATGGTGAGGTCTGGGTAGAAGGGGAGCGGTTGGCGGAGCTCGAGGTTGCCGTACAGTTGTAGATTTCCCCCGAGCGGGATGACGTCTCCGCAGTCGGTGACCCCGACGGGTCCAAGGTGGTCGGCCGCCCAGCCACGCACGGTGGTGCCACCACCTAGGAACAGCCGCTCTTCCAGGGGGATCGCTGTGGTCTCGCTGTAGGGTTGGATGAGCCCTCCGCCCAGGCGACCCGCCACCGTCGTCCCCACTTCCTGATGGGCGAGCCGAAGGATCGACCGGTACGCCCGCACCTCGGCCTCTACCTTGAAGAAGTCGTACAAGCCGCCGAACGGCCCTCCGGCTTCTGCTAGGTGGATGTTCCAGTACCAGCCGCGCGTGGGGGAGAGCGGATCGTTCCGGCTGTCCCAGGCCAGCGACTGTTCCAGCTCGGAGAGCAGGTAAGGATATTCGGAGGCCGCGCCGAACTGGTTGGCCTGCAAGGTGCACTTGTCGCTCGAGCCGAGCAGATCCTCATACCGGATGCGGTACCCGATCGTGGGAGCGAGGTGCGCGACACCGGTGAAGGCCGCTGCGGGCGAGAACTCGGCGCTCGCAACGTCTCCGTAGCTGGTCAGCGTCCGGCCTACGCTGCCCGTGTTCAGGATCGAGAAGCTCGACGAAAAGAGCCTCGGCAG
The DNA here is from genome assembly GCA_009692605.1 of Myxococcales bacterium. Classification (GTDB taxonomy): domain Bacteria; phylum Myxococcota_A; class UBA796; order UBA796; family SXON01; genus CAIUMM01. Next base: position 10,325 of record SHYV01000073.1, read on the forward strand.
GTTGAAGTTGCCGCTGATGGAGCCGATCGGGCTGAAGGTGGCGCGTCTGACGTCGTTCATCGTCGTCACGTCTGAGGCCACTCCGATCCGCGCCGTCTGGGAGGTCTGCCACAGGCGATTGAACACGTTGTTGTCGGTGTAGGTGGCCGCGACAGCGAGGGTCTGAAGTCCGGGCTCGAATTCGAGCTCCGGCCCCGCCTTCACCTCGTGCGACTTGCTCTCGGTCAGCTCGATCCGGATCGGGACTGTGCGGCCCCCCGGGTCGGAGAGGTCGGGAAGGATGTTGACTACGCCGAGGACGCCGAGGGCGAAGAGTCGCTCACGCGCGGTCTTGAGCTGAGACTCTCGGTATGGGGCGCCTTCTTTGATATCGATCAACGGGTGTAGTTCGTCCGCGTTGATGCGCTTCAAGCCCACAACGCTGACCGGGCCGAACCGGCAGGGATGCCCCGCCTCCACCGTGAGCGTGACCTGGACCTCGTGGTCAACGGGGTCCACTGCTACTTGCCCGTGCACGAGGGCATGCGCGAACGACCGTTCTCGAAGCAGCGCCTCGACCGCTGCGATGGACTGTCGATAGTCGTCCGTGCTCCAGATGTCTCCCTTGGCGATCGAGAGCGTGCTCCAGATGCGACGAACCAGCGGAGCGCCCAGCTTCTCTGTGCCCGAGACGTCGATCGAGGCGATGCGAGAGGGTTCGCCCTGCTCGACGTGGCCCACGAGGTCCACCGGACGTACGCGTCGGCCTGCGGGGCGAGGCGGGTGCCCGATCTCCCAGCCGAGAAAGCGGGCGTCGAAGTATCCGTGATTGGCGTACCACACCTCGAGTCGCCATCCGTCGCGGTCCAGCATCACCGGGTCGAGCCAGGTCGGCTCGATGAGTCGGGGGAAGAGGAATGACTGCCAGCTTCCCGTTGGGTGGGTCATCGCGTTTCGCAGCGCGCGATCGGTCTGCGACGCGGTCAGCCACTCCGCGACGGCGGTTGGGCGGCTGTTCCCTACGAAATGGGTGGAGCGGACCGCGTCTCCCGTTCGGCGGGCTGCGCAGCCGGCCGTCCCCAGAACCGCGACGAGCGCGACGGCGTACATCGTCATGGCCTCGACGCACGTTGGATGACTGGATCGCACCCTGCACCCTACCCTGCGCTCTACCCTTTCGGCGGGCCCGCGGGGCGAGGCTTGCCCGAACCGCGAGGGAGGATAGTGTCGCGATTCCGGACCCCCCGTCCAGGAAAACGGAGCGTCCGATGGCCCGCAAGGCCGCCCCTGGCGCCTGGTTGAGCTGGCCCCGAAGTCAATTACCAAGCACCAATGCGTGCATAATGCGAGGGTCATGCTGAAGGCGAATCGTTCGTTTCTGTGCGTGGGGGCGCTGGCGCTCGCTGTAGCCGGCTGCCGCGCAGAGACCGGTGGCGCTTCCAAGGCGGAGGCTGCGCCGTTGAGGCTGCGGTACGGGCTGGCGGAAGCCGCCCGACACCGGCCCCAGACCGAGATCACCGGCTCGCTCGACCCGGTGCAGTCCGTGCACCTCGGGTTCGATGTCCCAGGCCGGGTCGAGCGTCTGCTGGTGAACCGCGGTGACATCGTGAGCAAAGGGCAGGCGATCGCCGTGCTCGATTCACGGATCGCCGTTGCTCAGGCCGACCAGGCCGCAGCCGCCGTCGCGGGGGCCGAGGCCCAGCTTGCCGCCGGAGAGGCCGGCTTCGACCGGGCCAGGCGGCTCAACGAGGCGGGGGCGATCAGCGAGCAGGACTGGTCGGCCGCCCAAGCGTCGGTCCTCGCGGGCCGGGCCGGGGTGCAGCAGGCGCGCGCCGCGTTGGCCATGGCGCGCGCCAATCTGGAGCACCAGACCCTGAAGGCGCCTTTCGCGGGGGTCATTCAGGACGGTCCGGACAACGCCGGGATCATGACCGGTGGCGGCACCCCGCTGTTCCTGCTGGACGACATCTCGTCCTTGCAGCTCAAGGGGACCGCCCCCGAAGACACGGCGGGCTGGCTGCACGAAGGGCTCAATGCCGTCGTCTACTCCGCGACTCCCGGCGTCGCTGTCGGCGTGCCGGCCAGCGTCTTGCGGGTGCTCCCCTCCCTTGACCTCGCCACCCGTCGCCTGCCGGTTGAGATCCGGGTCGAGGCTCCCCCGGGCACGCTGAAGGCCCACGGATTCGCGCGTGTCGTGATCGACGGCGGCACCGACATCGACGCGTGGACCGTGCCGCGCGCAGCGCTGGTCGCTCGGCCGGATTTCTGCGTCTTCGTCGCGGGTGACGGCGTGGACGGAGCTCCGAAGCGCGTGCCGGTCACCGTCCTTATGGAGCGGGATGACAGCATCGTGGTGAGCGGCGAGCTCACCGCCGGCGCTCAGGTGGTCCTCGACCCGCCCCACACACTGGGGGAGTAGGGCATGAACATCTCCGACATCGCCATCCGTCGCCCGGTGTTCACCGCGATGCTCAGCATCGCGATCATCGTGCTCGGGCTGCTGTCGCTGGGCCGCCTCCCGACGGACCTGTACCCTCCGGTGGACTTCCCCATTGTGCTGGTCCAAACGATCTATCCGGGAGCACCTCCCGAGGACATCGAACGCGATGTGACCCGGCCTCTGGAAGACGCAGTGGCCGGCATCGCGGGTGTCGAGAAGCTCCAGAGCTTCACCCGCGACAGCGCGTCGCTGATGATCCTTCAGTTCAAGATGGGGACCGATGTCGACGCCGCGACCAACCAGGTGCGGGATGGGATCGGGATCGCCAAGGGAAAGCTTCCGAAAGACGTGCTTGATCCAGTGATCAAACAGGTCGATATCGGCGCGCTTCCGGTGATGGTGGTCGCGTTGGCGACCAGCGGAGACGTCAACTTCACGCGGCAAGTGGCCGACGACCGGCTGCGTCCGTTCCTCGAGCAGGTGCCGGGTGTCGGCAGCGTCAACGTGATCGGCGGCCAGAAGCGCGAGATCCAGGTCGACCTCAACCTCGATCAGCTCGCAGCGTTGGGCCTGTCCGCCACCTCGGTCGCTGAGCGCATCGGCTACGAGAACGTCTCGATCCCTGTTGGTCAATTTGATTCCCACGGCTACGCTGTGGGGGTCCGGGCGGACGGCCAGTACCGCAGCGTGAAGGACCTCGGCAGCACCGTGGTGTCGATGACGCGAGACGGCCGGCAGGTGCTGCTCGGCCAGATCGCCAGGGTGGTGGACGGCCGGGCGCGGGCGACGCGCTACGTGCGGAACAACCTCCAAGATGCCGTATCGCTGGAGATCGTGAAGAAGTCGGGCTCCAACACGGTGGAGGTCTGCCACGGGATCGCGCTGAAGTTAGCCGAGGTGGTGCCCACCCTTGGGACGGGGGCCGCGTACAACGTCATCGCCGACACGTCCATTGACATTGAAGCGAACGCCCACGAGGTCTGGATCGCGATTTACTACGGCGGCGCGATGGCCGTCCTGGTCATCCTGTTCTTCTTGCTGGACTGGCGCGGGACGCTGATCTCGTCTCTGGCGCTGCCTACGTCCATCATCGGCACTTTCGCCGCGATGTACTTGTGTGGGTTCTCAATCAATACGATGACGCTGCTCGGGATGAGCCTGGCCATCGGGCTGCTGATCGACGACGCCGTAGTGGTTCGAGAGAGCATCACACGGCGGTTGGAAGCTGGAGATTCCCCAGCGGAGGCCGCGAGTCGAGGCACGCGGGAGATCGCGCTCGCCGTGCTGGCGACCACGTTGTCGCTCGTCGCGGTCTTCGTGCCGGTGGCGTTCATGAGCGGCATGGTAGGACAGTTCTTCAAGCAGTTTGGGCTCACGATCACCATCGCGGTCAGCATCTCGCTCTTTGTGGCGTTCACACTGGACCCTATGCTCTCCGCGCGGCTGAGCGTCGCCCATGTTCCTGGACCTCGGAAGGGGATCGCGGGCGTCATCGAGCGCTTCCTTGACGGGCTCGACAACGCCTACCGGCGCACGCTCGACTGGGTGCTGATCCACCGCAAGACCACCGTTGGTCTCTCGTTTCTGGCCGTTGTCCTCGCTGCTGGGCTTGGGCTGCTCCTCCCCGGCGAGTTCATGCCCAAGCAGGACCGCGGGGAGGTGCTCGGCGACATCCGGCTGCCGGTGGGGACGTCGCTGCAGGCCACCGATGCCATCGCACGGCCGGTGGAAGCGCTGCTGCTCGCCATCCCGGACATCACGCGGGTTTACGCGACCGTCGGGCACGAGGACCAGACCAATCGGGCCCGCTTTCGGGTCGAGATCCGGCCGAAAGCAGAGCGACAGCACCCCCTGAACTGGTACGAGGTGGAGATTCGCAAGGCGCTCGAGACCGTCAAGACGGCCGAGGTCACCCTCGCCGAGCCGGGCGTCATCGAAGGGCTCGGCGACTGGCCTCCGATGATGCTCATCGTGCAGGGCCCGGACCTGGACGGCCTGCTCGTCGAGGGCACGCGGATCAAGGAGCTGCTGGAGGCGATCCCCGGTAGTTCGGACGTTCGCATGAACATCAGCCCGGGAAAGCCGGAGCTGCGCGTGGACGTCAACCGGATGGTGGCGTCTGACCGAGGGATTCCAGCCGGGCTTGTCGGGGCCACTGCCCGGTTGCTCGTGGAGGGGAACACGGTGGGCACGCTGCGCGATGGCGGCCCGGAGGCCGAGATCCGCGTCAGGGCCGACCCGCGGTACTCGGAGAGCCCGGAGCGGGTGGCGCTGCTCCCGCTGCCTAGCCCGCGCGGCACGGTGACCCTCGGAGACGTCGCGAACGTCCACATGGCGATCGGCGCCAGCGAGATCAACCGCCACAACCGGATGCGGTCGGTGACCGTGAGCTCGCAGGTGGCCGACGGCGCCGCGCTCGGGACCGTGCTGGAGGCGTTCAACGCTCGTTTAGCCGAAGCGCCGCTCCCGGAAGGGTACTTCCTGACTCTGGACGGTCAGGCCCGCGACATGAACGACACCGCCGAGGCGATGGGCATGGCCGTCGGCGTCGCGTTCATCTTCATCTTCATGGTGCTCGCGAGTCAGTTCGAGAGCCTGATTCATCCGTTCACGCTGTTGGCGTCGGTCCCGCTTGCGCTTGTGGGCGCCGTGTTCGGGCTCGCGGCGACGGGAAACAGCATCTCGATGGGCTCGCAGATCGGCATCATCCTGCTCATGGGGCTGGTCACGAAAAACGCCATCCTCCTGGTGGACGGCGCGCTCGTTTGCATGCGTGAAGGGCACAGCGCGGCGGACGCCATGCGCATCGCCGGTCCCCGGCGAATGCGGCCGATCCTGATGACCTCTGCTGCGATGGCGCTTGGTATGTTGCCCACGGCGATGGGGACGGGGATGGGATCCGAGTTCCGCTCGCCGATGGGGATCGCGGTCATCGGGGGCGTGCTCTCGTCGACGCTGCTCACGCTGCTCGTCGTTCCAGTCGTCTTCCAATGGATGGAATCGGTCCGGACGGGCCTGCAGCGAGGTTGGCGCAGGGTCAGCCGTGGGCCCGAGCCGAGCTTGCACCTGCAGGTCGCGCCGGAGAGGGACGCTGAGTCGGGCGCCGAGTCGGGCGCTGAGCTGGAGCGGGGGGAAGCGGACGTCGCGAAGTAGGGGTTTACCCTGATGGGGCGCGGGGCAGCTACTTACACCCTCCGGTGTCTGAGTCCGCCTTGAAGCAGGCGGTGTCGGTGGGGTCCAGCGTCACCGTGACCTCGGCGGCGTCACAGTCGGTCGGGCACTGGTCGGTGCCCAAGCCGACCCAGGTCAGCACGAGGGCGCTGGAGGCATGGGCGTTGGCGTCCGTGGAGTAGGCCTCGATATGGAGCGACGGGGCACGAGTGGGGATGTGCAGGGTGCCGTCGTCGTCGCAGGTCCAGCCTGCGCCTGCGCGCTCCCGGCAGTCGAATTCGAAGCGGGCCGAGTCCTCCGGTTGCACACTGCCCGTGGCGATCGTGGGTCCGTTGGGGCCGATCATGTGGATGATCGCTTCGTCTTCGCAGGGGTGAGTTGGGCACGTCGAGCTAGAATCTGGACCCGCCGGGCAGGCCGCGAGTAGGAGGAGCAGCATCTGTGTACTCTACCCGTGCGGGGCGCCCGCGGTGTATTTTTCGCTTCCGTCGCTTGCCGGATGTCCTCGACCGGTTACTGAACATATGACCTTAACTTCAGACAAAAGGAGTCTCAGTGGCCAAGCAGAAGTCGCGCTATGTGTGCCAGCAATGTGCACACGTGGCGGCGTCCTGGATGGGAAGATGCGCCGAATGCGGAGCATGGAATAGCCTTCTCGAAGAGTTGGTCGGCGGCCCGTCCCCGCGGCCGAAGCGTCCCGGAGCGGCGGTCGCGCGTCCCATGACGCAGATCTCGCTCGGGGATGGGGGCGAGGTCCGGCTGCGAGTCGGCATCGGGGAGCTCGACCGGGTCCTCGGGGGCGGGCTTGTCACCGGGAGCGTCGTGCTGCTGGGGGGGGACCCGGGAGTGGGGAAGTCCACGCTGCTCCTGATCGCGATGAGCGCCTTCGCGCACCGCGGCGTCCGGGTGCTCTACGTGTCGGGAGAGGAGAGCGCCCGGCAGGTCCGGCTGCGGGCGGACAGGCTGGGGATCGCCTCGGAGGAGCTTTACTTGCTCGCCGATACCTCGCTCGCCGCCGTGCGCGAAGCGGTGGATCAGGTGCAGCCCCGTGTCCTGGTGCTCGACTCCGTCCAGACCCTCCACAACCCAGACTGCGATGGTGTCCCCGGTGGCATCACCCAGGTTCGGGAAGTGGCGGCGGCTGCGGTTCAGTTGGCGAAGGGGCGCGACATCGCCACGTTCCTCGTGGGCCACGTCACCAAGGATGGCACCCTGGCCGGGCCCCGGGCGCTGGAGCATCTGGTGGACACGGTGCTGTACTTCGAGGGCGACGGCTCCTCGTCGCTGCGGGTATTGAGGGCGACGAAGAACCGCTTTGGATCCACTGGCGAGATCGGGATGTTTGAGATGCGGGAGGACGGCCTGACCGACGTGCCGGACGCTTCCGCCCGGCTGCTGAAGGAGCGCGCCAGTGGGGCTCCGGGCACTGTGGTCACCTGTGCGATGGAGGGCTCGCGGCCGCTGCTCGTCGAGGTTCAGGCGCTGGTGGGGGCGAACACCAACCAGACCCCCAGCCGAACCGCCGTTGGCATCGACCGGCAACGACTCTCGCTCCTGCTCGCGGTGCTGGGCAAGGCCGGGCTTCCGCTGTCCGACCACGATGTGTTCGTGAGCGTGGCGGGGGGCATTCGCATCGGCGAGCCTGCGATCGATCTTGCGGTGGCGGTGGCGATCCACTCGAGCTTCACCGGGCAGGTCGTGCCTGACGATCTGCTGGTCGTGGGAGAGATCGGCTTGGTCGGGGAGCTACGCGGGGTGAGCCAGCCGATCGCCCGGCTGCGCGAAGCCCACCGCCACGGGTTCCGTCAGGCGCTCGTACCGGCGAGCACCCCTGAAGATGACTCGGGCCTCAGGCTGCGGCGCTGCGCGATGTTGAGAGATGCGCTCGAGTGACGTGCGGGGCGGGGGCCCGCCGCCACGGGTCAACCCGCCGCCACGGGTCAACCCGCCGCCACGGGGCAACCCGCCGCCACGGGTCAACCCGCCGCCACGGGTCAACCCGCCGCCACCTGTCAACTCGCCGCCACTCTGGCGCGGTACCCCGCCAGCGCTTCGTCGAACACCGCCTGGCCCCAGCGCTTCTCGAGGCTCTCGACCACACCGAGCACCGGCTTTCCAGCGGCCTCGCCGAGCAGGTCTTGCAGCGAAGCCTTGCACGTGAAGAGCACCGTGAGCACTCCGATGAGGTCGCCCAGCTTCTCTCTCGCCTCCGCGATCGACAGGCACGCGAGCAGGTACAGCGTCGGGTCCCTCAGCTTGAGGGCGTCGAGTCGCGCGCTCTCGGCGTAGGCCGCGGCTTTTTCGTGCCGCTTGACGAGGTTCGCATCCGCCGCCATCTGGAGCCGGACGTAGCCAGCACCGCTGCGATCGCCAGCCGCCACCGCGTCGGTGAGCAGCACCGAGAGCGGCTCCGCGCGGACGCCGGCGAAACGTGCATCCAGCTCGCCCGTCTGTGCGCTGCGGGCCGATCGCGCCAGCAGGTTGAGCTCCAGTCGCGCCCGGAGGATCTCACCGGCCCCCGCCGCTGCGTCCACCAGCCCCTCGGAGAGCAGTTCGAAGGCGCGCTTGGGCTCGCCCATGAGCGACGCCACGGTGGCCATCCGCCGGATCGCATCGAGTCTCCCGTCACCATCCCCGATGGACCCCCTCAGCGCAGCGACGTCGTTCAAGAGCCCCGCAGCGTCGGCGTAGGCCTGCGCGGCGAGCGCCATTCCGGCTCTGCGGTCGAGCACGCGTGCAAGCAGCGCTAGGTCCCCCGCTCGCCGGGCCAGCGTCTCCGAGTCTTCCAGATGCTTCACCGCCAGCGTACTGCCGGGCCGCTGCTTCCAGACCAGCATCGACAGCCCGTACCGGGCCTTGGATTCCTCTGCGGTCCGTCCGGCCAGCGCGAACAGTTGGGCGGCACGGTCGAGCGCGGCGATCGCCTCAGGGAGCGCGCCGAGCGCGGTCTCCGCGGTGGCCAACTCGGCGAGCGCTCGCGCCTCACCCACTTGGTTTTGGGCGGCTCGCTCTGCGGCGACGCGGCTGCGCAGGTCGGGTCGGGGATCGTTCATGGGGTTCCGTCCGGTTTGGGTCAGGGCAGGCGGATCAGGTTGGCCAATACGGCGTACTCCTCAAGCAGCGCGCGCCCCGGCGTAACCGACGCCGGTGAGACCGAGCTGAAGGCGACTGAAGCCCAAAAGCTCGAGATCCAGAAGCGGCTCGCAGAGAGTGGGGTCGGGGGCGGCGGTGGGGGTACACCCGCCGCTGCACCGGCCGCCGCTGCGCCTGCCGCCGCTGCGCCCGCCGTCGCGACTCCCGCCGCCACGCCGGGCGCCGGGCCCGTCGCCGACTCCCCGGCGCCGGTCCAAGGCGTCGCGTTCGCGGCTCGCGCCGGCCCCACCCCTGTCCGCGCCCCGACGGTCGATGCCGAAGCTTTCTCGCAGGGCGCCCCGTTGCCTGAGGCTGTGCGCTCCCGGATGGGAGCCGCCTTCGGTGAGGACTTCGCGGATGTGAAGATCCACACGGGCGGCCAAGCCGGCGCCGCTGCGGCAGGCTTCAACGCCAAGCCGTTCGCCTTCGGTTCGGACATCTTCTTCGCTCCGGGGGGTACAAGCCCGGCACTCCGTCTGGCGACGAGCTGATCGCCCATGAGCTCCAGCACGTCGTGCAGCAGGCAGACGGCCCGCAGAGCGTCGCGAAGAAGGGGCTCTCGCTCGGGGCCGTCGGGAGCTTCGCCGAGCGCGATGCGGACAAGGTCGCGGGGCAGGTCATGGGTCGGCTGCGGGGCGACGGCCAGCAAAGCGGCGGCCAGCAACTCGGCGCTGCTCAGGGCGCCACTGACCAAGGCGCTCTGGAGCAAGGCGGAGCACCGCGCAGCGGGCGGGGCGGCCAACGCGGCCCACAGGGTTTGAGCCTGTCCGGCAGCGTAAACCTCGGCGGCGTGCAGATTGGCGGGTCGGTTCAGGCGAAGGCGCAGGGCGTGAACGCGACGGGGAACGTAAAGGGGGCCGTCGTTGGCCAGCAGGTCACGGCGGTGCTCAACGAACAGGGTCTGGACGTCAGCCTCGGTGGTCAGGGACAGCGCGGAAAGGGGCGCGGGAACGGCAAGCAGCCAGCCCCCGCCGGGACGAGCGGGCCGAAGGGCGGCAGCGAGGTCCAATCGCCTCCGGGAGTAACGGCGACGCCCGGGATGATGCCCCAGACGCCCGGATCGCAAGGGGCGAACGGGGGAGCTCAGGGTGCGGGCGGGGCCAAGCTGGGCGGCGCGGCCAAGTCGGGCGGCGCGGCCGGCCGGAGCCAGAAGGCCGGCGGTGGCGGCGGGTTGAGTATTTCGGGCAAGGTGACCATCGGCGGCGTTCAGATCTCGGGCGCTGTTCAGGCGTCCGACACGGGCGTGAGCGGATCCGCGAAGGCGCGGACGCTTACCGTCTGCGCGAGAAGATCAACGACGCCCGCGAGAGCATGGACCCGGACGCGCTGCACAAGGCGCTCGAGGGCGTGGACCCCGAGCAGCTCGCCGCGGTCCAACAGGAGTTCCACAACATTCAGAACAAGGTGGACCCTGAGGCCACCAACGTGGCGCCGATCAACGCGGACGAGGCGGCCAAGGAGCTCGCCACCTACGCGACGCGCCACATCGAAGGGCAGGTCGATGTGCAAGGTTCAAACAAGAACCTCGCTGAAGCGTTGGCCAGCGAGGGCCGGGAGAGCGACGAAGCCGCGATCCACCGGTTCGAGGTCGAGCGCTCGCGCGCCGGTGGCCCCGAGCAGGAGGGGTTGGAGAAGTCGCTCTACGCGAACCCGAAGCTGCAGGAGCAGCTCCACAGCCCCGATCCGCAGGTGCGTGCCAAGGCACATACGGATCAGATGCAGCGCGAGGCCCGCATCCGTGAGGGCTACGCGAACGCGTACGGCGGCGGTAACGCCACCGCGATGCAAGACGCGATGGGCAAGATGTACAAGGACGACGCCGATGGAAAAACCCGCCGCCGGCTGGTCCAGAACATGCTGTCCGCGGGTACGAACACCCCTCGGGTCGCAGCCGACAGCATCTACCTGAACGCCAAGGTCAAGACCGGCACGGACGAAGCGGCGGTCAAGCGAGCGCTCACCGGCATGCGTCCCGACGAGGTCCAAGCTACCTCGAAGCGCTCAGGTCGAGGCGATGGCGATCGCGTCGGTCCAGACCTTCGCCATGGCTTGGTTCGCATTGTGCGATGCAACAAATGCCGCGCGGTATGCGTCGAGGCCCGACGTAAGCTGACCCTGCGCTAGCTTGAGCTGGCTCTCGGTGAAAGACACCAGCTCCTTCTGCACCGTCAGGCTGTTGGTGAGGAAGGGGGACATCGCCTGGGCGTAGGGGTTGTTCTTGAAGGTGTCCATGAAAAGCTCCTTGGGTTGGACACCGTCATTCTACTCACAATGCTGCGTTGCGTCAAGACGTGGGCGCCACTTTATGCTGCATCACAAGATTCGTTCGGACCGCCCTGTAGCACGCAGCATGCCCTCGATCGTCACCCAGTGACAGGCCCAGCGCCATAGCCCAATATGTGCGTGAACCGGCTCGGAACCTGCCCGCGTACGCCCCTCGCGGCCTCCCGGGGTCTCCGAGCGCCGTTCCGAGCCTATGGACGCCGTCGCGCGCGCAGTTTCGCTCATGACGGCGGCTCAGGTCGAAACGTTTTTCCGCTGCCGAGGGGTGGTCGTGCCGCATGGCCTCCGGTTTCGGGGTTGATCTCGGCCGGCGGACGCAGCTCCGCTAGCCACTCGGTTGGGAGCGCGCGGCGTCCGTGCTGGGCTACCTCAGCCGGGTCGCATCGAACTCGGGTCGTAGAACGCCCACAGTGCTTCAACTTTTCGGC
>SHYV01000074.1 GCA_009692605.1 Myxococcales bacterium
GATCTGGCGCTCGCCATTCGGCCGCCGGAGGTGGACGACGCGCTCTGGAAGGCTCGTGTCATGCGGGGCGCTGTGGTGCTGATCCTCGATGGGCTCACCGATTTGCCGGGTGGGCAGGAGGGGCTGGGGGCGGATCTCGTCGGTCGGCTGATCTCTGGCCGCCAGCCCTTTCCGGTGCTGGTGACGTCACGCCGTGTTCACGCCCCGGAGCACGGCGGGCGCGTGGCGAGGTGCGACCTGCCCCCGTGGCGGCGCAGCACCATTCTGCAGTATTTGGAGTCCCGGAGCCTGCCGGTGGGTGCCACGTTGGGGCAGTTCAACGTTGCGGGCCTCGAGGGGCTCGTCTCCAATCCGGTCTGGCTCGATCTGGCAGTTCGTCTGCTGAACGCCGGCGTGGCGCTGCCCCGGACCCGAGCGGGCCTGCTCGTTCGGGCGGCGAAGGCCCCGCTGGGGGAAGGGGCTGGCGAGCGCGAGGCGCGCTGCCTCCAGCGCTTGTTGGGGCGGTTTCACATCGCCCTGAGCGCGTGTGGGTCTGCGCTTCCCGACCTCGCGTGGGCGTTGGATGGCCCGCCGCACTTTTGTGCAGACTGGGTCGGGCTGCATTCGAGTCCGGACGGGGCGGCCGTAGCGGTGATTCAGGGGGCGCTGACCCACAACCGGCCGGATCTGCTGATCGACGTGGTCGTTGCCAACCACGGTGTGCTCGCCGACCAGGTGCGAACGGAGTGCTGGAACGCTGCTGGGCGCGGCCTTTTGGCGGCGCGACCGGTCCGGAGCCTGACTCTGGCCGCGGTGCTCGGCCTACCCGATTCGGTGCTGCGACAGGCGCTTTCTGGTGGAGTCCTCGACGCGGTCGAGCAGCAGGATCTCGCGGTCTACCGTGCTGTCCGGAGTGCTTTGCTGGCTCACACGCTCACCGAGGGCCGGCTCCATGAGCTCCACGCTGACCTCCACGTCGACGTCCACGCCGACCTCCACGCCGACTTCACTGAATCCGTGGCCGAGCTCGCTGCGCCGCCGGATCTGGACCCACTGGCGGGCGCGATCTTTCAGCTTCGTCAGGCCACCGGCTCCTACCGCCGTGCCGCAGCGAACGCGCTCGGGCACATCGGCGATCAGGGCGCCCTCGACGCGCTGGCGAAGACCCTGGAGCCGGGCGTCGAGAAGGAGCCCAAGGTTCGTGGTTCCGCGACGAACGCGCTGGGACAGATTGGCGATCGTCGGGCGGTGCCTGTCCTCGTCCGCGTGCTGACTGGGCACTTTGAGCCCGAAGCCAGGGTTCGCGCATCGGCTGCGACCGCGCTCGGCCGCATCGGGGATCGTGGGGCCGTGCCGGCGCTGGCGTCTGCGCTTTTGGTCAGCGCAGAGGTCGAGGCGCGAGTCCGCGGTGCCGCTGCGAACGCTCTCGGGTTGCTCGGGGATGCGCGGGCGACGGAGGCGCTCTGTGGCATCCTCGCTGCGGGAGTCGAGCCGGACCCGCGGGTGCGGGCGTCCGCCGCCACGGCGCTCGGGCGGATCGGGGACCCGGCGGCTGTACGGGCGCTTGCTTTGGTGCTGGAGCCGGGTGCTGAGGACGACGGGAACGTACGCGCCTCTGCCGTCCATGCGATCGGCGAGCTCCGGGACTCGGAGGGGATGGCGGCGCTCGCTCCAGTCCTTGACGTTGCGGTGGAGCGAGATGCGTTCGTGCGGGCGTCCGCGGCGAACGCCTTGGGGCTGATCGCCGATCGAGGTGCGGTCTTGCCGCTCAACCGGGTGCTGGAGTCTGGCTTCGAGCCGGACGCGGTGGTGCGGGGGGCCGCCGCGAGCGCGCTGGGACAGTTGGGGGACGGCAACTCCGTGGGCGCGCTGGTGGGGCTTCTGCAGCCCTCGAAGGAGCGCGACGCGGTCGTCCGCGCCCGGGTGATCAAGGCGCTTGGGCTGATTCGGGATCGTACAACCGTTCCCGCGCTGATCGGAGTGCTGGAGGCTGGCGTCGAGACCGACGCATTCGTACGCGGAGCGGGCGCGGATGCGCTGGGGAGGATCGGGGACTGTCGCGCTGTTCCGGCCCTGATCCGTGCGCTCGATCCCTCTGCCAACCCCGAGCCGGACCTTCGTTTGTGCGCCGTGATCGCGCTGGCGAACATCGGTGACCGCGGGGCACTTCCCGGTCTGATGAAGGCGCTCGAGCCCGGGGTCGAATCGGACCCCAGCGTACGACGCGCCTTGGCGGATGCGGTGCGGTCGTTGTCGACCAGCCCGATGGGCAAGCCCGGCCGGAGCGGCTGACGATGTGGACGGTGGCGATCATTCAGGCGCGCATCGGCAGCACTCGCCTGCCTGGAAAGGTGCTCGAGCTGGTTGAAGGACGAACGGTCCTTGGGCACACGGTCGCCCGCGCGCGCGCCGTTCCGGGCGTGGACGATGTGGTGGTCGCCACCTCGGACCTTGACCGCGACGACGCGATCATCCGCGAGGCGGACCGGTTGGGCGTGCGCTGGTGGCGGGGGAGCGAGGCCGATGTCTTGTCGCGGTACCTCGGCGCCGCCCGGGACAGCCGCGCGGACGTGATCGTGCGGCTCACTTCGGACTGTCCGCTGCTCGATCCGCAGATCTCAGGCCTTGTCGTGTCTGCCGTCCTCCGTCGGATCGAGGCAGGAGCGCCGGTGGACTACGCGTCCAACAGCATCGATCGGCGATACCCACGGGGGCTGGACACCGAGGCGTTCACCACGCTTGCGCTCGAGCGCGCCTCCGGCCTCGCCGCCGAGACGCGCGAGCGCGAGCACGTCACCGTGTACCTGTACGAGCATCCGACCCTGTTCCAGCTGGTGTCTGTCCCAGGTGAGACGGACTGTTCGCACCACCGTTGGACGGTGGACACGCCCGAGGACCTTCAGCTCGTACGTGCGATCTACGCCCACCTCGCGCCGGCGCACGGGCTCGACTTCGGCATGCGGCCGGTGCTCGATCTGCTCGCCCGCGAGCCATGGATCGCCGACATCAACCGGCACGTGGCGCAGAAGCAGGCGTAGCGGGGTTCGGTTCCCGGCCGGTCGCCAGCGTGTGTGCGACCCGGGACGCGCCGCGCCCGTCGATGAGCGCCCGGCCCTTCGACGTCAACGTGGCGCGGAGCGTGGCGTCGCCAGCAAGTTCAGCGAGCCGCGCCACCGGGGGTGTCAGGCGGAACGCCTCCGCACCCCCGAGTCCGATGGCGATGCCCGCGTGCACCGCTGCGGCGAGCGTGGGCTCTTGATTCGCGGCTGTGGATACAAGCGCCATCGGCACCCCGAGCCAGGCGAACTCCCATACCGTGCTCCCCGCGGCGACCACCGCGAGATCGGTGGACGCGGCGAGCGCAAAAAAGTCGGGCGGGTCGACGTACAGGTCGATTTGGGGGTGGCTGAGTCCGGCCGCCGGGGCGGCGGGGCCCACCACCGCGACGACACGTTCGAGCCCGGCGTCGAGCAGCGCGCGGGCCGCGGCCTCGGTCAGGCGCTGCGGGTCCGCCCCGCCAAAGGTGACGAGCGCGCGGCGAGCCCGGGCCCGCAGCGACGGGGCCTGATGCGGCGGGGCCTCCTGCGGGGGAGCCTGCAGAGCGGGGCGCGCCATCTGGAGCAGCTCGCGGCGGAGCATCGAGTACTGTGTTCCAACGAGCACAACGCCGCCCGCGAGCGGGTAGATCGACCGTGTGCCGTGCAGGTTCTGGTTGAGGACCATCGCGCGGATCGGCGCTGGGCTCCCCATGTCGTCCACCAGCAGGGTCTTGACGCCGGCATCGGCCAGCGCGTTCGCGAAGGGCACTCCCAGATGGTAGCCGTCCACCACGACGCAGGCGGCTCGCTCCATCGCGATGCCCAGCGTCCACGCCAGATCGCGCGCGCCTCCCGCAGCCGTGTCCCCGCTGAGCACCTCGATCCCCTCTCGCTCCAGACGGAGCCGTGCGCGGTCGGGCGGGTCGATGGTGGCGTACACCACCGTCCCTCCACCGTCCTGCCAGGCCTGTGCGAGCGCCAGAGTTCGGAGCAGGTGACCCATGCCAGAGGTCGGGCTCGCGTCTGCCCGGACCAGGAGTGTCCCGGTCACGGCAAGAGGGCCTGCTCGAGGGTCTGGACGACGCGGTCGACATCCGCGTCCGCGAGGGTCGGGAAGAGGGGGAGGCTCAGGCAGCGGGCGTAGTGATCTTCGGCGCCTTCGAGCTCGGAGGCTCGGATCGCGGAGCGGTGCACCGGGTGATGGTGGACCGGCACATAATGAACCTGGGCGTGGATGCCGTCGGCGCTCAGGGCGGCGTGCAGGGCAAAGCGCCGTGCCGCGACGGCGGCGGTGGACTCGCCGCTGCGCCGCTTCACGCGCACGACGTAGAGGTGGTCGGCCGTTGCGACGCCCACGGGGACCGCCAGCGCTTCGAGCACGCTGGCAAGCCGCCCGCCGGAGATGGCAGCGGTGTACCGGGCCACGATCTGCCGCCGGCGTTCGAGGAACTGGTCGAGCCGAGCCAACTGGGAGAGCCCGAGCGCACACTGGACGTCGCCGATCCGGTAGTGGTAGCCGAGCGCGACCTGCTCGTAGTACCAGGGGCCGTCGTGCTTCGACATGCGCGACGGATCCTTGGTGATGCCGTGGGTGCGAAGCTCGAGCAGCTCCCGATACGCGCCCTCGTCGCGCGTGAGCACCGCGCCGCCCTCGACGGTGGTGATGTGCTTGACTGGGTGAAACGACAGGATCGCGAAGTCGGAGTGCTCGCACGAGCCGGCGCGGTACACACGACCCTCGTGGGTGTAGGTGGCGCCGAGGGAGTGGGCGGCGTCCTCGATCACCCGGGCGCCGAGCTCACGGCCGAGCGCGGCCATTCCGGGCAAGTCAACGACGGACCCCGAGTAGTCCACCGGTACCAGCGCGCGAACCGGCACGCCCGCGGCCTCGGCGGCCGCCGCTGCGGCGCGCATCGTGGCGGGGGTAACGAGCGCCGTGGCAGGATCGACGTCGGCCAGAGCCACCGCTCCGCCGCAGTAGAGCAGGCCGTTCGCCGATGCGGCGAAGGTCATGTCCGAGGTGACGCCCGACGTGCCGGGTCGTACACCTCCAACCATCGAAGCGAGGTGCAGGGCAGCGGTCCCGCTCGACACTGCTACGCAGTACGGCGCACCGCAGCGCTCGGCGAGCGCCTGTTCGAACCGAGCCACTGTGGGCCCCTGAGTGAGCCAGTCACACCGCAGGGCGGCTACCACGGCGGCTACGTCCTCGTCGTCGATGGTCTGCCTGCCGTAGGGCAACGCGCGGGCCGAGCCCGGTGTCACGGCTGGCCAGTAGGCGACGAGCCTCGGGCCAGATGGGCTTCGACGAGGCCTCGGAGCGCCTCGACGTCCAGCCACTCCGGATTGGTATCGCTCGCGTAGTGGAACCCGGGCGGCACCATCTCGCCCCCTCGCTCGAGCAGGTAGTTCGCTTCGTCCCAGACCGGGGAGGTCGGCAGGATCACGAAATGCCGGTCGAAGCGCGCGGTGCGCAACGAATCCGAGGGGGTGATCATCTCCTCATGCAGCTTTTCGCCCGGACGAACACCGATCATCTCCAGGCGACAGTCTGGCGCGACGGCGCGCGCCAGATCGGTGACCCGGAAGCTGCGCAGGCGGGGAACGAGGATCTCGCCGCCCGCCATACCGCCCAGCATGCTGAGCACCTGCTCCACGCCTTGGTCCAAGGTGATGTTGAATCGGGTCATGCGCTCGTCGGTGATCTGGAGCACACCCGAGGCTTTCCGAGCGAGGAAAGCGTGTAGTACGCTCCCCCTGCTCCCCAATACGTTCCCATAGCGAACGACCGAATAGCGCACCGTCCGCGCGCCTCGGGACGCGTTCGCGGCCACGAACAGCTTGTCCGAGCAGAGTTTTGTCGCTCCGTACAGGTTGATCGGGGCTGCCGCCTTGTCCGTCGACAGCGCCAGCACCCGTGACACCCCGGTGTCCATCGCGCTGTCGATCACGTTCTGCGCGCCGAGCACGTTGGTCTTGATGAACTCGAAGGGATTGTACTCGGCTGCTGGCACCTGCTTGAGCGCCGCTGCGTGGACGACGACGTCCACGCCCTCGAAGGCCCTACGCAGGCGATCCCTGTCGCGCACGTCCCCCAAGAAGAACCGCATGCGCCGGTCATCGAACTCCGGTCGGCGGCTCATCTCGAACTGCTTCAGCTCATCGCGTGAAAACACCACGACGCGCGCTGGGCCTCGGGGGAGCCGGAGCAGCGCCTCCACGAAGCGCTGTCCAAAGGAGCCTGTTCCGCCGGTGACGAGCACGGAGGCTCCATCCAGGCTGAAGTCGGGAGGGCGGTCGGTCATCGGAGGGTCTCTCAAGGCTGCTCCTGACCCTTATTCCGGCGCGCTGGTTCGCTCCACGCCAATCCGAGGACTACGAGTAGGGAATCACGCGCCGCTCGCAGGTCCAAACCGGGACTCCCCGCACGGCCTCGACGAAGCCGTAGTATCCGGCACGGCGAAACACGCGCAGGCTGGCCTCGTTGTCTTGACGGATCGTGGCGGTCAGCGTCTGGATCCCCCGCGCCCGCGCCTTCTCGTCTGCGAGTCGGAGCAAACCGGCTGCGATCCGGCGTCCCCGGAATCCGGAAGCCACAGCCAGCGAGACCTCCGCCAGCCCGTTCGGCCGCAGATCGAGCCTGAGTTGGCCGACCGGTTCACCGGCCGGCGCGTGGGCAACCCAGAGCTCGCGCTCGGGCATCGTCAGGCTTGACTCGAGCCACACCAGATGCTCGCGCTCCTCGGCCGGTCGAGCCACCAACGAGGCCCGCACGGTGGCTTCATCGTTGCGGAGATCGAGCAAGAACCGGGCATGTGCGAGGGTCGCCCGCTGCAGGTCCATTGCGGGGACCGCGGGATGGGGCCCGACCATGTCCCAGGCGAGCGGCGTGCCTGCTGGCACATCCCGCGTCGCGATTCGGCCCAGCACCTGAGGCAGGAGGGCGGGGTTGAGGCCGTGACTGGGGCGCACGCTGCGCGCGTCTTCGCAGGTGATCGTCTGCCCCCTGACCATATCCCGCGCGACGAACAGCGAACGTCGAAAGGCCGTGCTGGCCCGTTCGTCCGGCGCCGGCCCGAACCGTGGCTCGGCGACCGCCCGCTCCGCCACGCGAACGGCGTCCACCATTTGCCGGAACTCAGCCGGCTCCAGCGAGAAGAACGAGTCCGGTCCGCCGATTGAACGGTCGATGATGAAGTGTTTCTCGATCAGCCGTGCCCCAAGCGCCGTCGCCGCGATGGCCACGGTCGCGTCCCGCGTGTGGTCCGACAGTCCGACCACGACCCCCAGCTCGCGGAGCACCCTGAGGCTCGCGAGGTTCATGTCTTCAGCCTTGGCGGGGTAGCACGACACGCACCGCATCAGGGCGATCTGCTCATTACCTGCCGCACGGCAGGTCTGGAGTGCGGCCTCGATCTCGCCGAGCGAGGCCATCCCGGTTGACATCACCATCGGTTGCCCCTGGCGTGCTACGGCCTCCACCAGCGGAAGATCCGTGAGTTCGAAGGACGCGATCTTGTATGCAGGGACCCCCAGCCCAGCGAGAAAGGCCAACGCGGTGTGATCGAATGGCGTGGAAAAGAGCGGTAGGCCCAGGTCGCTGGCGGTCTGCTTCAGTTCGGCGTGCCACTCCCACGGCGTCATCGCCTCCTGATACAGATCCCAGAGCGTCCTGCCCTTCCACACATTGTCGGAGTTGACGATGAATGGGGGGGTCCGGCTCCTCAGGGTGAGCGTGTCCGGTGTGTAGGTCTGGAGCTTGATCGCGTCGGCGCCGGCCTCCTTGGCAGCCGTTATTGTACGTTTGGCGACCTCGATCGATCCGCCGTGGTTCGCTGAGAGCTCGGCGATGAAGTAGACGGGATGCCCATCACCGATGGGCCTGCCCGCGATCTGGAAATCAGGCAACAGCCACCTCCGCCGCGAGCCGAGCGATCCCTTGGCTCAGCGGCGGCTTCAAGAGCATGCAGGCAGACCGTACGATGTCGTAGAGATCCAAGGAAGCGCCGAGGCTCTGCGAGAGGCTCGTGCTCTTCCGCCCCCTCTCGATCGCGACGTTGATCTCCTCCTGCCGAAGGAGCGACAAGAAGACGACGGGGCTCAGGGCCGCCATGAGTCGCCGCTCGGCCAGTCCCAGAGCCTTCAGGTGGCTCGGGTTCCGGGCGGTCTTGCGGGCGATTCGCACGCATTCATGCGCGAGTCGGTCGCATTCATCGAGCGCTTGGCTCATGTCTCTCATCCGTTGGAGCATCCGGGTCCTCCGCGATCGGATGTCCACCGCGGCGATCGCGGCCTCCATCGCCTGCTCGAAGGGTACGGGGCCCCCGATGTGGCGCTCGATGGCGCTCGCCAGCGAAATGTGCTCCATTCCATCGATGTACGCGCCGCCTTCGGTGCAGTTGAGGAAGCGGAGGCCGTGTTGGTGGGCCTTCACGTACCACGTCATCCACTCACGAAACCGGTTGAAGTGCCCGGAGGTCTTCACCGAGCCCCCGAAGTACCCCGGCGCCTCGATGGTCTTTTCTGGCGCTAAGCCCCGCTTTGCCTTCTCCACGATGTTGGCCAGCCCTGTCCCAAGGTTGGCGAGACCGAAGACCTGACCGTCGGCGCTGAGCTCCACCTTCAACCCGCCGTCTACGCTCTGGCTCGAGTAGTATTTGCCACCGGAGAACGCGAGATCCTGTCCGATGAGCATGATCGGGTCGCAGCCCCACTCAGCGGCGAGGGCCAGCGCGGCGCAGGCCACCGACCCGCCAGCGGGCAGCAGGGCGTTTTCTCGCAAACTCCGATAGATCCACGCGTCCAGATCATTGTTTCCACCGAACGTCAGTATTTTGCGCGCGGGAAGAGAAAACAGGTCGGGATGGACGGTCGCCCCCAGCACCAGAGTGATCCGCTCGATCTCGCAGTCTTCGAAGTGGTATCGCAGATCCTGTGCGTCCATGGCGAGGCAAAAATCGGGCACGACGCCGGCCCGCGCCAGCGCTGTCAACGCGTGGGACGTCGTCATCATCACCACCTGATCCCGGATGGCGGGGACGAGGTGGATGTTGTTGTCGAGCGATGGGCCGGGCGAAGCGATGATGCACGGCTTGCCGCGAAACGACTGTCGGAGCGCGTCGATCGACGGGAGGAGGGCGACATCGGCGAGGTTTGAGGCCCCTTGTAAGGCCCACAGCGCCCCCATGGCGTTGAGCGTGTGCTTGGTGGTCGCGAGCCGCTCGGCCGCTTTGGTGAAGAGGTCAGCCACCTCTTCGTACAGCGCTGTGGATACCAACGGATCCGCGAGGCGCCAGCGAAGGCTGTTGCGGGGCGGGCGCCCTTGCACGTCGGTCAGCGCGGAGACCACATCGGCGAGCGTGCCGAGCCGGATGACTGGCGGGGGAAGGTCATCCACCGCCCCCGCCGGGAGGAAGGCGAACAGCCGGCGCTGCCCGAGCGCGAGCAGTTGATGGGCGAGCGCCCCGCCACCACCACCTACAATGAGCAGCGCGTCGGTGTCGAAGTCCCAGCCGGGGGGCAGGCGACCGCGCACGGTGTCCGTCGGCCCTTGCGGCGCGGCGTTCTCCACGTCCATCCAGCCCTGAACGACGCGGCTTCCGGCCTGCACACGCGCCGTCGCGACCCGCACTCGGGCGAGGCCCTGCGGTTGGATGGCCGTGGGGGGCACAGTCCGAAGCGCCGCGTTCTGCTCCTTGACGATCGAGTGCAGCGCCTTCGACCTCTCGATGAGCTGTTGCGCCAGCGACGAATTGCGGGCGTCTATCGCTGAGCAGATCTGTTCATACAGTTCGGCAAGGGCTTCAAGGCACTCGACCAGCGGCCGCAAGGGGTCTGGGGTTTCCATGCGCGTAAGCTACCACGGCAGCCGGGCCGGAGATCGGTCGCCTACTGGTCGCGTAGCGGTGTACCCGCCTGCGGACGGGGGGCATCCGTTGCCGTTGCCGCTGAGTCGCCTAAGCTGGTCACGCTGCAACTTCATGCACACCTCCCAGATCGCGGTGTCGAACTGGGGCGACGTGCCATCGAAGGCGATGCCGCCCACCCAGCCGGATCCCCCCCCAGCGTCTCGGTAGTTCGCCAGCTTCCCCCCGACCTGGGGAATCCGAGGGCTCTCGCTCAACCCCACCCGCAGCCGCGTTGCCGGGTCCACCGGCCGTACGAGGCGTAAGCTACAGCCGCCGGCCGATATGTTCGCGATCCGGCAATCCAAGGGTTCTTCCGAGCCGGAGCACTGGATTTGCACCGTGATCGGTGACGAGCTCGGGTCGAACAGGTCGACCCGGAAGCTCCGCCTCCGATTTCCTGCGTTGGCGCGGTCTGCGATCTCGCGGGCGCGCTCCACATCGGCGAACATCATCGCCTTGAACTCCCGCTGCCTGGCGGTGACCCAGCGGTACGGCTCGCCTGCGACGTCAACCCGCACTTCGTCAGAGTTCGGAGTCCAGACAAACTTCGCGCGAGCGAGCGGCAGGGTGAGCGGCTGCGCACCCTCCTCGGGCGTTCGGCCGGGCAGCCAGATCATGGCGTCGTCGCTGACCACAATCCAGCCCACGGTGGCGACGATGCTCCCGGTCAGACAGACGGCAGGCATGAATCGCTTCGGGTGGTCCGGGAGCGTCACCCGGGGCCGCCAGGGCACGAGCAACTCGTTCACCTCGGCGATGCTCGCGGTGGGGGGCTCAGAGCTTAGCCGAACCGGCCCGGGAGCGCCCCTGGCGAGCCATGCGACGAGCTGGTTGAACGACCCATCCACGTCTTTCGTCCCGACGGTCATGCGCTCGGTCGCGGTGTCGACCTCGATCCGATGCTCGAACCGGCCCCGCCGAGCCATGCCCGTGATGTCTGCGAGCGCGATCTCGGTCACTGTGGGTGTCCCGGCGAGCGAGTCGAACAGCCCGGTGGCGACGAACGCGAGCCGCTCTGCGGTGTGTACGAGGGCACCGGCGTGGTACAGCGGCCCCCGGTGCAGCACCCCCGGCCAAACCTTGAGATCGAGACCTGCGCCGCCGGCGGTTCCCGCCGCCATCTCGACATTACGCCTGAGCGCCGCGTACATCGCCGGGAGCACATCTCCGACGAAACGTGTTTGCCGGGTGGCGGTGCGCACCTCGATCCCCGGCCGGATCCCGCACACATCGATGCCGGTGATCTCGCTGCTCGGGTGCTCGAACTCGACATCCGGCCAGACCAGCCGATCGACCCGGTTCGCCCGAAACCGCACCCGGTGAGTGGTCACCGTGACCTCGCCGATGGCGTGCAGGAGCGGGTTGATCTCGACCGTGGCCGCGGCGTGGAGCAGCACCCGCTCATCGGGGGCGAAGCGTCCCCCGGCGCCATCGGAGAGCATCGCAGCGAGGCGCTCCTGTACGATCCGGGCGCCGGTCCCCGAGATCCGGCGCGGGTCGTCGACGCCCTCCACCAGAAACACAGCCACGCTGCCGTGCATCTCGGTCTTTTTGATCGACGTGTTCGGGATCGACCAGGGCTTTATGCCGAGCCGCACCCTCATGGCGTTCGGCTGGAACGTCACGGACCCGGTGGTGAGCACGACCTGACCAGAACACCACATCCACCCAATGCTCCAAGCACAGGGCCCCTGTGCGAGCAGACGGTCATCCATGTCGGGTTTGCACTGGGTCATGATTCCTGAAGCGAGGATACGTTGATATCACAATCTGGGTGGGTTGATGGCGATTAGTAACTGTAGGCCACAGTCTTCTGTTATTTCTGTTATTTCTGTTATTTCTGTCATTTACAATTTTGGATTTTGTTCCGTCGCCCACGCCGCTCCGGTGGACCAATCTTTGGCCGACCATCCCTTCTCGGCCCGCCCGTCGGGGTACTTGATCCCGGCGTTCACCGCCGTTCTACCCGCAGCTGGGGACGAGCGCGTTGGCAGCGGCTACGACCTTGACGCGCGGCTTGGCGGGGAGGCCCGGCTCGATCTGGGCCGGGTTGGGCAGGTGGGCGCGCTGATCGAGGTGAAGGCATGGCCTGCCCCGGTGCTGAAGGACGCCTATGCGCTGTACCGCCCTGCCCCTTTTCTGCGCTTCGACATCGGCCAGTTCAAGGTGCCGTACTCGCTGGCGTTTCTGGCCTCTGACACCCGAAGGCTGCTGCCAGTCGCCCCGCAGGCCCTCTCTGGCATGGTCGGTCGCGATCTGGGCGTGATGATGACCGCCTCGCTGCCGATCCGCGGCAGGACGCTGGGCAGCCTGCAGCTTGCCGCCATGAACGGCGAGGGGCCGAACCATCCATCGGATGCCGATGGGCGGTACCTCTACGCAATGCGTGGGGTGATCACCCCGCTTGGCGCCCGAACCAAGCCCTTCGAAGGTTCTGACGGCTCGCTCTACCTCGGGCTGGGCGGGGCATGGGTGCACGACCGCAGCCTAGACTCCGGCCGCGAGTCCCCGGTGAACCAATTCGCGGGGGAGCTCCAATTCTCCTGGGCGGTGCTGTCGATTCAGGGCGAGTTCGTGTACGGCGACCGCCCCGAACCAGTATCCGGCACCCCCCATCATCGGCGCGGCGGCTACGGGACCCTCTCGGCATTTCTGCCATTCCCCGGCCTGAAGGAGCACGTTCAGCTCGTCGGCCGATTTGGGCAGAGCGACCCGGACGACGCGGCGGCCGGCCCGACTGCTGGAGAGCTAAGCTCGACCCGGGAGCTCGCTCTGGGGCTGAACCTGTACTGGTTCGGGGCACCCGGCCCGTTCAACGACCTGAAGCTGCAGCTCGCGTTCCTCCACTACGACGAACTTGAGGGCACCGGAAGCCAGAACGACACTCTCACCTCGGCCGCGACCGTCCGGTTCTGAGGCGCGCGAGGTGGTGCCAGGTCGCGCGCGGTCGCGCGCCCGATCAGTTCGTGACGCGCCGCGCCCCAGATCAGTTCGTGACGCGCCGCGCCGCGCGCCACGCGGCCTCTGAGGCGTCGAGGGCTCTGGCCGCCAACTGGTTCGGAAATCCGAGCGCGGTGAGCGCGACGAACCCGTCGAAGGTCCGCCCCTGATTCAGGGCCCAGGACTCGTGCGCCGCGATGCAGCCTGCGCGGGTGGCCAACGCCGCCAGGTGGTGCTCTCGGGGGCTACGCTCGGGCGTGGGCGCAAACCCGATGCTGGTCGCCGCTCCGGGCCCGAGCTTCCAGGCGTCCGCGAGCAGCATCCCGACGCTCGGGTAGACGCGATCCGCCACGCTCCCGACGTACTCCGGGCTGGCCGAGTCTTGAGGCTTGCCGGCCGGGCCGCACCGGTACACGACAAGCTTGCCCAGACCGTGCAACAGGGCCGGGAGATACGCGTCGCCGCTGGGGTCGAAGACCGCGCTCGCGTCGGCGGCCACGATCGAGACCTCGCGCAGATGATTGGCGTGTTCCTGATGGTCGCGCGCGTGAAACAGCTTCGCGCTCATGCTCGCAGACATGGCGATTTGCCACAGCCGACGGTGTCCGAGGCGCATCACCGCCTCGCGCACATTCGCGGGCGGAGTGCTTCCGAAGGCGGCGCTGTTGGCCTCGTCCCAAACGCGCTTCAACATCCCAGGCTCGCGAACCACGACCTCGACCACCTGAATCTGGTCGATGTCTCCGGAGCGCAACAGCCACTCCAGACGACGCGCTCCGGTCGGAAACAACGGAAAGTCCAGAAGGGGGGCGCTGCACGCGCGAACGAGGCGGTCGATGAACAGCCAGTCATTTCGGGTCGGCGCCGACTCACGCAGTACGTGTAGCCGCTCGGTAAGCTGCACCCGGACTGCGCCGATGTCCTCCTCGCGTGCCGATTCGGCGCCATCCCACGGCGCTGGTGACTCGACGAACAGCGCTCGGGCAGCAGTCCGCGGC
Organism: Myxococcales bacterium; assembly: GCA_009692605.1. Taxonomy (GTDB): domain Bacteria; phylum Myxococcota_A; class UBA796; order UBA796; family SXON01; genus CAIUMM01. Next base: position 13,864 of record SHYV01000074.1, read on the forward strand.
TCCCCCGGCATGGGCATCGGCGGCGGAAAATACACAGCCTTCGTGGTCTTCTTTTTCGCAAAAAGGCGGGTCCACCAGCTCCGGACGACGCCAGATTTTGGTTGGCTCGGCGCCAGCGGGCGTATCGGTGCGGCGGTCGGGAGATGCGCGGGAGGCTCAACGGGGGCAACGTAGGCCGGGACGATGGTCACGCCCTCGGCGGTGACACGTGGCGGCGCGGCCGGAAGTAGACTGTAGCCGACCTCGGGGTGACGGTTGCCGTGGACCGTTCCTCGGTGCATCCTCCGGGCAGCGATGCTCCCGGCGACGGCCCGTGCCCGCTGCGTCTGCTGCTCTTCCCGGAAGACCTCCTGCATGAACTGTGCGAGGCCCCGCTGGATCAGATCCGAGGTGTCTGGGTGTAGCACTTCGAGCAGATCGGCCTGCATCTCTCGGGCGGTCTGGTACCGGTCTTCCGCATCACGTGCCAACGACCGCATCACAACCCGCTCGAGCTCGGGGCTCACCTCGGGGTTCAGGGTGCTGGGCAGCACGACGTCCACACGCCGGATGCGGTCCAGGGTGTCGATCTCGGACACCCCCTTGAACAGCCTGCGCCCGGTCAGCATCTCATGCAGCAGCACGCCGATGGTGAAGATGTCCGACCGCCGGTCCAGATGGACGCCCTGAGTCTGCTCGGGCGACATGTACCCCAGCTTGCCGGTGATGGCGCCGACGTCGGTCTTCTCCACGCAATTGACGGCTCGGACGATACCGAAGTCCCCCACCTTCACCTCGCCCGTGTACGAGAGCAGGATGTTGGACGGGTTGATGTCCCTGTGCACGATGTTGAGCGGCTCGCCGTCGATGGACGTGCGATCGTGGGCGTAGTCGAGGCCCTTCGCGACTTCGAGGGCGATGTAGACCGCAAAGCTGATCGGCAGGATCATCCGCCGGTTCGCGAGATTCGCCATGAGGAATCGAACGTCTTTTCCGTCCACGCACTCCATCGCGATGAAGTAGTGGTCGCCAACCCTTCCGAAGTCGTACATCCGGACGATGTTCGCCGCCTGAAGGACGGAGAACACCTTGGCTTCGTCCACGAACATCCGGGTGAACCGATCGTCGCTCGCCGGGGGCGCGGCGATACGCTTGATCGCTACGTGGTTTTCGAAGCCGCCAACGCCGAAATGGACCGCCCTGAAGATCTCGCCCATGCCACCGATCGCGATGCGATCAATAAGGTAGTACTTACCGAACACTTCGATGTTGATCGAAGCGCTGACCGGGTCGTCGGCAGGGGGTTCGACGCTGTTCACTTCAACTCGTGGCCGGCATGGAGCATAGCGTGTCGTTCGTCAGCACGATCCATGCTCAGATCGGCATGTTCCAGAGAGTTTGGTAGGCCTCCACCAACTTGTCGCGGACGCTCGTCATGGCGTGCAGGGCGATGTTGGCTTCTTCGAGCGCGATCATCGTCCCGTGAAGGTTCATGTCACTGCCGCTCGCCAGACCCTGCAGCTGCGCGTCCGCGCCGTGCTGCCGCGCGTCCACCGCTTGTACGGCCATGTCCATCGCCTTCCCGAACGCTGACCCTGCGACTGCCGGGCCTTTCGCCGCGCCTATCTCGGGCGGCAGCCCGAGGCCGCTGATGAGAGAGATCATCGGCCGATGTCCAAGGCACGAAGCGCCATGTCGCGCGTGGCTTCGACTACCGAGCTGTTCGCTTCATAGGCGCGATTTGTGCTCATCAGGTCGACCATCTCCTGCATGATGTCCACGTCGGGGTAGGCCACGTAGCCATCTGCACCAGCGTCGGGGTGGCTGGGGTCGTACACCCGGATCGGCGGGCGGCCGTCGGAGCCGATGCCGGTGACCACGACTCGGGACGTCGCCCGGTCCAGCTCATCGCCGAACCGGTCGACGGGGGTCGCCTCGAACGTCGGGATCTGGCGCTGGAATGGGCCCCCTGCGGCCGTTCGTGTCGTCTTGGCGTTCGCCATGTTTGTGGCGATGGTCTGGAGACGCAGGCGCTCGGCCGCGAGGCCGGAGGCTGCGATGTTGAAGACATCAACGATGCTGGACATCAAGATCTCCCATTGCTTGCGGCGAACCGGAGGAGCGCGAGGTGGCGGCTCATCCCGGTGCTCAGCGCGTTGTAGAACAATGAATTTTCGGTCAACTTCACGGCTTCCGCCTCGGGGGAGACGGAGTTGCCGTCCAGCGCCCAGGCGACGGGCTCGATTTCCCGTATCTGGTCGGTGTAGGACGCGGAGTCGCCGCGTTGTGCCGCCTCCACCGCGTCGGCCAGAAACATCCCGAACGGGAGCTCACGCGCACGGTAGCCGGGCGTGTCGGCGTTTGCGAGGTTCGCCGCGGAGAGCGCGTGCTGGACCTGCCGAAGATCGAGCGCTTGGTGCACGCCAGCGCCCACCGAGTCGAACAGCCGAAAGGTGGTTGGGGTCATCGCGGTTCACTCCAATCCCCCTATCGGTCGCTGGTCTCCGGACTTTAGGGGTTCCCCTTGCCCGCCTGAACCCGCGCATCCAGCGCCGTCTGTGCGTCGTCCTCGCCGCGCAGCCGAGTCCAGATGTCCCCCGTGACAGATGGCGTACCGGAAGTCCATGAGGCGAAGCCCAGCGCCGCGGGGTCGGCGAGCCCCTCAGCCGCACGCGCCGCCACGACCCGAGCCTCTTCTGGGCGTCCGAGCGCGAACAAGCAGCGCGCCGCATCCTCGTCGACTTCGGCCTTTCGGACCGCGGCGGGAAAGGGCTGTGGCGGAGATTGGAGTACGGCGAGCGCCTCCGTGCAGCGACCCCGGTGGGCGTCGACCATGGCGCGGCGAAGCACGGCCTCGCCCGATTCCGGGGCCGTAGCGGGGACACTCGCGTAGAACGCGGCCGCCGCCTCATCGTTCCCTATGTCCTCCAGCATCGCCCCCCGCAAGAGCGCGATTCTCGGGGCCAGCCGGGGGTCGGCGGGGCGAGCGGCGAGCAGCGCCAGCGATTCTTGAGCCTCGGGTAGTCGCCCCGACAGGTAATACAGACGAGCGATGGTCAGGTATGAGGCGCGGTCGTCCAACAAATACCGTGCTTCGACCTCGGCCGCGATGCCCATCAAATCCCGGGCGGGTCCGTACATCCCGAGGCGCTCCGCCGCGCCGGCGAGCTTGTAGAGTGGGGTTGGGTCTGTGACGTTCCGGATCAGCCCGGGACGCCAGACCCCGTTGTGCAACGCCAAAGCGTCGAGATCCCGTCCGTCCGCGATCAGCGCCTGAACGCGGGCTTGCCATCTGCCGGTCAGGCGGCGGCCGGGCTCCCCAACCAACAATCGGCGGTCCCTATCGACGAGTGAGGTCCACGCCCTGATGGCGGTCGAGTCATCTCCAAGGGCCTCGCTGATCTGGCCCAAAAGGTAGAGTGACTCGTAGGCCTCCTCGTCGTCGCCCCGTCCCAAACGGTCTAGAGTCGGGACCAGCACGGCCCAGGCGTCGGGCGGCTGCCGGAGGAGCGCAAGCAGGCGGGTCACGGATCGTAGCGATCCCGAGTAAGTTGGCGGGACTACGCGTAGTGTGAGCGCCTTCAGCGCCGTCTCTGCGCTCGCGAGGTCGCCTCGCAGGATTCTTGCGTCGACCAGCAATCGCAGGGCCTGGTTCGCCAGCGCCGGGTTGGGGTCCCGGACAGCGCGCTGGAGCACTGAGGCGGCCTCCACGGTGCATCCGCCCCGGAGCAGCAACGCGCCGGCCACCAGCGACGAGTTCGCCCGGCCCGACGCCAACGCCAACGCTCGGCCTACCGTGATCTTGTCAGGGGAGTCCCGCATCAGCGCGACGATGCCGTCCACCTGGGCCAGAACCTCCTCGTCTGCGCCGATCTCGCGGGCAACCGTCGCCGACTTGCCCGCTTCCGGCCAGTCCCGGATCGTGAGTTGGACGCCGGCTCGCTGGAGCAGGGTCGCCCCACCGGGGGCCCCGAGCCGCACCGCTTCTGAGAAATAGTATATGGCCTCCCGCGCGTGCCCAAGCTCGCGATGGAGGGCGCCCAGCGTGTAGTGTCCTTTCGCGTCGAGCGGGTTCAGGGTTCTCCTGAGCTCAGACACCTGCGCCCAGGTCGGTGCATCCGGCTCGGCGTCCTCCCACCGGGGGGGCACCGGCATGACGTACTCGACCTCGAATTCGCTGAGCGTGTCACGGGCGTTGAGCGGCAGCAACGGCGATCGGGGGATGGCGTCACATACGCCGCCCACCGGCATTCCCGGTGGGTGCCAGCGGCCGGGGCTGCCGGTCCAGGTGTCTCCTTCGCGGAGCATCGTCACCGACGTGGCCTCGTCCCGCATCGTGAGGGTCAGCAGCCACACGGTGCCCATGTCAACGAGCCTCCACGAGCGGATGCCCTCCAGCACCGTATCGCCCATCTGTGGGCGCAGATCAACGCGGTTCTCATGGATCAGGATGTCTACTCGGCGCGCGCCGGTGTACGGCAGCACGGTTACCGTGGCGCCGGGAGACGGTGTGAGGCGAAGCGGCATCGCGAACGCGGCCGCGACCAAAAGCCAAATCACAAAGCCACCACGACTCCGAGGCCGATCTTGACCGCGCCAAGGTCGAACCCGCACACGTCCTCGCCGTTGCAGACCTCGCCATGGCGCCGCATCATCGCCCGGTACCCGGCGGACACCTCGACCGAGAGCGCCGAGTCGGTGGCCTGAAGCTCCCCGAGCTGCACCCGAGCGCTGCCCTCAACGAGGGCGCCCCACTTCCAGCCGCGGCTGATCTCTGGCCCGCCGATCCCCACCTGCTCAGCGAACGAGACGGCCGCCGGCCCGAGCCCTGCCCCGAGATCGACCTTGCCAACTTCGGTGTGGAGCCCGATCAGGCCGGCCACCGGTAGGTAGCGAATCCAGGAGGTTGCGTCGCCCAATTGGCCCTCTGCATCGATCAAGTACCCGCCAGAACGCCGGTACCCGATCAGGGCGGACGCCCGCAGGCCATGCGGCAGATCGATCGCAGCCTGAAACTCGCCGGACAACGATCGGTCGCCGTACATCTGCGCCAGCGTCGCATCGTTGACGCTCTCCCCTGACAGGCGCAGGCCAAGCGCGAGCGCCATGGTTGGGGTCACGAACCGCCCCCCTGATTGGAGTAGGCGTTCGCCGCCCTGCGGCCCGCGCGCGCTGTGCGCAGGTTCTGCGTGATGCGCGCCTGGCCATCGTGAAGCGCCCCGACCAGTCGGTGCACGCGAGCGACCAGCTGGGCTTGCCCGGCTGCATCGAGGCTCGGTCCTACGGCTTGCACCGCCCCGAGCAGACGGTTGTAGACCTCACCGGCGACCGGCTGGTCCTGCTGGATCTTCCAGATGCAGGTGTCCAATTGAACGAGGAGCAGCGGCAAGGCAGGCGACGGCGAGGTCACGCCGGATCTTCGTGGCTACCGTAGCGCGAGATTTCGACGGCCTTCCGCCAAGTCTCCTCCAGCACCGCGGTCACGGCCTGAATCTCAGCCATCACCTTGGGATCGCGGGTGCGGACCACGGCGGTGAGATGATGTATGCACCACCCGTAGGTGTCGAGCAGCGAACGGGCCAGATGGGGGGCCTCGGCGGGATCAAAGGCCAGCCTCAACTCAGTGAAGATCGCCCGCGCCACGTGAATGTGGGCGACGAGGCCCTCGTGGTCTCCCGACTCGATGCACGCGGCGGCCAGCGCCTCGCGACGCGCGGCCTCGCCCACGAGGAGGAGCAGCAGGTCCTCGTTGGTGGCGTGCTCGAGCTGTGTGCGGCGGTAGCTGGCGATAGCACTCATGGGTTCAACTCTAGTCGTCGTCGGTGGATGGGAGGAGGGCGAGCAGCGCGCTATTAGCCGCATTGAAACCGGCGATTGCGATTTCCATGGCTGTAAACTGTTTTTCAAGCCGATCTTCGTAGGCTGCGAGCTGCTCCTCGTACGTGGCGATGCGTGCGTCGAAGGCCTCAAGCTGGTCCTCGAGTGCCTCTGAGCGGCCGGTGATTGAGCCGTCGTCGCCCGTGAGCCCCTCGAGGAGCGCTGTGAACATAGCGGCGATCCCCGTATCGGCCTCGGTAAACAGGGTGGTTACATCCTCCATACCGTCCTGTAGGGCGGCGTTGAGCACGTCGTCGTCGATCACGAGGTCGCCATCCTGCTCGGTGGTGATGCCTAAGCTGGCCAAATTGGCGAAGTCGCCGACCGGGGTGTACTGGTTCCCGGTGAGCGTCTGCAGGCTGCGAATCAGCGTATTGGTCTGGCTCTCACCGACGAAGCTGCCTTCGATCCCCTCGTCCGGGTTCCACGCCTTCTGGCCCCGTATATAGGACATCACGGAGTTGTACGCCGAAACGACGGCAGCCAGCTTCGTGGCCATCCCGCTGACGTCGCTGCTGATGGTCACGGTGGCGTCGGTGGTGGTGACGTCAGTTAAGCTGAGCGTGACCCCCTGAATCACGTCGGTCACCTCATTGCTGGCGGAGGTGATCGCGATGCCGTTCACGGTGAGCTCTGCGTCCCGCGCGTCGGTGACGGCTGTGAAGGTGGGGATGAAGCCGGTGCCCAAAAATAAACCGGTGGTGTCGATCGTGAGCGTGTTCTCTGCTCCCGTCGAGTCCACAGCGATGACCAGACGGTACGGCGCGGTGGGGTCGCCGGTATCCATCACGTAGGCGGTGACTCCGTCGACCTGATCGTTGATCGCGCTAACTACGTTGTCGAGGCTGGACGAACCGGCGTCGATCTCCACCGTGGTGTGGACCCCGGCGACCGTGAAGGCGTACGTGCCCGTCGCCATCGTCGACGCTACGTCACGGTCTGCGACGCCGTCGGACACCTCCATCGCGCTCGAGGCGAGCTGTTCGACCGTGACGGTCAGGTGCCCGACCACGGCGTCGCCGGCTACGGTGACCCCGACCGCGTCGTTGTTGGAGGAGCCGCTCACCGAGCGAAACTCGGTGGTCGTGTCGATCGCGGCGATGGTCGACGCCAAGGAATCCAGACGGGACGCGAGCGTGTCGTACGCGTCCTTCCGGTCGGAGACAACCTCCCGCTGCGCTTGAATGACGACGAGGGTCGTCGAGTTGGCCGCCACCAGCGAGGCGATGAGGGACGCCGTATCGATCCCTGAGACCAGTCCGCCGGTGAATGTCGACATTGGAACTCCTGAATTCGTTCTCTTCCGAAAAAAAACGCCCGGGTGTAGGCCCGAGCGTTTACGAACCGAGGGCTCACCCGGGTGTGACCCCGGGTGTCCCTAATCAGCCGATGGCTACTGGAGGAGCGAGAGGGCGCCCTGATTGATGCCCTTGGCCTGCGCCAACACCGAGACGCCGGCCTGCTGGAGCACCTGGTTCTGGGTGAGGTGCGAGGTCTCGAGGCCGAAGTCGGCGTCGCGGATGCGGCTCTCTGCGG
>SHYV01000075.1 GCA_009692605.1 Myxococcales bacterium
AGGCGTCCGCCAACGCCCTCGCGCTGCGCGGGGAGGCCCGGCTGCACTTGAACCAGCCCGATGAGGCAGAGCGGGACTTTCGGGCCGCGCTTGAGCTGAACCCCGACTGGGTGCCAGCTCGCGGAGGCCTCGGCCACGTGCAGGCGCTCAACGGCGACTTTGACGGCGCGGTCGCGTCGTTCAAGGCGGTGCTCGCATTGGACGCGCAGAACGCAGTCGCTCGCGCCAATCTGAAGAAGCTGGCTCAGCTGGGCAAGGAGTAGGGAGCCCTTCCCGGCCAGGGCCCGATTAGAACATCTCCATCCAAGCGACGGTAGCGGTGTTCATGAAGATCGCGTTCGTGGCGGTGATCGTCTCCACCACGGCTTCGCTTCCGTCAGTCTGCGGGGTGGCGGTGCCGTAGTACACGGTGCCGTTCCCGACGGTAACCCCGGAGGTATACCCCTCGGTGGCCAGAGAGACCTCATCGGTCGAGTCCGAAACGCCGTCGTCGTTGGTATCGATGCCCGGCGAGCAGTCGTCGAACTTGATGCCGTAGACGCGCCCCGTGCCGTTCTCACAGCGATCAGGATTCGGGGTGTAGGTCGTGAAGTAGACCACGCCGGCGTACACCAGCGGGTCGGATGTCATGCCCTCGCCAGAGTCGAGCGGCATGTAGCCGTCGGCGCCGTTGCACGTGATCGGCTGGGCGAGCGACTCGCAGTCCAACGGGTCGGCGTCGTACATCGCGAAGAAGTACCCGGTGTTCGTGCCGTCCCGGTTGAACGGCGTGCCGGTCCCCCAATAGACACCGAGCGAACCGTCGGTGAGCCACGACGTCGTAGCGGCGTAGTACACCTCGGGCCGCGTGCCCACACCATTGCCGCCGTCGGTGCCGTTCATCGGGTCGTACCACTGGCACCATTTCAGATCATCCACGTTCGTCGTGTCGACGATCGCCTTGTACATCCAGGACGAGCCAGGGACCGTGGGGTCCCCTGGGCCCGTGCCGGCGCTGCCGTCATCCGGATTGGTGTCGTCGGTCGGCGTGTACGCCGTGGTGACCGGGAAGTACATGACGTCGCCGTCGCCGTCGCCGTCCACGTCCACGATCGCGAGCGCCGCGGAGATGTAGGAGTTCTCAAGATTGTCGTCGGAGTCGTAGTCGACGTCGCTCTCACTCTCCCGTCCGGCCAGAATGTCGGGGTGCTGGTTCCCCAGACCATCGTCCTCGCCGATGTTGTCGCCGGCATCGGAGTAGCCGACGCCCTCGCTGTCCAGATACGGCGTATCCCCAGTGTTCCACATGTACAGGTTCGCTTCCGCCGACTGGTAGTAGGCAGTCCCGGAAGCGGTGCTCGTGAATCCGGCAGCGCGGCCGCCGCCCCACATCGCCACCCACTGGTCGTGAGACCGCGCCCCGTCGTACACGTTGAACACCGTAGGGCGGCTCGTCGTGTAGCCCATCGCCGTGTGGTCGGTGGTGTTGGTCTGCTCCCACAAGAAGGTCGGGTACCGGGTGCTCGTGATGTCGAGCGCCATGGTGACCGGCCCGCCCATGCCCTGAGAGACGACCACGATGCGGTGCCACTCGCTGCCGTCCTGAGCCTTCACGCCGTCGCCATCGTCGATCCAAACGTCCTCGACCGTAGGCGTCGCATCGAACATGAACGTGCGGCCGTAGAACATCTGGTCGATGAGGTGGTTCGCCCACTCGGTGTCGTGCTCCCGCTGCAGGAGGTAGCCGGGGATCCAGCCCCACAGCTCCTGACCCTTCTCGTCGTTGACGGTGTCGGGGTCATCTTCCAGCCGGAAGGCGTGCAGCATGCCGTCGTTCGCCGGGACCAGAACGATCGTAGGCGCGTTCGCCGTGTCCGCTTCGAGGTCCGCGAGGAACGCCTGATAGGAGGTGTCCATCGAGTACATGCCATCACGCGCCGAGACGACGACAGGTACGGCGTAGGGCGAGTCCTGCAACTTCCAGGAGCCGTGCTCCATGTCGAGGTAGCGGAAGGTCGACGTGGGGAGACCACGGGCAAAGTCCACGAAGGCCTGCATGTCGTCGTCATCCACGTCGCAGTCCAGATCGAGGTCATAGGCCTCGGGCGACGTCGTCCCCGACGCGCAGTCGGACCAGTCTGTCCGGCTCGTATCGAGGAAGTTGTCAAGGACGGAAGACATGCCCACGGCGGTCACGAAGTCGTTGTCGAAGGAGAGGCGCTTGTCAGCCGCCTGAGCGGTCATGTACGACCCTGCGATCGTGTCGTCCCAGAAGTAGATGTCACGGTGCCGGATACCGTCGTTGTCGAACTCGTCGTGGTCCGCGTGCTCGACGATACGGCTGACCAGAAGGTCTCCGCCGTCCCAGACCGCGCCCCCGTAGTCCTCGTCGCCCGCCGTGTAGTCCACCTGCCCGTAGTAGGGGTCGGCCGGATCGGTGACGAGGGAGTAGGCGCGCACGTGCCCCTGTGCCAGCGGGTTGGAGCCGGTCATCTCGTAGAAATCGTAGATCATGTACGCGCCATCGACCGTGATGACGGGCGACGAACGAGTGTAGGTGCCGGCCTCGATCTCGGAGAAGATGCTGGTGATCGCTCCCAGAATCTCGTCGCCGTTAGTGACCAACGAGTACGTGCCTTCGCCCACCGTGTTCAGTTGGGCGTTCGCGTAGAGCTTGTCCGCGAGGGACCCCGACGAGTAACCGAGCCCGATCGTGTGCACGACGGCGCGCTGGGTACCGGACAGCGAGGACCAATCCGTATTGTAGAGGTGCGTCACGAGCTGGTCGTAGAGGCACTGTTCGTCCGGGGAGGTACCCTCGGTGAACGTCGCGTCGCAGGTGATGTCCGGGGAGATGGACGCGTGGGAGGCGTCGAACTCGATCTGGTCGTCGTCAGTCGGGTTGCCCTTGGCGAGCACGACGATGTGCGTGTCGGTGCACGTGTAGCCGATGGGGGAGCTGGTCCACTCCGCCACATCGTCGCCATCGGCGGTGCCGTTCGCGAGGTAGTCCAGACCGATGGACTCGATCGTCTCGGACATGTTTCGCGTCGTGCCGCTTCCAGGCGAAACCAGCGCCAGCGCGGCCGAAATATCGGCGTAGGAGCTTCCCGCAGGCGCGATCTCGGTGAACGTGTCCGTGCCCGCGGAGCTCGCAGTACCGACCACGCCGAACCGGGCGAAGTCGTAATGCCGAGACAAGTTCTCGATCGCGGTCACCGTATCGGTCCAGCAGGAGTTGGTGCTCGTGCCGTTGCAGGGATTGTCCATATCCGCGGACAGATCCACCACGAAGATCACGATCGGCGGCACCCGCTGAAGGTCGGACAGGAGCTCGTCAGTGCCGTCCGCCGCGTGAGCCGGCGTAGCCACGGCGCCAGCGCTCAGGAGCATCCCGAGCGAGAAGGCAGTTCGAAGTAAGGCAAGAGGGTACCGTTGGACAGCGGGCATGGTCACCTCAGCGAATCTTGCAACCACCGGGGACCACCTTTCGCAAGGTGGCCACAGCGGTGGCGCGGGTGGGGTTCAAATCGGTCCATGTCGAATCCATGAACTCAGCCTGAGAGGTCATGTTCCAGAAGTCGGAGCGGAAGCTGATGTTGCCATTTTCGGTGCTGTACCCCGGCGGGGGGTTGGAGCACTTGAGGTACGTCGCGTCCACCCAGTAGTTGCCCAACGTCGTCGGGAACAAGATGCCCTCGAAGATCGGGTCGGCGTCCTCCTTCGTCACGAAGGTCTCGGCGGTCGCGGAGTCCCACCCCTCGTTCACGGGGTCGGCGTACATGAGCGAGAATCGGGAGTGATCCGTCCCGGCATCGGCGGAGTCGGAGATCGTCATGTGGCGCATGTTGTGCACGGCGATCCGCTGATCGACCCCTGCGATCGACAACGAAGTAGACCCGATCACCGCGATCACCGCCATCAGGATCATCGCGATGAGCATGGCGTACCCGTCCCGCTTGCCGCGGCGACGGGACCGGTTGAGCCCAGACACGCAGGCGTGCGGCGGCACGTCGATCGGACGCGAAACGGAGGTCGGCTTCGTCATCAGAGGTTCGCCTGAATTCGGAGGTTACGGACCGCGACGCGGCTCGTCATCACCTGACGATAATAATGGTCCGCGGTCGCTGCCGGGGTATTATTTTCAATTGAAAGGGGAGCACCTTGGTAGGTCCGCGCCAGATCGGGGCGAGACGACCGGACCACCATCGTCATTCGAACCATGTAGACGTCCGCGACCTGGTCCGTCGTGATGGAAGAAACCCAGTCCAGCCCGCTGTCCGCACAGTCCGTCGTGCCGATCACGGGCTTGACGCAGTAGGCCACCTGAAAGTCCTCGACGTTGTCCACGACCGGAATGTCGTCGTCGTCCGGCGACTCGAAGTCCAGATCCATCATCAGGACGGGGTGCTCGGCGCTCCCCGCGCCCACGCCGTCGGTGTCGTCCGCGTCAATGTAGAACGTAGCGACCTCGGCGCGGGAGCAGGTCATGATCATCGGCAGGTTGTTCTCGGTGCCGCAGGCGTTCGCAAAATCCGCATACGCCGTGCCGTCGGCGATGGTGACCACTCCGCCGGCAGCGTCCGGGTCGGACGTGAGGTTGAACAGATAGCTGGTGAATTGCCCGATCCCAGCGTAGTCGACGCAGAGCAGGGCCTCGCCGTTCAGCAGTTGGCCCAGCTTGGTCGCCTGATCGTTGACGCCGGGAACAACGCTGAGGCTCGTCGAGCTACACGGCGGCGGCGACGCTTCGTAGGTGTTGAACACCAGCGCAGGGTCCATCGACACCACCGTGATCGCGTCCGATCCCCCCGGCCCGAGCCCATCATAGGACATGATCGCGGACAACGAGGCGTCCTCGTCCCCACCGTCTCCGAACAGGCCGAGCGTCACCGACCCGGTGCCGTACCCAGCCATCCGAACCGTGCGAGAGAGGATGTCCATCCCCAGACGCATGTTCTGGTGCATCTCCATCTGCAGGTCCTGATACAGGAACTGGCGCATCTGCCCGACAAACAAGGCGTAGAGCGCGGAGACGACGAACGCGCCAACGGCGATCGCGATCATCAGCTCGACAAGGGTGAAACCAGCCTGAAGGGCCGAGCGCGCGAGGTGCCGGCGCAGCATGGGCGGCTGGTCGGAAGACCCCGCGGTGGTCTGGTGTGGCAGCGGCGCGTTCATCCTACGAGTCCCGAAAGCGGTAGCTGGAGACCGTCGCCGCGTGGTGGGTGCCGAACTGGGCGTCGGGGTACTTGCAGCGCACCCGGAGCCGCAGCCAGTCGTCGTCACCGCTGGGGTCGCTGCCACCCAATCCCTCGACATCCCATGACACCTCGTAGATGATCGGGCCGTGCGAGATGTCCACGTCGTTCGCTGCGTTCACGGTCGATCCCACATGCTCGAGGCTGTCGATGATCCCCAAGGTGGCCGGGTCGGTGCCGCCCAGATCTCCCAGATCCGGCTGAGTCGACTCGCGGGTCCAGTCCTCGGCCAACAGCTGCTCAAGGTGCGACTGGGCAAGGTAGGTGCAGTCCGTCATCCGGTGAGCGTTCATGTTCGCGCGCACAGCCTGACTGTGAAAGCCGAACATGACGACGAGAGACAGGCCCAGAATCGCCGAAGCGATCATGACCTCGATGAGCGTGAAGCCCGCGCGAACGGGCCGCTGGAGGCGGTGCGTCATGGTGTAGTCGTTCCCCCAACGCCCACGCTGCCGTCGGCCAGCGCGGTCGTCTCCGAAGCTTCCATATGGGCCAGCCCGCCGCGAGCGATGCGGAGACTGACGTGGGGAAACGTGCCATCTTCGGCCCGCTCGCCCCGCTTATTGACCACCTCGACCGTGATGTACCCATCGACGAAATCGTCGGCTGGGTTCGCGATAAACCCTCGAGGCGAGAATACAATCGCATCCTGATTGCCGATCCCCGGCCCAGCGATCGTGCCCCAGGTCGCCAGACTGACACCGTAGCGCTCCTCAGATCCACCCTCGTCGAGGCTGCGCTCGCCCTGATCGCTCACAGCCGCGCCGTCAAGGTCGATGGGCAGCGTGTCCCACTCGGTGCTTCCGGACGACTTGTCGCCCACCTGAAGGAGCCACATCCCAATCTGGGCCTCCTGAGGGTCCATTTCCACGTCCGCTTCGGTCAACAGGATCCGGCCCTCGCGGTTCGTGGCGATGGCGAGCGCGCGCAGGCTCTGCGCGTCGGACTGGAACAGGCGAGCGGCGCTCATGAGCCTGAACTGCCCGAGCATGCCGCGGGCGCTCGACCACCCGATCCCGGCAAGCACCGACAGCAGCGCGATGACAATGCCGAGCTCAGCGAGGCTATGCCCCAGCCGGTCCACCCGATGGTGGCGGCGCGGTCGGCGGGCTGGAAGTCGGACATGAACGTACGGCATGCAAGAATCATACCTCGAACGAGGGGCCCAGCGGCGGCTCGCACCCGTAAAGGCTGCGAAGGGAAGCACGCCTCTAAACGGCACCAACGCGACGCCGGCAGCGGCCCCGGCCGAGCGAAACGCGCGCAGCGGACGGAAAACTTTGCCCATGAGGGAACAATGTTCCTCCCCTTCGGTCAAGGTACCCCCGGCATTCGCAGCGGGCGTTGCCCGGGGCAGATGTCATCCACCTTGCCGCGGCGGTCGAGCACGGTGCGGCGCACACCCTGAATAGACGGAAGGTCCATCCCGAGCGCCTGCGCCTGGTCGAGGTCCCGGTCGGCCTGCGCCAGCCATGCGTAAACGGGAGGCGCGGTCTGCTGGCAGCCACCTGCGTCCACGCGACCGCCGCTCACCTCAAGCAGCGTCCGGGCGCGGGTGATCAGCGACATCCCCTGAAGCCGGGCTCCGGCCCCGACTGCGCAGGCCACCGCCTCGTCCGCCTCGATCATCGCTTCGTCACCCCGATTGAGCAGCAGCAGCGCTTCCGCCCGCCCCCAGTGGAACTCGGCCCGGTCGGGGTCACGGGCGAGGAGGGCGTCGAACGCCGAAAGCGCAGCCGGCCCATCCTGCCCCGACAACGCCAGAAGGGCTAGACTGTCCTCGATCTTGATCGCGTGGGGCCCGTCCGCGGCCTTCTGTAGCGCGACCTCGAACGAGGCCCTCGCCTCCTTCGCGTTCCCCTCAGCCATCCACACGCTCCCGATGCCCTTGTACCCAAGCGGGCTGTCGGGGTGCACCTCCGCAAGCAGTCGGAATGCCTCTCGGGCCTCGTCCTCCTCCCCCGCCATGTGCCATGCCCAGCCGATTCCATACATCGCGCGCTCGCTGGTCGGGTCCCGGGTGAGCGCTCGTCGGAACGCGGCCTCGGCAAGGTCCGGCCGCCCGCCGGCGATGGCCGCCTCGCCCTCCCGCAGGTCGCCCCCGAGCGTGCCCATCAGCAGGAACCACCCCGCGACGGCCCCCGCCGACAGACCGAGAAAGACTTGCGCCCGTCCGGATGGCTTCACGTGTCCAACCCGAACTCGCGAACCTTGTACAGCAGCGCCTTGTAGGAAATCTCCAGCGCCCGAGCTGCGGCCGCCTTGTTCCCGCCGCTCTCGGTCAGCGCCCTCTCGATCAGGCGTCGCTCAAGGGCCTCGGTCTGTCGGGGAATCGACAGGTCGCCTGCGGCATCCTGATTCCGCGCGCGCTCGGCGCCCAGCCGGCCAACGTCGCGGGGCAGATCGTCGCAGGTGAGCACGCGACCATCGCACACAACCATCGCCCTCTCGAGAGCGTTCTCCAGCTGCCTGACATTGCCGGGCCAACCCGCGCTGAGCAAGACGCGCCGGGCTTCTACATCGACAGCGGGTCGTGGCAGCCGGAGTCGGGCCGAGAGGATGTCCAACAGGTGGTCGAGCAGCGGGGGGACGTCCTCGGGGCGCTCCCGTAGCGGCGGCAAATGCAGGTGGACGACGGCGAGGCGATAGTAGAGGTCCTCCCGAAACCGGGGGGGCGTCAGGCTCTGAGCCGAAGCGGCAAGGACGCGAACGTCCACCTTGTCATCAGCCCGCGCCCCGAGCCGCCGGACTGTGCCCTCTTGCAAGGCCCGCAGCAACTTTCCCTGCAGCGCAAGGGGAAGATCTCCTATTTCGTCGAGAAAAAGGGTGCCGCCGTTCGCCTGCTCGAACAGCCCGGCGTGCGCCCGGTCCGCGCCGGTGAACGCGCCCCGGACGTACCCGAACAGCTCGCTCTCGAGGAGGTTGTCAGGGATCGCTGCACAGTTGATGGCCACCCATGCCTTCTGGGCGCGGGTCGAGAGCCGATGAATGGCGCGCGCCAGCACCTCCTTCCCGGTGCCGCTCTCCCCGGTGAGCAGGACGGTCGTATCGTGAGGCGCCACCCGACTCGCGATGCGCAGGACCTCGCGCATCGCTGGCGCCTGCGAAATGAAGCCATCGATCGGCTCGCCAGACCGCTCTGCGAGCCGCGCGTTCTCCACCGCGAGCGCGCCACGATCCGCGAGCAGCCGCTCCCGCTCCTCGAGCTTACGCAGCGTGAGCACGATCTCGTCCTGTTTGAACGGCTTGGAGACGTAGTCGTACGCCCCACGGCGCATCGCCTCCAACGCGGTGTCCACGCTACCGTACGCGCTCATCATCACGACCGGGGGTGCGCCGGCGGGCAGCGCGTCCAGGAACTGCAGCCCATCCATCTCCGGCATCCGGATGTCGCAGAGCACGACGTCCACGCCGCCAAGGCGGCCCAGCGCCTCCCTACCGTTTCGTGCGCTGGAGACCTCGTACCCAACTCGACCGAGCATCAGTCCGAGTACGTGCCGCAGGCTCTCCTCGTCATCAACGACGAGCACACGTAGGGTGGGTTTGGACACGAACGGAATCTATAGCGTCGCGCCGCAAGAAGAGGGTGGTTCAAATCCCGCGGCCAGCCGCCCAGTCCCGCATCCGGTCCGCGAACGCCGCCCATCCGTCCGACGCTCGCTCCTCAGCGAACTTCCGGAACATGGTGCCGACCATCCAGTGCAGTTCCTCGTACAAGAACATGCGCTCATAGAGGATCTCGGCCGGGTCGCCGGTCTTGACCAGCGCCGGCAGCTTGGCGCCCGAGATCGAGACGTTGGAGCCGCGAAGCGTCACGCTGTACTCGCGGTCATCACGACGCATCGCCAAACGAACGTCCCGCAGTACCTTTCCCCCCGCCAATGCCGCCCGCGCCTCCGGCGTCGTCGACGGGTTGTCTCCGGTAAGGACAGCGTGGACCTTGTCCTCGCCGACCGGGCGGAAGGAGAGCCGATCATCCACCCACCAGGAGAACGGCGCCTGATCGGGCAGCTCGAGCTGACCGCGGCCAACCTCACTGGCGAACCAGAGCCACAGGTAGAAGTCACTCGCGATGTGGGGGGGCGTCTCGGTTTCGGGCCCCCCCGGAACGCCCTCAGCCTTGGAATCGTCGCTCATGTGTCCGCTCCCGTCTCGTGATGCTCACCCTCGCTGACGCTGCGAAGATCCGTGGACCCCGAAGAAAGCAGCCGAGCGGCCACTTCGGGCAGATCCGCGACGAAGTCCAGCGGCGTAAACGGTTGAAGGATGTACCCAAACGTCCGGTGAAACAGCTTGCGAAAGCGGTCGCTCTGGGCCGCAGAATGGCTGTTGAACAGCACCCAGCCTTCGGTCGTATTCCAGACCACGTCCACGATGGTGACCCTGGGCAACGTCTTCTCGAGCAGCTCGAGCTCCAGCGCCTCCTTCAGCTCGGCCTTGACCGTGAACGGCACACGCTCGCGGTTGTTCGCCTTACACCAGATTTGCTGGCGTTTTTGAAGCATGGCGCGAAAAAGCGTCGCGGGAATAACCTTCTTGTCTACGCGCATGGAAAAGGTCGCGAACTGCTGGTACAGCCAGACGTTGATGTCGTCGAACTCAGTGTCCAGCAAGTTGTGCACCTGCACCCAGCCCAATCGCTCCTCCTTGTGCACCGCGGTCAGCGCATCCCGAAAGGCGTTCTGGTTGAGCTTGGCAATGGCGTCGTCCTGAAAGTTGGCTGGAAGATCGCCCATCACCTGGTACCGTCGCGCGGAGAGTCCGCCCTTGAGCGCGCCCATCAGTGCTTCCCCTCACGCGCGTCGGCGAGCGCGTGGCGGAAGACCACGACCTCGACACCCGCCCGATTCTGCAGGCCAACCTCAAATTTTGAGAACCAGGCGATCTCCCCTGTGAAAACCTCGCCTTCCATCGTGGCCAGACGCACCACGGTTTTGCCGTTCCACCACGCACCGATCTTCCGGTCCGAACACGCGTACCGGTCCTGCGGGCGCAAACGGGGCTCGGCAGACGTGGAGCGGAGCTCCTTGTCGTACTCGAGGTGCTTACGAACGAGCTTGAAATCTGCTGGCGCATAGGCGTACTTCACGGTCGTTTTGTGCAGCAACTCCGGCTCACCGGTCTGGCCTTCGCCGGCTTTCCGAACCTCCACCTCGTACTTGTCGTTGCGGAGCATGGTCAACTGGCGCGTCTTCTGCCCGTACACCCCCAGCGCCCAGGTCGAGCCGATCAGGTCAAAAAGGGTCCGACCCGAGCTCTCCTTGACGTACGCCTCTACCCGACGCGTGCAGAGGACGGTCGCGAGGTCGGCCTGTCCCATCGCGACCTGCACCGCAAGCGAGTGGGCGATGCCGTGCAGCCGAACGAGCCGTGCGGCCTCGTCCGCACGCTGGAGCTTGAGGACGGCGTCATTCAGCGTCAGTTGACCGTTGGCGACAGCCTGCGCCAATGCCAACGGCAGACCCTGTTTACCCAACTCCTCGACCTTTCGTCGTCGAAGCAGCTGATCAGGGCTCGGGGAAGGGCTGGCCACCTTGCCACCACGGGGGCGTGGCCCCTTCTTGCCTAAGCTTAGGCCCCCACCGTACCTCGGCTTACGGTCGTCCAATTCGACACCTCACTCGGGGCGGGGGCTAATCCGATTCGACCACGCCGGCCGTTGCCGAGTCGGACCGCGTTACCGGCACCCAGTGAAAATGCTCTGCTTTGGCGTACCTCTGCTGGTGCTCGCAGCCTGCCACACCAGGCTGGGACTGGTGGAGCCCACCCCGGAGGTGGCCCGCTGGGTGTCCTGGCCCAGCCTGCTGGATGTTCAGTGCACCCAATCGGGCGCCTGTTTCGTCCTCGATGACCAGGGCGTCTGGGCAACGTCGGTGAGGAACCTCACGTCTCGGGCGCGTCTGGACTGCGACACTCAGGGCGTCAGCAGCCTGACTCTGGAGAACGGCGCGATCATGCTCGTGGCGGACTGCCCGGACATCGGTCGTTGCGCCCGACCGCTCCTCGGAGGTGAGCCCGCAGCCTCGAATGGGCTCCCGATGTCCGAGTCCCCGAGCGCGCCTGCAGAGGAGGATCAGGACGGTCAGGCCGCCTTGTTTACTCACCAATTCTCGGCGGCGATCTTGGAGTCCGGCCAGAGCGGTGGGCGCATCGGCTTCTACCGGCTGATCCGCACTCCGGACGATGGGCGCGTCGCGTTGCTCGCCGGTGGGGGTTCGACGCTCATGCGCACCGGGGGCGGGAGCTCTAAGCCCGGCCTGAAGGCGGTCCGGCTCGGCCTCGACGAGACCATCCAGCCTTGGCCCGCGACCCTTTCGCTCCACCCCACCGGCCAGGAGTTGTACGTGATGGCCTGGCCGGACGGCACGCTTCGAGGGCTTGACCCGCTGACGCTCAGTCCGCACTGGACGCTGCCGCTGGATGCGCCGGCGTTCGGGCTCTACGTCGATGGCGGCGGACGCTACCTGCTGGGACAGCTCGGGGTGGCCCAAGGCAGCGGGTCGGACGAGAGCCCGGGTCGAATCGGCAGATGGCCCGAGCCCGACGGCGCCGCCACTGACGATGCGCTCCGAGGGCGTGATGCACCGCCGGTCTCCGGCACGTTCGTGGTGGACCTGGGGACACGAAGCGTAGCGGCCGCGCTGCCCGGGCGATTCCGCCGCGCCATCCCCATCGCGGCGCCGCAGCCCACCGAGCCCGGCGGGCCCAACGTGGACTCCGGGCTGCTGGTCGCCACGACCGACGCGATCAAGTACATTCCCCCCTCCCCTCGCCCGCCCCCAGCGGCCGCACCCGCTCCTGACCCGTTGAGCCCTTAAGTCTTGGCCGCCCCCCGCACACCGGAAGCACAATGACCTCCACTCCTCGCCCTCAGGTAGGCCAGCGCGCTCCCGACTTCACAGCCGTCACCGAATCAGGGACCGTGTCGCTCGCGACCTTCCTCGGGAAGAAGCTCGTACTGTACTTCTACCCCAAGGACGACACCCCGGGCTGCACCATCGAAGCCCGCGGCTTTCGTGACCACCACGACGCCCTCGCGGCGAAAAATGCGGTGGTCCTTGGGGTCAGCAAGGACACCGTCAAGAAGCATGGTTCGTGGAAGGCCAAGGAGTGCCTCCCGTTCTCGCTCGTCGCCGACTCGGCCGAAGATCCCGCCCGGCTCTGCGAGAAATACGGCGCCTGGCGGATGAAAAAGCTCTATGGCCGCGAGTACATGGGCATCGCCCGCATCACGGTGATCATCGATGAGGGCGGGTTCGTGACGCACGTGATCGATCCCGTGAAGGCGAACGGCCACGCTCAGGAGATCCTCGCCCTGCTCGGGGGGTGAGCCCCAATTCCCGCAGGGGACCCGCGTGCAGACCTACAGCGCCACCCGCTTGAGGAACTCGGGGTTCTCAAGGATCATCCCCGCGCCAAGGGCGACACAGCGAAGCGGCTCTTCGGCGATCATGACCGGCAGGCCGGTCGCGTCGCTGAGCACTTGATCCAGCGCGGTCAGGAGCGAGCCCCCCCCGCACATGACCACGCCCTGATCCACGATGTCAGCAGCCAACTCGGGGGGCGTGGTCGCCAGCGTCACCCGGACGGCTTCGATGATGTGCGCCACGCAGTCGCTCAACGCCTCTGCGGCGTCGTCACTCGTCAATTCAACCTGTCGCGCCACCCCCGTCGTCAGGTCCCGACCCTTCACGATCATCGAGCGGACCGGGGTGATCGGCGCCGCGCACCCGATCGCGAGCTTGACGTCTTCTGCGGTGCGCTCGCCGATCAAGCAGTTGAACCGGCGCCGCATGTACGCTGTCAGGGCCTCGTCCATGGCGTCTCCCGCCACGCGCAGCGACTGGCTCTGGGCGATGCCGCCGAGGGTCGTCACCGCGACCTCCGTCGTCCCCCCCCCGATGTCCACGATCAAGCTGCCAACCGCTTCATGCACCGGCAGCAGCGCGCCCATGGCCGCCGCGATCGGCTCCGGGACCAAAAACACCTCGCGCGCACCGGCCGACCGGGCCGACTCCTGCACCGCGCGTTTCTCGACCTCGGTCACGCCGAACGGGATGCACACCACCATGCGGGGATGGAGAAGCGTTCGACGGCCCAACCCCTCCTGGATGAACCATCGAAGCATTTGCTCGGCGATCGCGAAATCAGCGATCACCCCGTCCTTCAGCGGGCGCACAGCGACGATGTTCCCTGGGGTCCGGCCGACCATCCGCTTGGCCTCGGTCCCGACAGCGAGCACCTTGCCGAGGTGCCCGCCGGGCCCACGGTGTACAGCCACTACGCTCGGCTCGTCCACCACGATGCCCCGACCCGTCGCGTAGACGAGCGTGTTCGCGGTCCCGAGGTCGATCGCGAGGTCGTTGCTTAGAAAGCCGAGGGCCTGCTCAAACACCGAGGTACTCCGTCCCGCGAAAGCGGGTACGGTCGCGCGATATCGCGTTCACCGACCGTCGGCCCGCTTCCAAACGAAGGTCACTTCAGCCCGTCCGGCTTGGAGGCGCCAGATTCGTCGCGCTCGATCAGCGGCCGCCCGGTGAGCTCAGCCAACTTGCGAGCCTGAACGTCGAGCGGCTGATCCGCCTGCTTGTAGACAAAGCGATCCCCGCGCGAGGTCACCACGTCCACCTGAAACGGGCGCGGCCGCGTATTGGAGATGTACTCGACCGAGGCGATGTCCTTGAAGTACACCCGGTCGGCCTCGGTTCGCGTTGCGTACCGGGTGGTGAAGACCATCGACTGCGTCTCGCTGTCAATGGAGATCTTCGAGGTCTTGTTCTGATCCTGAATGTAGCCGAAGGCGGCTGCGCTCACGATGGCGCAGCCGAGCGCGAGCAGCACGATCGGGAACAGGGGCGACCGGCCCTTGGCCACCACCGCCTTGAAGTCGTGGAAGCAGCTCTTGCACAGGTTCGCGATCTGGGGGACCTCGATACCGCAGTTCGGACAAACCCTGATAGACACGCGCACTCCGACAATCAGAGCGCTTCCTAGCGGCTGGCGGGGAGTACCGTCAAGCGCTCGGGTGCAAAGGAACGGCGAATTCTCGAATCCGAAGCGCCGGGCGAGCCTGAGAGTCGAATTCCACCCAGGTGCCGTGAGAGACACCGTCCCCGATGTTCACGACGGTCCTGGCACGCAGCGCCCCCCCCACGCCTTCGGAGGACAGGGTGAGCTTCGGCGCGTGCGTGTGACCGAAGATCACGATGTCCTCGGGCTGGCGCAACGCCCACGCCACCTGCGCCGCGATCAAAGCAGGGTTCCTTCGCACCGCGCCATTTCCGGCGAGCCCGCCCAAGAACCGCCACGCCTGATCGGGCGTCATCCGGTTCACCAGCGTTCGGAACATCGAGCCGCGGAGGACCGCAGTGAGCGCGCGGTAGCCAGCAGCGTCGTCCGCCTGGTCTCCGTGCGCCAGCGCGACGGTGGTGCTCCCCCAGGACGTCCGGAGGACCCCGTCGGGACCGGGCATCTCGGCCCCCAACATCTC
Organism: Myxococcales bacterium; assembly: GCA_009692605.1. Taxonomy (GTDB): domain Bacteria; phylum Myxococcota_A; class UBA796; order UBA796; family SXON01; genus CAIUMM01. Next base: position 14,731 of record SHYV01000075.1, read on the forward strand.
GAAGAACTCGTGAACGTGCCAGTCGTGGTTGCCCGGCAGCACCCCGAGGGAGAACCTGCGGAGGCGCTCAATGACCTCAACGTACTGGGGAAATGGGCGAGGCGACGCCGCGCCATCACGGGCCGGCCAGTGCCACCAGTGCTGGAAGATGTCACCGCAGAGGTACAGGCGGTCGCACTCGAGTTGATCGAGAAACGCGAGGAACCCGACCTGTCTCGGGCATTCTGGCCCCGCGAGGTGAAGATCGGAGACGCAGGCGAACCGCAACGGCCCTACACCACCGGGTCGGGCAAGAAGTCCTGCGTGCGACCCGAAACATGGATGTAGATCAGGGCCTGAGCGACCAGCGCGACGGGTTGAAATACAACGAGCCCCAAACCACATGTGCCGCAGAAAGCCGCCAGGCCGACCAAGCCCATGAACAGCCCGAAGACGAAAAGGTTGAGCAGGTGACCCTTGGCCACGGCCCATGCGTACTGGACCGCCCCGAGCGCGCCAAGCTCGGTGTCCATCACGACCAAGACCACGAACTGGAGCCCAACGCCGACGATGATGCCGGGAATGATGCAGCAGCAAGTACCCACGACGACAGCGAGACCGGTGAGCAGCCCGGCGAGCAACAACGACCCGATCTTGGAGAACGCCATGCTGAATGCCCCGAGATCGGCTGGCTCGCCGCGCGCAACCGAGAGCGCCAGCCGGGCGAGCGCCCCCGTGGTGAACATGGTGAGCGGGAAGGTGAGGAACGACTTGCCAATGTCCAGAAGGACACGGACCAGCTGGGCGGCGACCTCGGCCTCCTGACCACCACGGTCCTGAGCGACCGCGGACGCGATGCCCACGATGACCCCCTGAATCAGGCCGAACACCAGTGAGACGCCGAACTGGACGGCGTAGACCGCAAAGGTCACCCCGGCGAGCAGGATCAAGTAGGGGGACGCCCGCTCCCACGCGCGCTGAAGCATGTCGACCGGGGACCAATCAGCGGAAGCGTAGTTTTCCATGCGGCGTAGTAATCTGGAGCGGCGCCAAAAGCGGCGAGGCCGGCTACCCGGGCGGTCCCTCGGCCCGAGCCTTGAACGCGGCGACGATGCCGGGCAGGCTGGTGCCGATCAAGCTCGCCATGAGGGACGCCGGCACAAACACGCCAAGCTCGACCCGAATTTCGTAGGTCGCCAACGTACGCGGGGCGGGCCCGTCCAACGGGCGGAGGGTCCAACTCCCCTCATTCGCCTTGAACAAGGCGCCATCTACGAGCGACCATCGAACGACGTTGCTGCCGTCCGGCAGGTCCGGCGCGCGCCAGATCTGCAGCGTATAGTTCAGGGCACGCACGACCTCGGCCTCAAACGCGACCGTCCACTCGGTGCCGCCGGTGCTGTGCTGGACCACCACTGCCCGGCGCATATCAGAAATAAAAAGGGGATACGCCGGAAAATCAAGAATTTCCGAGAGCAGGCGGGACGGCGGCGCATGCACGGTCACCGTGCAAGCCGCCTTCATGCCTCCCCCACGCGGAAGGCCGGTCGCCTCGCCGAGCCGGCGGCCGGTCGCCGTTTCACCGGCGACGGCGCCGCTTGCGTCGGCTGCTCTGAGCTGCCACGGCAGCGGCCGCGACAGCCGTCGCACCGACCACCACCCGCTCCGGCTCTACGTCGAGGGAGACATCCTCGCCGAGCCGCGTGCGCACCTGCGCCAGCAACGCCCGGTGGACGCGCCGCTTCAAGCCCGGGTCGATGGCAAGCAGGCGAACAGCGTCCTGCCTCGTCCTGATGAGCAGATCCCTGTCCTTGGCTGGCTCCGCCCATGTGAACCCGGGGATCTCCTCGGAGCCCGTGTAGCCGGCCTGAAGCTCCGCGATCTGCCAGCCATCCGTCTCGCGGCAGAAGGCATCGATGCGCGACCGCGCGCCGGGGTCAGTCTCACCGAGCACCAGCAGGCATCGGCCGGCCCGGGCCCCGCCGCCCACCAACGCCCGCAGCTGGTGCAGCCGCACGATGTCAAACTCCTGCGCGTGTTCGACGATCACCACTGCGGCGTTCGGGATGACCGGCCCGTTCTCGACCTGAGTGGTGGCCAGCAACACGTCCACCCGGCGGTGCTGGAAGTCATCAAACGCCCTGAACCGCTCCTCCTTCGACAGCGAGCCATGAAAGATCGCGATGCGGGCTTCAGGAAAAGTGGTCTCGCGAAGCGTCTCCGCCATCCGGCGGGCCTCGGAGGACGAGAGGATATCGGCGCCACGGAGGAGGGGAAACGCCAGCAGCACCTGATTCTTGTTGGCGACCGCCTCGCGGGCCACTGCGTAGGCATCTTCCCGCTGATCGGTGCCGAACACCGTGGTCGTGACCGCGGCCGGAGGGGCGGGCAGCGTAGTGAGGGCAAGATGACCGTAGACCGAAAGAGCCACCGAGGCCGCCACGGGGCTTGGCGTCACCACCAGAAGGTCCGGCCGGTCCCCTTCAAGGCGAGAGAGCTGGACCCTGCCAAAGCTCGCGCGCTCCTCCAGGATCACGAGACCAAGTTTGCGAAACGTCGGCGGGTCCTCCGCGATCGCGTGGGTTCCGAAGACCACAAGGGCCTCGCCCTTCTTGATCGCGTCAGCGGCGGGCCCGCGAGGTGGCCCCGTCAGCAAGACGGGCTCGACGCCCGCGTTTCGAAGCAGCTCCTGGGAGAAAAGGAACTGGTGCTCCGCAGCCAACGCATCCGGGCAAAGGAAGACGACCTGATGCTTGCTTTCAGCCACCATCAGCATCGTCGCGACCAAAACGTCCTGAACGCCTGCGCCCGCATCAGCCTGAAGCAGCCGCGCCATGGGCTGGGTTCGCCGAAGGTCCCGCCGGATGTCGTCCATCGCCGACTCCTGCGCGTCGGAGAGCTGCCACCCAGCCATCGCGAACGCTCGGGCCCCGAGCCCGTGTAGCGCAGCGTTCGCAACCCCACGCTCCCGGCCCTGCCGCTGGCGCATCATCGCCACGCCCAACTGCACCTGGAGGAGCTCGTCGAAGGCAAGGCGCGCACGCCCCTTTCGCGACATGTTGGAAGGAAAATGCACGTCCCGGACCGCAGCACCTAGCCCGATGAGCTTGTGCCGCTCCACGATGTCTGGAGGCAAGTGCTCCGCCAGGCCATCTACAAACCCCTTCAAAGCCACCCGCAGCCCTGCACGCACACGCACGTCCGAAACGCCCGGCACGTCATATCGGGGAAGCCAGTCCCCGCCGCGCCCGTCGGTGCCCAGCACCTCTCCTTCGTACACCGCCCCCGCCCAGACCGCCTCGGCCCCGGGCTCGGACTCGGGGGCCTCGCCCGCCTCCCAACGGCCAGCCACCCCGATCTCAACCCCGGGCGCGGCCCGGCGGATGTCCTCCGGGGGGTCCGCCCAGCGACAGATCACCGATCCACGGTCGCCCAGCAACCGAAGCTCGAACCGCTTGCTCCCTGCCTGAAAGCGAGTGCATCGGCTCCGGACCGCACCACGCACGATGACCGAGCCGCTCGGCGGGACTCCGAAGACCAGCCGATCCCCCGCGCGTTCCGTTGCCACGGGCGCGCGCAGCAGCAAATCCGCGATCTCCGCGATGCCGACGGACTCCAGCGCCGCCAGTTCCTCAGCGTCAAAAACGCCGAGGGTGGCGATGGGCGCGCCCGTGTGTTCGGGGTGCCCCAAGGCCCAGGAACGCACCTCGGGCTCCCGCTGCGGCTCGGGCTCCCGGCGCGGCTCGCGATCCTCCCGACCCGCCCGGTCGTCTCGCGCAGGGCGGTCCCCTCGCCCGGCTCGACCTTCGGACGCATCGTCCTGAGCGACGCGCCGCGGTTCATCGCGCGTCTGCTCGTCGCGCGGCTCGTTCCGGCGCGCACTTTCGCCCCGGCCCCGACCCTGGTCGCCCCGACCCTGGTCGCCCCGGCCCTGCTCGCTCCGGCCCTGCTCGCTCCGACCCTGCTCGCTCCGGCCCTGCTCGCTCGGGCCCTGCTCGCCCCGACCCTGCTCGCCCCGACCCTGCTCGCTCCGACCCTGCTCGTCCCGGCCCTGCTCGTCCCGGCCGCGGGCGCCCCCGCGGTCCTGAACCGCAGCGGGCTCCGGGTCTGCGCTCTCGGCACGGAGCGCCCGGACCTCCTCCCTGATCTCCGCGGTGATCGCGGGCAGCACCACCACCGGCGGCGCAGGCGCCAGAGCGAGCGGCGTCGCCGCAGCCTCAGCCGGTAACAACTGCGCGCGCGGGCTTGAGACGACAACGGGCTCCCCAACACGCTCCCTGAGCGCGACAAGCTCCGACAGGATGACCCCAAGGCGCGCCCCCCGTTCTTCGCCGCTCAGCTCCGAAAATGCGGAGAGCACCTGCTGCAAAGAGACGAAAGGAGCGGCATGCTCAGCGTCCTGTGCACCTACCGCGGCCCACCGGGAGAGCGTGGGCTCGACATGGGAGGGGCCAGCCAGCGCTGCTGGGCTTCGCAGGACCCAAGAGAGGGAGCGGCTGAGCACGTCGACCGCGCTCACGACCGATTCGATTGACATGGGGACATTCCTTAGTGGTTTGCGGAGGCGCGCAGCGGCGTGCATCTCCGGTCGCGTGTGGCGGGCCCCGACTCACCGGTACAGCACCGCGTTGATGATGACGGTGCGCGTACCCTTCGGGGTTTCGAACCGCACGGCGTCACCTACCTTTCGGCCGAGCAACGCCTTTCCGATCGGAGAGGAGTAGGAGATCAGCCCGGCGCGAACGTTCGCCTCTTCCAGCCCCACAATGCGGTAGGTGAGCTTCTCCTCGGAGTCCTCGTCCTCGATGCTGACGGTTGTCCCGAAAACCACCACGTCGCTGGGCACGAGCGTGCTGACATCCACAACTTCCGCCATCGCGATTCGATACTCAAGGTCGCGCACCTTGCCCTCGGTGTGCGCCTGCCGCTCCTTCGCGTCCTCGAACTCAGCGTTCTCGCTGATGTCGCCGTGCTCCCTCGCCTCCTCGATGTCCCGTACAATTTGAGGCCTCACGACCTCGCGGATGTGCTTGAATTCGGCCACCATCTTTTTGTAGCCGGCGGGGGTCATCGGGATGCGTTCGCTCATCCCGGCAGGGTAACCAGAAACTCCATCGAGGGGAAACACCCCACCACCCGTCCGCGCAGCTCCAGCCCCCCAAGAGCGTCATTGCGGGCCAAGGACCGGTGGGCAGCGGGATTCACAGTGACCATGGCGTTCGGGTCCACCAGCGTCCACCCCCCGGTGGACTCCGGCAGCAAGGCCCGTGGCGCGATCGCCAACGCGTGGACGGTGGCCTCCAGATCGCCGCCCAGCGCGGTCAGCGTGGCTGCGAACGCCGACTCCATGCCGGTCGATCCAGGAACTGCGTGCTCAAATTCCATTTCCTTCTCCTCTGGCGCACGCGGTCCGTGGTCGGCCGCCACCGCCAGAACGCGGTCTCGCACACCCTCCACGAGCGCCTCCCGGTCGTCCACCGACCGAAGCGGCGGGTGCAAGCGCGTGCGGGTGTCGTAGGGGCCCACTTCGACCACGCGCTCATCCAGCATGAGGCTGCGAGCGGCAACGTATCCGGCGACGGGGAGTCGATCGGCGGCGGCCCGTCGCAGGAGATCAACGCCAGCACGCGAGCCGATGGGACCGGCGACCACCCTCGCCCCCGTAGCCCGAACCAGCGCGATGATGCGCGCGAGCCCGATCTCCTCAGTGGCAGCGGGGTTTCCCCTTAGACCGAGCACGCAGGCGAACGGGCTGTCATGAACGACTCCCAGCGCATCCAGCGACGGATCGGCCGGTCGCAACCACAGTCGCAGCCCGAAATGACGGGCGTACTCCATCGCGTTCCGCAGCACCACCGTGTCATCCATCACCAGCCCCCCGTCAGAGACTCCGGGAATGCGGAACCTGGAGAGCAGCCCGAGCTCGCTCAGCGCCTTCCCCGCCAGCCCGCGCGTCAACGCGGGAGTGGGCCAAACGCGGACGCCGCCGGGCAGCGTGCGGCGAAGATCGGCGAGGTGCTCCGGTTGGTCAGGCACGGGGTCGACGCAGGGCCGGGTCACCAGATCAGCAAACCCGCCCGCCAACGCCGAATCACCCAGACTCTGCGGGGTCTCGCGCACCGGGAACCCGGGGAAACCCGGGTCGCAGCCAAGGTCCACGAACGATGGCACGAGTACCATCCCGGTCCCATCGATCGCCACTGCCGGCGGACCGTCGCTGACGTGAACGGTCCGCGTGGTCCCCTCGCCCCAC
>SHYV01000076.1 GCA_009692605.1 Myxococcales bacterium
GGAGGTCCGCGAGCGCTTTGGCCTTGCCGCCGAGCTCGTCGTACCGCCCGGCCTGAGCGAGCGGGATGATCATGGGACCGGAGGCGCCCCGGCCAGCCCGAGGCTGTCCGCGACCCCTGTGTAGGGGCGTGCCTCGGCCACCCGCGCAGCGTTCCGGTTGAGCGCCTTGTCCCCGACCATTTCGTAAAGTAGGCCTGCGGCCGAGTACAGGCCGGCGCGGACGGCACGATGCGGGCTGCGTTGCAGGGCCTCCGGTGCGCTGTACGGAAGGCTTCGGTTCACGGCGCCTCTTGCCCTGCCCCGCGGCTGGGCCCGCCCAGAAGCTCCCAGCTTGCCCCGACCAGGCAAAGCAGCTCATGTGCCCCGAACCAGATCCACCCGCGCCAGCCCAGCGAGGGGCCGATGAGCACGGCCAGACCCACACCGATCAGCAACCAGGCGGCAGCGAGCACCTTCATCGGACGAAAGCTCATCGAGCGATTACCCTTCGTGCCGGAGACTAACCCCCTGCGCAACGGACCATGGTAAAGCAGCCGCTTGATGCCTCTCGTCCGCACCGTGTGGTGCTGGTGGGCTCCTTTGGGACGGGGCGGCGGGTGGATGCCTACCTCGCCTTGCGGTTCTCCGATTGGTCGCGAGCCCAGTTCGTACGCTGGATCCGGGCGGGCCTGATCCGCTCGGATTCCCGTGCCCTCAAGGCGTCCAGCACGCTGTCGGACGGCGAGACCATCCGGATCTTTGTCCCCGGGATCGCCCCCGATGGCGCTCCTCCCCCGCTCCCCGACGTCCTCTTCGAAGACGAACATCTGATGGCGTTGGACAAGCCGGCGGGGCTCCTGATGCACGCCGTGGGGCAGCGCTGGTCGTACAGCGTGGTTGGGCTGGCCCGGGACGCGCGGCCCGGGCACGAGGTGGACATCGCCCATCGGCTGGACCGCGAGACGTCGGGCGTGGTGATCCTCGTGAAGACCCTGGAGGCCAACCGACGGATGCGGGAGTTGTTCTCTGACCGATACGTGAGCAAGACGTACCAGGCGATCGTGCACGGGGTCCCGGATTGGGAGGAGGCGGTCTGCGATCGGCCGTTAGGTACGTTGAACCCGAAGTCGGAGACCATTCAGCTGTCGGGTCCGACCGAGACCGTTGAGCTACGGCAGGGCTTCGTCGCCGGTGGGGCCCTGGCTCGTACCGGCTTCCGGGTGCTCGCGCGCCTGCCGGGGGTGGGGATGACGGGGGTCGCGCTACTCGAATGCTCCCCTGAGACCGGCCGCACCCACCAGATCCGGGCTCACCTCGAAGACCTTGGGTTCCCGATCCTCGGAGACAAGCTCTACGGGCAGCCCGACAGCATCTTCCTCGAGGCCCTTCGCAAGGGCGCGACCCGGCGCGTTCGTGAGGCGATCGGGTTTCCACGGCATTGCTTGCATGCCCGGTCGATCGCCTTTCCACATCCGTTCACCGGTCAGACGTTGCGGGTGACCGCCCCGCTGCCTGAGGACATGCAGGGCATTTGCGATGGCGTGCCGCCCGAGTGGCTCGCGGAAAACTAGACCTAAAGGCCGCCCTTGTCGCCGATGGCCTCGACCGGGCAGTTCTCCATCGCTTCGTTGCACTGGGAGAGCTCTTCGTCGTTCTCAGGCTGCTTGAAGCAGATGTCGTGATCTTCGGCGTCAGACATGCGGAAATTGCTGGGCGCGGCGTCGGAGCAGACCGAGCACAGGATGCACTCCTTGTCCACGAAGAACCCAAGCGCCTTTCCGCCGATCGTCGCGGTGCCGCCAACATTGTCTTCCCAGCGATTTTTCCAATCTGCCATGTGAACTCCGAAAGGTGGCGCACGGTATACCCGGCCCCGTGCGCGCGCAAGCGTCCCCGCTTACAGCATTGCATGGCTGTACTCAACGTCGCCCGAATGGGCCACCCCGTTCTTCGTCAGATCGCTGCCCCTGTGCCCCTCGACGTATTTCGTAGCCGCGCTTTCCAGCAGTTCTGCGATGACCTTCTGGAGAGCATGTTGGAGCACGACGGCACTGGACTCGCCGCGCCGCAGGTGCACGAGCAGCTGCGCGTGGTCGTATTCGTGATCGAGGACGGGGACCCGATGTTCCTGGTGAACCCGGTGATCACCCCGCTGTCGGACGAGCTGCGGTCCGGCTACGAAGGCTGCCTCTCGATCCCGAACCTACGCGGCAAGGTCGAGCGCTACATGCACATCCGCGTGGACGCCCGGGGTCGCGATGGGAAGCCGTGCGTATTCGAGGCGCACGGCTGGCCCGCCCGGGTGGTCCAGCACGAATGCGACCATCTGGATGGCGTGCTGTTTATCGACCGCGCTGACCCGAAATCCCTCGCGTTCCTGCCCGAGTATCGGCGATTCGGTCCGCCCGTGGCGTTGCCGAAGCTCCCCGATGACGAGGACGTCGACGACTCGAACTCCGACGACCCCGAGATCGATGGCGGGGACGAAGACGAGAGCTGAATTCTGGGCTACTCTCCGACCCGCCGGACCAGAGGGGACAGCCCCCGGGACTCCAGCAGCTCAAGCAGGCCCTTGATGCGCGTGGGGTCGACGACGAGCTCGGTCGGTGAGACTCGCCCGATCACGAATTCGTCGATGGACACCAGCAGCTCCATCTCGCGGAGCGCCTCGGCGTCGCTGACCCGGAGCAGCGCCACGTTCTTGTGAAGGATGGGTTGCACGTCTACGCGGCGCTTTCGATGCGGTAGGCGTAACCTTGCTCGGTCAGGAACAGCTGCCTGCGCTCACCATAGGTCTGTTCGATGGTATCGCGGCTGATGATCGTGTAGAAGCTCGCCTTGTTCGTGCCGGGTTTGGGGCGGAGGATGCGGCCGAGCCGCTGGGCCTCTTCCTGACGGCTGCCCCAGGTGCCGCTGATCTGGATCGCGACGTTGGCGTCTGGCAGGTCGACCGAAAAGTTGCCTACCTTGGAGATCACGAGCACCTTGTCGTCGCCGCGGCGGAAGCGCCCGAACAGCTCATCGCGCTGCTTCTGGGGGGTGCGGCCGTCGATGATCGGGAGCGAGAGCCGGTGGGCGAGGAACTCCAGCTGGTCGATGTACATGCCGAGGATCAGCACGCGGTCGCCGGAGTGCTGCTTCAGCAGTCGCTCGATGACCCCTGTCTTCATCGCGTTGCAGCTCGCTACACGGAACTTTTCGCGATCGTCCGCGGTGGCGTAGCGCAGCCGGTCTTCGTCCGAGAAGCCGACGCGGATCTCGGTGCAGGAGGCCGCCGCGATCCAGCCCTGATGCTCCAGATCCTTCCACGGGACGTCGAAGCGCTTGGGGCCGATCAGCGAGAACACGTCCTCTTCCTTGCCGTCTTCTCGCACCAGAGTGGCGGTCAGGCCGAGGCGGCGGCGCGCTTGAAGGTGCGCGACGGCGCGGAAGATGGGCGCCGGCAGCAGGTGGACCTCGTCGTAGATGACCAGACCCCAGTTCTCACGGTCAAACAGGCCAAAATGGACGAAGATGTCGTTCTTGGCCTTGCGATAGGTGATGATCTGGTAGGTCGCGAGGGTGATCGGACGGATGTCTTTGGTCTCCCCAGAATACTCCCCGATCTGATCCTCGGTGATCGTCGTCCGTTCGAGGATCTCCGATTTCCATTGTCGGAGCGCGGTGACGTTGGTGCACAGGATCAGGGTGCGCATCCCCAGTCTGGACATCACCCCGATGCCGACCATGGTCTTGCCAGCGCCGCACGGCAAGACGATGACGCCCGAGCCGCCGTGAACGACGCCATCCCCGTAAAAGGCGTCGATGGCGTCGGTCTGGTACTCACGCAGGGCCCACGGTGTGCCGCTGCGGGTCTCCGGCAACATGGCGAGCGTCAGGTCGTCGCCGTCGCGGTAGCCGGCGAGGTCTTCGACCGGGTGGCCGGCGTGGGTGAGCGTCTGCTTGAGGTCACCGCGGTGGGCGGGGTCGATGAGGATCGAGGTCGGCGAGAGCTTGGTGCCGAGGAGCGGGATGACCGGCTTGAGGCCGGTGATCTCGGTGAGGAGGACGGCCTCGTTCGCTTCCAGCCGTAGGCCGCGAGGGTCCTTAAATAGCTTCAGTCGGCCATATCGGCTCATCGTCTCCCGGATGGAGACCGGCACGTTCGGCGGCACGTCGTACTTCGCGAATCGGTTGAGCACGTCGGTGACCATCTCGACGGTCATGCCCGAGCTGGCGGCGTTCCACAGCGAGAGCGGCGTCACCTTGTAGGTGTGGATGTAGTCCGGCGACTTGACTAGCTCGGCGAAGCGTACGAGGGCGTCGCGCGCCTCCCGGAAATGTACGCTCATCGTCTCCAACAGCAACGTGTGGTCCGATTGGACGATGAGGGGATTGTCGGGGACGTAGCGCATGGGGGCGCTCGTCTAACACAGCGCGGGGCTGCGGGCCCTTCGTTACCGCTCGCCGCCCGGCCCAGCGATGATGGGCAGCATGATCACCTCGGGGACCGCGTACCGTGCCGAGGTGTTGGCGACCTGCCAGACGCCCTCCGCGACCTCGGCGGCGTCGAGGAAGTCCCGCTCGGGATCGATGTGGTCGGGGAAAGGGAACACCTCCATCGTGCGCCAAAACGGCGTGTGGATACCGCCGGGACAGACCGCGGTGACGTGGATTCCCCACTGGGCGGCCTCGAGCGCCAGCGTGCCCGTGAACCCGTTCAGCCCCCACTTTGACGCGCAGTACACAGACTCTTTCGGAAGCAGGCGCTTGCCCGCGATCGAGGAGATGTTGATGATGCGGCCGCGCGCCTCACCGGGCGCCGGCACCCGCTGCTTCATCACCCGGTAGGCGGCGAGGCTCCCGAAGATCGCTCCCTTGAGGTTGGTATCGAGCATCAGCTCGATGTCCGCTGGCGTCAACTCATCGGCGGCGCCGTAGGTCGCGACGCCGGCGTTGTTGATCATCACGTCGAGTCGACCGAATTCGGCCAGCGCCGCGTCAACCAGCCGGTCGCACTCGACCGCGATCCGTACATCTGTCTGCACGGCGAGCGTGCCCACGCCGTCGTCGGCGAGCTCCTCAGCCATCGCGTCGATTTCGGGCGCGGTCCGCGCGCCGAGGACCACGTCGAACTTGCCCTTCCCAAACCGGCGTGCGAGCTCGGCCCCGAGTCCCCGGCCCGCCCCGGTGATGCATACCACCGGCCTCGACCCGGACCCGCTCAAGACCTGCTCCGCGACAGCCCTACCGCGGCGTGGATCGCCCGCTCGATCCCGGTGGCGATGTCGCCGATCCGCGCATCTCCATACATATAGGCGGGCGTCGAGACCAACCGATGGATCGGATCCACGTGGTAGCCGGTGACCGGCTGTTCGACGTGCGTTCCGCCCATCGCGAAGATCGCGCCAGCGGTGCCAGGGTCGTTGCCGATGGTGACCGCCCCCTCGCCGAGCGCGGCGACGATCACCGCGGGAGCGATGCAGATCGCGCAGATGGGCTTGTTCGCTCTCCGAAACGCGTCGACCACCGCTGCGAATTCCGGTATGGCGGTCGCATCGGCCCCGGCGATCGCCAGATCGGAGAGGTTCTTCGCGGCGCCGAACCCGCCCGGGCAGACGAGCAGGTCGAACTCCGACACGTCGAGCTCGGTCAGGCGCTGCACCTCGCCGCGGGCGATCCGGGCGGCCTCGACCAGCACGTTTCGGGCCTCTCCGGCGGGCTGCTTTCGCAGGTGATCGACCACGTCGCGCTGTGGGATGTCCGGCGCGAAGCACCGGACGGTGACGCCCTCCCTGTCGAGCGCCAACAGCGCCAGCACGGCCTCCCGGACCTCGGTCCCGTCCATATGACCGCATCCGGCCAGCACGACAGCGGCAGTCGTCACGCGCACCTCTCGCCCGGAGGTAACCTACGGGGCGGCGTAGAGGTGGTTGGTCACTCTTTTACGTCTCCGCGCGCGAAGATGCTCGCGACGTAATGCAGCACGTCCGTCGCGGAGTATTCGTCGTAGCCGTACTGGTCGATCAGGCGCTGCTTGACGATGTCGATCTTGGCTTGGGTCTCGGGGTCCACCACCTGAGAGACCAGCGACGAGAGCTTGATGCTGTCTTTCTGGTCCTCGAAGAGCTTGAGCTCGAGCGCGTGGTAGAGGCGCTCGTTCATCCTGAAGTTGAACTGCTTGCCGTCGATAGCCAGCGCCCCGATGTAGTTCATCAGCTCCCGCCGGAAGTCTTCCTTCCGTGAGACGGGGATGTCGATCTTCTCTTCGATGGAGCGCATCATTCGCTCATCCGGCTCGTCGTAGCCCCCGGTGAAGGCGTTCCTCACCCGCTCCTTCTGGGTGAACGCCTTGACGTTGTCGATGTAGTTCCCGCAGAGCCGCATGATGGCGTTCTCGTCGGAGGCGATGGCCTTCTGGACCTCGTTCTTGACGATCTCCTCGTACTCCTTCTTCACCACTCCGATCAACTCCCGGTACCGCTTCTTGCGGTCTTCGTCGTTGATGAGGGAGTGGTTCCGTAGCCCTCCTTCGAGCTCGTTCAATACCATGAACGCGTTGATGCTCGGGGCGCCGGTGTCCCGGACGAGGGCGTTGGAGATCTTGTCCTGGACGTAGCGCGGGGACACCCCGTCGAGCGCTTCGCGTACCGCGGTCTTGCGAAGCTCCTTCACGTTGTCCTCGGTATACCCGTGCAACGTGCGGCCATCGTAGAGCTTCAGCTTCTGCAGCAGCGTGAGGTTGGCCTTCTTCGGGTCTTCCAGTCGGGTCAGCACCGCCCACATCGCGGCCATCTCCAGCGTGTGCGGGGCGATGTGTCGGTGCACCCGCCCACCATGGGCTCTGGGCAAGAAGTCACGCTTGTAGATGCGCGCCTCGTCGGACCACTTGGTGATGTATGGCACGTCGATCTTGATGGTCCGGTCGCGCAGCGCCTCCATGAACTCGTTGGACTGCAGGCGCCGGTACTCTGGCTCGTTCGTGTGGCCGATGATGACCTCGTCGATCATCGTCTGCGCGAACTTCTTGGGTTTGACTACGTGCTCTTGGCTCGCGCCCAGCAGGTCGTAAAGGAACGCGACGTCCAGCTTGAGCATTTCGACGAATTCGATGATCCCGCGGTTCGCCACGCAGAACTCGCCGTCGAAGTTGAACGCGCGGGGGTCCGAGTCGCTGCCGAACTCGGCGATGCGCCGGTAGTTGATGTCGCCGGTCAGCTCGGTCGAGTCCTGGTTCTTCTCGTCCTTGGGCTGGAAGGTGCCGATGCCGACCCGGTCCTTCTCCGAGAGCAGCAGTCGCCGGACCTTGATCCGCTCGATCATCTGCAGCCAGTCGCCGCCGCACTCCTTGATCTGGTCCTTGTACAAGTAGCGAGACACCGGGTCGAGGTCGCCCTCGATGTCGATGCGGTACTTCGCTTTTCCGGACACGGACTTGTTGAGCTCATCCAACACCACCTTGCGCATCTCGATGGGGATGAGCCGCAGTGGCTCCTCGTGGAGCGGTGAGTGGACGATCTCTCCGGAGGGAAGGTGCCAGGAAAATGTGTACAGCGCACCCTCGGGCTGGCGCGAATACCACTCGATGCCCTTCTTGAAGAGTCGGACGATGCTGGACTTTGCGCTGCCAACCGGGCCATGGAGCAGGATGACGCGCTTCTCCGGGCCAAGTCCGAGCGCGGCGGACTTCAGTGTGTTCAGCAGCTTCATCAGGTGGACGTCGATCCCGAACACGGCGTCCTTGCCGTTGTCCATCGAGTCGTCGAAGAACTTGTACCGGACGATTGGCTTCTTGTATTCGGTGTAGTTCTCGGTCCCGAACGACACGATCATGTCGTACAGGCGCTGGTAGGCGTTGCGCGTCACCGCGGGCCGCTCCTTCACCAGATCCAGATACTCGGAGAAGCTGCCCTCCCAGTTCTGCTCGCGGTAGCTCTGCAGGTCCTGAAGCCCGGCGATCATGCCAAGGATTCCTGACGGATTGAGGGCCTTTGTCATTGAGGTCTCCGGGCCGTTGGTGGAGTCGACTCGCAGAAAGACCGGGGAAGAGGCTGACTTGATGGTGCTCTCCCTGTAGTTTCGCACATCGTGGGGGGCAGTGCGATCACTTTCTTTGACCCGCGGCCGGCTGGATGTGTTCCCGGGGCCCTACCCGTAGACCTCCGCGTGGAACCCCGCGCGGCGCACAGTGTTCGCGATGGCCTCCAGCGCTTCCATGGACAGGCTCCCCACCTCGGGTGCGCTCGGCTTGCGGGCGACGGAGTACACCTGCACCGCTTCGATGTGTCCGCCGGCGGCTCGAATGTCCGCGATACGTCTCGCCCATGTGTCGATTTCGACCGGCGTTGGCCCTGCGCCGTCAAGGGTCAGGAACATGCACTGCAGCGTGATCGGGCGCTCGATGGCCAGCGCGGTGAGGTTCCTGAGCACGCGCGCGAAGGAGAACGCCGTGCCGTCCACACGCTGGAAGTACGCATCGGTGCCGGCGTCGAGCTTCGCCCAGATGGAGTCACACCCGGTCAACGCGGCCCGGACCGATGCCCGGTGCAGCAACGTCGCGTTGGTGAGCAGGCGGATCGGCGTCGCCGAAAGGCCGGCGGCGTCTCGGACACGTCGAACCGCCGCCACTGCGGCAGGAAATACCCGTGAGGAGGTCGGCTCTCCGTCGCCCGCGAACGCGATGTCGGACACCCGGCGCAGCGCGAGCGGCGCGGTGTCGAACGGGGCTCGCCCCCACAAGGAGCCATCCTTGACCCAGGCGAGCAGGGCGTCGAGCTCGGCCTCGAGTCGCTGGGCGTCCACAGCTCGCGGCTGCCGACCGGCCTCCGCCAGGCCCTCGGGCGTGCGATCGACCTGACAGTAGGGGCAGTCGAAGTTGCACACCCGGTCGGGGTTCAGGTTGAGCCCGATGGACAGTCCGGCCGCCCGCCGCGAGACCACCGCGTACACGTACCGGTTCTCACCGAGCTCTCGCCGGTGATCGCGAAAGTCCAGGTTCCGCACCGACTTCGGGATCATTCGGCGGCGTCCTCGTCTGCTTCTGGCGGCCCCTCTTCCGGCGGCCCCTCTTCCGGCGGCCCCGTGCGTGCGGCGCTGCTCGCGGCCTCGACACGGAGGGCGAGCGCGTCGTCCACCCGCCCTTCGTTTTCGGCGGTCCCAGCTGCTTCGGCGTAGACAGCCGCTGCGCGGCGATGGTCATCGAACCGGGACGTGTAGACGAAGCCCAGCAGGCGCTGGAGGCGGGTCTGGTCGGCGCCGGTCGACAGCGGGATCGCCACCCTGAGCCAGTGGACGGCCTTCGTGCTCACTCCGGCTTCAAGGTGCAGGAGCGCTGCCCGCTCCGCGGCGGTCCGCCTCGTCGCCCGGCGCCCCCATCCCGCGGCGACCTGCTCGTATGTCGCCGTTGCCCTTGCGCGCTCTCCGGCGAGGTACGCCGCGTTCGCGCGATCGAGTCCGAAGGGTGAGGTCGGGGTCCACCAACACAGTCCCGCCACCGCTAGGAGTGTCAGGCCAGCGGACACCCGTACGAGCGTCATCCCGGCTCCTTGCTGGACCGTGTCAGGATCAGGGTGCGGGAGGCATCCCCCATATCGACCACGAGCCCGACCGTGATCATCGCGAGGAAGGCCCCAACGCCGGCCCGCACCGCGCCCGGCTGGTCCCTCCGCGTGCAACGCGCCGGCCCCGCGATCTCCCACGGGCTGGCCCAGGCCGTGGGCTTGTCGTCGCCCAACAACCCATCCGGTGGGGCCGGGGGCGTCCCGCACGCGCATTGCCAGCCCGCGAGGACCTCCAAGCCGCACTCGGTCAAGTGGTCGTCGGTGGGCTCCCCGGCGCGGACGAAGGGCTGGTCGGTCGCGAGGTCGAGCACCTCACCGTTCCAGCCGTAGACCGTCCAGCGACCGGCCGGCTCAGTGTCGTCGGTGCGAATGACGGTCCAGGTTCGTAGTGGACCCAACGCCCCGGGCTCGACCGCGATGTGGACGCGGCTGCCCACGCTGGTGTGGTCGCCATCCACGAACCAGAGGTACTGCGCCTCATGGTGGACGGTCTCCTCCAGATCCCAGCTGTTTCCCTTTGCGAGGGGCAGGAGCGGCGAACCCTGGTCCTCGCCTACCTCGCGGGTCAACAACCGGAGGCCCTTGAGCCCGACCCGCTCGGCGCGCACCTCGATCCCGAGCGTGCCGGGGGTGGTGGGCGCGATGCGCACCGGGGGCGCGAACCAGCCGTGGGCCGTGCGCTCGTCCAGCTTCACCGGCACGGTCGTGTCGGTGCCGAGGTGCAGACGGGGTCCGACGTCCAGATCGAGCGTGGGGAGCGGGCCGTGCAGGTTCAGGGCGAGGATGTGCGCCGGGCCGGCGACACCGAGCGCCAGAACGATCGGGCCGACCAGCAGCGGCAGGACGGGCCCCGGGGGGACGAGCCCGTTGGCAGCGCCCTTCGGAGCGTGGACCCAGGCCGCGAGCCCGCCCAGCACGGCGATGATCGCGGTGCCCGAGCCGGCCAGCTCGATCGCGAAGGGCACCCAGAAGGCTTCGATCGCGAACTCCGCTGTCTCCATCAGCGCGGCAGGCAGCAGCACGAACGGCAGCCCGCACGCGAGGCCGGCGATCAGGGGCGTCAGGATCGCGGTGACGAGCCCCAGCTCCCGTTGCCCCAGACCGCCGTAGCGCCCATGCACGAGGAGTCCGAGCCCCACCGCCACGCCCACGATGGCGTTCACAACAGCGACGCCAACCGGCCAGCCCGGCGTGCGCCAGGTCTGGTCCCCGACGACGGCGATGAGGTCCAGCACGCTGGGGTCCATTTTCAGCCGCTCGACTTTTTGGCGCCGATGGCCTTTCCATCGTGGAAGGTTCGCCCCTTCCATGTGCTCCGCACGGTGAACAGCGCGCGGAGCAGGACAGCCGCCAGCACAGCGTTGCCAAGGGGTTGTGTCCACGCGAGGCTGCCGCTGCGTCCTTCGAGCCGCTCTAGGCGGAAGCGCAAGCCCATCGGCAGCAGGCAGGTGAGCCCGATCCAGACGAGCCAGGGCAGCGGCTCCCCCATTTCCATCAATACGGTGGCGGGGTGGGTGAGCCCCAGGATGAGCGCGATCCACGGGGCTCCGACGGTGATGAACAGGAACAGGAGGGCGAGCAGCGCGATCTGGGGCTTCCGGTCCATCCCCTCGTACAGGTTCTTCCCGTACCCCCCGAGGATCTCGGAGAGGCTGCGGTAGAGCCGGACCGAGTACAGCTCGGGGGCATGGTACATCCCCATCGGATGCGCACGCTGTTTCATGGCGCGCGCCAGACGCACGTCATCCAGCACCTCGGACTTCACGCATGCGTGGCCGTCGATGGCCCGGTACGCGGAGGCCCGGACCAGGATGAACTGGCCGTTGGCGAAGGCCTCGGGGCGGCCCGCTTGGTTCACGGCGGCGATGTCCGTCGCTCCGCGGATGAACCAGCCGATGACGGGGATGGCGGCCCGTTCCCAAAACGTCTCGAGCCGCCAGGTGCCGAACGCGCTCAGGAGGTCGAGGGAGCCGCCATCCAGCACTTCAACCGCTCGCCGCGCTGCCTCGGGGCGAATCTCGACGTCGGCGTCGATGAACAAGAGGTGCTCGCCTGTCGCCAGAGCGGACGCCTGTTGGCACGCCCAGGGTTTCCCGGCCCAACCTTCCGGCAGGGGGGTTCCGGCGACGACGCGCAGTCGCGGATCCCCCGACCCCGCGGCGAGCGCTTTGGAGCCGGTGCCGTCGGTTGACGCGTCATCGATAACGATCACCTCGAAGTCGGCATGGTCGCTCGCGAGGGCGGCCACCACGCAGCCGGTGATGTTGTCAGCCTCGTTTCGGGCGGGGATCAGGATGGACAGCCTCCGGCGGGCGGGCTGGCCCGAGCTGGGCTGGCCGGGGACCGGAAGCGAAAACTTGCGCCGCCAGGCGGGAACACCGGCGGCGAGCCCGCCCCACAAGACGGTCAACAGCGTCAGGTAGCCCCCGAACAGGAGCCCCGAGAGTGACGGCTCTCCCCATCTCATAGCGGGTGCAGCCCTCCGCCCGCGGCGCGCGCGAGCCGGGTGCCAGCGGGAAGGTCCACGTGGGTCACCACCGCCGCGGCGTCGAGCACGATCGTCAACCCGGCCGGGATCGCCCTTCCTGCCGCCACCCTCACCCCGCTGCCGATCACCGCCTCGGGCCCGACGCAGACCCCCAACATGCCGTGAGGCGCCGGCCGCAGCGCCCCCCCGACGCGGACCCGAACTCCCGCGCCGGCCTCGCTCTGGCCGAGCGTCTGGTCCATCAACACAGCGCCATGTTTCACGATGGCTCGGGCGCCGAGCACCGCGAGCTGGTGGATACCCGCCGCGCAGGCGCCGCTCTCCATGAGGCTGAATTTCACCATCGCGAGCCGTTGTACGCAGGTGTTTTCGCCGAGCACGCTGCCCTCCACCAGCGCGAGCTCCTCCACCCGGGCGCCCGCCCCGAGGATGCATCCCCTCACCACTGCCCCGGCCCCGACGCTCGCCCCGGCCCCCACGATGCAGCCCTCTACGGTGGCGTTCGGGTGGATCCTGGAGCCACGGCCGATCGCGTTCACCCGGGATGCCAGTCGGTACGGCTCGACGCTCCCCGAGCAGAGGGCGGCCCACGCCAGCCGGGTGGCACCGCCGACGCCCGCCCCGAGCCCCTGCCACAGGGCTGGGCCAAGCCCGAGCAGGTTCGCCCAGAGCAGCTGAGCCCAGTGGCCCACGGGCAGCGCCCAGGCATCCACGACGCGGAGCGGGCCGTCCGGCAGGTTGAACCCGGGTAGCTCCACCTCGTCGAGCTCGATGATCCGGGTCGGCGCTGCGGCGACTCGGCCGGCTTCGACTCCGGCGGCTTCGAGCCCGGCGCCTTCGGACTCTGCCTGGGCGGACAGGCCGCCACGCAGGTAGACGAAGCCCGCCTCCTCCCCGGTCAGCGCGGCGATGGGGGCGAGCGCTCCTGCACTCAGGACGACGCGGAGGTCCTCGCTCGCAGCCCTGCCCTCGGCCAGTACGCGGGCGAAGGCGGCATCCGAGAACGCGAGGTGTGGCGCGAAGATCACCCGCTCGTCCGCCGTCAGGCGCCGGCGGGCTGCGGCGTGGAGGGCGGCGAGTGACCGCGTCAACACCAGCCGGTCATCCGCTGCTCCGAGGCCCTCGCAGATCGCTGCCAAGTCTACTCGACCGGGTCGTTGAAGAAGACGAACGCCCGCCCCGCCCCGCTGTTGTAGTCGGGGTCGCCGGTGACCAGATCGAGGTCGCCGTCGGCGTCGATATCGCCTGGCACTGCGGCCTGCCCATACCCGAGGTTGCCGTTGTCGTCCGCTGAGGTCCCGAGCAGGCTCGCAGCGAAGTCGGAGCGCTCGATGTACGTCCCGCCGTCCCAGATCTCGCTGCCGAAGATCTCTGAGCGCCCGTAGCTCCCGGAGCCGTCCTCGGCGACGACCATGACGTCGCCGATGCCGTCTCCCGTCCAGTCCCCGATGCTGCTGATGCGGTCCGCATCGTAGGAGCCGGAGCCCCACGTGTACGTCACCATGGCCTCGGTTGCCGGGCTGAACGGGCTGCGGCGGTCGACGCCGCCGTCCACGCCATACAGCGCCCCGGCGGCGCTGTAGATCCAGAGCTCCAGATCGCCGTCCCCGTCGATGTCGTCACCCATCCCAACCGCCCAGGCGTTGCCCTCGAGGTTGGCGGTGCCGGAGACGACGACCGTCGCGGCGGTCTCGATGTCCACTGCGCCGCTGGTCGAGTACGCGGCAGGCTGGCCGAACAGCGCCCAAAGCGCGCCGTTGTCCGTGTACCCGCCGTAGTCGGCGGCCCCGTCGGCGAGGAGCAGGTCGTCGTAGCCGTCGCCGTCGAGATCACCCCCGGTTGGGGCGCTCCGATAAAAGGCGGTCTCGGTGCCGTCCGTGGTGTAGACGGCGTCGCCGCTCGCGAGCGCGACGCTGCCCGTCGCCGGACCATAGACGATGGACACCGCGTTGTTCAGGCCGCTGGCGTAGGTGGCGACCAGATCGGAGGTGCCGTCGCCGTCGAGATCAACGTCTGACCCCAACCCTCGACCGGCGGCGTTGCCGCTCGATCCGGTCAGGGTGAACACCGCATCGGTGGGGGAGCCGGTCCCGGCGGCGTCAGCACCCGAGATCACGTAGACCGTACCTGCGCCGGAGATCGTTCCTGTCGCGGCTACGGCAAGGTCATCGATGCCATCGTTGTCAAAGTCCCCGAGGTTGGTGAGCGCGTACCCGAGGCCATCCGAGGTGCCGGCCCCCTGAAAGTAGTTGTCGGCGCCCCTGATCTCGGTCGCGCTGGCGGGCAGCGGGGAGGCGAGGAACACCGCGATCGCGCCGCGGCCCGAGCTTGAGGGCCCAGCCGCCCCGGAGGTGGGCGCTCCGACGATCACGTCCGCCTTGCCGTCGCCGTTGAGGTCGGCGAGCGCGGTGGAGTAGCCGACCCGGTCGTAATTCCCCGTCGCTTCATAGATGTACGGCGCGCCGGCGCCGCTGGCACCCACGTCGACGACGCCGTCGCAGTCGTCGTCCTTCGCGTTGAGCGTCTCGACCCCGCTCGAGTTCACCGTGGCGTCGTCGTCATCGCAGTCGGTGCCCGACCCGTAGTTGTCCGACCGGGAGCCGTCGGCGTCCGCGTCGTAGTCGTCTGCGTCGTCGCAGTTTGTGTCTCGGTTGTCGTACCAGACGTCCGGGGCCCCGGGGTAGAAGTCAGCGTTGGTGTCCTGGCAATCGCCTCCGCCGGCCGTCGGGTCGGCGTTGTGCGCCTCGGTCTCGTAGCCGTCGCCGTCCTGATCCCAGTCGCTGCTGCCATCGCAATTCTGGTCTACGTCGTCGTAGAAGGTCTCGACGGCTTCAGGGTTCACGGTCGCGAGGGTGTCGTCGCAGTCCTCGCCGCCGGCGGCCGCCACTTCGTACCCGTCGCCGTCCGCATCCCGGATCGCGGCCACAGTCACTGAGAACTCGATGACCGGCTCATCGGCGTCGTTCGAAGTGAACGTGATGGTGCCTGAGTGTGGATCATAGTCGGCCAGATCGACGGTGACGGTGATGTTGGACTCGCCGAGCCCCTCGACGGTCAGCAGGCTCGGCGTGACCGAGAAGGGCGCTTGGGTGGTCACCGAGGAGATCGCCAGTTGCTCTGAGCCGAGGTTCCTCACGGTGAGCGCGGTGGAGACCCGCGTGCCCGGCTCGATGGTGCCGAAGTCGTACGACTCGATGCTGAGCTGGAGGTCCGGCGGCGTCCCTTCCGTTGCGGGCGAGTCGGTGTCGTCGGGCTTGGTCTTGATGTTGGAGCCGCAGCCAACGGCGCTCGCACCCAGCGCCAGAGTCAGCGGGATCGACAGGAACAGGCGGGTGGGGGACATGTGTGGCTTCACGGAAACTCCGGGGTGCGGCTGGGCGCCAGTGTAGCCGGGAATGCGCTTCGGCACACGCACTCGCGCTGGTTAGACCCGGAGCACCCGGAGCCCGTATGTCTGCGCCTAACCCCCGTCTCGATGCCGCTCGCGCCTACATCCTCAAGCGCCCGGAGGACCGGTTCGGGCTGTATACTTTGGCGATGGAGCTGCGTAAGGCCAAAGAGTACGACGACTGCTTCGCGATGTTCCAGCGCCTCCTGGAGCTGAACCCCGGCTACGGCGCCGGCTGGTACCACTACGGGATGGCCACGCGCGAGTCCGGCGACCGAGAGGGTTGCCTTGTGATCCTTCGCCGCGGGCTCGCCGCGACGGAGATGAGCGGGGACAAGCACGCGCACGCGGAGATCGAAGGCGCGATCGAGGAGATGGAGTAGCTCAGCCCTTGTATTGCTTGAGGCCCGCGCCGAGCACCTCTACCGCCCGCCGTAGCTGGGACTCCTCGCGCACCGCCGCGAGGCGGATCTCGTCGCGGCCCTTCCGCGGGTCGGCGTAGAACCCCGGACCCGGCGCCACGACAACGCTCTCGGCCCGACCGGCGCTGTGGTCGCGGAACTCCTCCACGAGCCACCGGGCGAACTTCTCGGTGTCGGCCACCGGCAGCCTGGCCATGGTGTAGAACGCCCCCTCGGGCCGGTGAAACGCGACGCCGGGAATTTGCGCCAGCGCGTCCATCATCGCGTCCACGCGGGACTTGTAGATGTGTCGCACCTCCTCGTAGTACGACTCTGGGAGCTGCAGCGCCGCGATCGCCGCCTGTTGCCCGCGGGGTTGGGGTCCGAGCCGCGCCTGGCCCAGGCGCTCGAGCCGCTCCATCAACTCGAGGTTTCTCGAGATGAGGAAGCCGACGCGGAGCCCACACGCGGAGAAGGTCTTGGACGTGGAGTCCACGACGATGACGTGGTCCTCGTGCCCGGCGAGGTTGAGCGCTGAGAGCGGAGGCGAGGTGAACCAGATGGCCCGGTAGACCTCGTCGGCGACCAGCCAGAGCCCACGCCGCTTCGCCCACGCGGCGACGCGGCGCAGCTGTTCGGCGCCATACACCGCCCCCGTCGGGTTGCCGGGGTTGGCGAACAGGAAGATACGCGTGCGCTCGGTGACCAGCGAGTCGAGCACGTCGTCATCCGGGATCGCGAAGCCCTCGTCGAGCCGGGTGGGCACCGCGACGACCTTCGCGCCCGCGAACGTCGCAAAACCGTTGTAGTTGGTGTAGTACGGCTCGGGGACAAGGATCTCGTCGCCCGGGTCGCAGAGCGCGACCATCGCGAACAGCAAGGCTTCCGACCCTCCCTGCGTGACCACGGCGTGCTCGCGAGTGAGCCCGGGGCTGGTCCGACTGTGGAAGGCCGCCGCTGCGTCCCGACACGCGAGGAGCCCGGAGGCGGGGCCATACGCCAGCACCGCGCTGTCCTCGGCTGCGAGCGCGTCCATCACCGCGCGGGGGGTCGCCACGTCGGGCTGCCCGATGTTCATGCGGTGGAAGTACACGCCCGAGACCTGGTTCACCGCGGCGTCCAGCTTGCGGATCGCGGACTCCTGGATGGCCAAGGCACGGCGGGACAGGCGTAGGGTCGCGGGCGAGGGAGGCGTAGATGAGGACATGTGGGGGCTCAAGCGAGGCTGTGCCTTAATCCGAAAGGGGGTTCGTGTTCCACGTGGAACGCGTTGGCTGTTGCTCGACGTGCGGAGCCCGATGATTTGTCCGGGGGCGTCAGGGGCGTCTATGGGCGCCCGGAAGGGCTCGAGACGGGACAGCTCGGTTTTCTGTCTGGCAGAACTGGCGGTAGTCCCGTGTTGGCGCGCATATGGACAGCAGTTCGTACATGTGACGCGCGATCGGCGTGATGTCATTGTGGCAGTATTGGCAACTATGACATCGGTTCTCCGTCCGCACGAGCGCCCTCCGCTGCGTGGAGCACGTCGACGTCGCCAGCGTGGGTACACTATGAACCTAAACGGTTCTGTCGGAGCGGACCGGGAGCGGTGACCTTCTCGATCGGAGCCGTCATGCCCCGCACCACCGGCCGCCCTGAGGCCGCCATCGCGGTCGGCGAGCCCGTGCGCGCGACTGTGCCGGCCCGGGCTCCGGGGACCACCCGAGCGCCGGTGGGGGTCACTACCGCCGAGGTGGGCGCGCTGGGCGCCTACTTGCCGGGCGGTGGCGGTCGCCTTCACTACCGCCCAGGCGGGCGCGCCCGTGCGGCGGCTCCCGGAGGGCGCCGAGATCGGGTCCGCGTAGGGTTACCGTCCCCGTGTGGCCCTCTCCCTCACCCACGACCCCGATGCTGCTTGACCGGTGGGACACGGCGCGCTTCGAGGCGGCGCTTCGTCGCTCCGACCCCGTGGATCTGCAGACGACGGACCTGAAGGGACACCGGCCCGACCAGATCGTCCCCCTGTGTCACGCTGCGCAGGAGCCCGCCTGGCAGCGTTGGTTGGCGCCCGCAGCGTCGCCCGGCCGTCATGCGGCACCGCGGGTCACGGTCATCATCCCGACCGCCACGCGAGTGCCCGTGGGCATCCCGGCGCTCCTCGCGCAGGACGAGCCTGTGCTGGTCCATGTGCTGTGGAACGGGCATGGCTCTCCGCCGTCGATCCCGGGCGCCCAGGTGCGGCGGGTCACATGGCGTGGGCACGGGGCGACGCGGCAGGAGGCGGTCTCCAGCGTGGAGACCGAGCTGTTGATGTTCCTTGTGGACGACGCGACTCCGCTGGGGGCTGGTTTCGTGCGCACCCTCGTGGAGGGGCTGGAAGGGACGGGCGCCGACGCAGTGTGGGCGAGACAAGTGCCGTGGCCATCGGCGTCGCGCCGAATTCGCGAGCGTCTGGCGGTGTGGTGTCCCTGGGACGGGGGGGCGCCCAACGGCCGGCTTGACCATGTCTGTGCGCTTCACCGGGCTTCCACTCTACGGAAGGATCCGCTCGATGACGTGCCGATCGCCGAGGACTGGCTCTGGGGCAGGCGGCACGTGTGTGCGTTGGTCCCGAGCGCTCCGGTGCTGCACAGCCACCCGCCGGGGCTACGCCGCAGCTACGCCCGAACGCGAGACATCCACGGTGTGTTGCGTGCGAGCGGGCAGCCCGGGAGTATCGACGGGGTTGGCGGGCTGCTTCGGGGCTTGCCCGGAGCACTTTCGGACCGCGATGCGTTGGGAGAGCTGTTTGGGCAGTGGGCGGCGGGGTAGCTCTGGGTCCTGGGCTACCGGTGCCGCCTGCGCTCACTGGGATCCCGCGATCGCACCGTCGCCGGCCGGCCTACCATTTTTCTGGGCGCGGGCGCACGGCTCCATCCGGATGGACTCGGAGGTTCCCCTGCTGCGGTGTCCTGCTCTCGAGTGCGATGAGGTCACTCCGCTCGACGCGAATGGCGATGGTCACATCGATCTCGCGGTGAGTGCGCCCGCGGATGACACAGGGGCGAACAACGCCGGCCTCGTATACCTGGAGTATGGCCCGTTTGCCGGCACGCGCGGGGGCGAGGGCAACGCGGTGATCCCCGGCTACACCAGCGGCCATGCGCTCGGCCATGCGCTCGGCCATGCGCTCGGCCATGCGCTGGCCAGTGGCGACACCAACGGCGATGGGTTTTGTGATCTCGCCGTGGGGATGTACAGATCGGGTGACGAGACTGATCCCGGCTCTGTCTGGCTCTTCCTCGGGGGGCCGTGACCGGCGCCTACGGGCCTTATCCGCCCGCGAGTACGCCGGTGCCTTTCGAAACTATTTCAAGACGTATCAATATGTATTAATATGTATCACAGCGCTGGAGTGTACCTCCGGGCTCTCCCCGGCCGGACCCACGCGATCAAGATACATCCAGAGTCGGCCGCCAGCTCCACCGCGAGTGAGGTCGGCGCCCCCACGGTACAGACCAGCCCGATCCCCACGGTGATCGCCTTCTGCACCACCTCGAAGCCCGCCCGGCTGGTGACTACGACGCCGAGGCCCGCGAACGCGTCAGGCTGCGGTGAAGCGGGCCAGATCGGGTAGTCAGCCCCACCCGCTGCCGCCTTCCCGAGGATCCATGCGCCGATCACCTTGTCGACCGCGTTGTGCCGGCCGACGTCCTCGCGGACCATCAGGATCGCCGCGTTTGGGTCGGCGGCGTTGAACAACGCAGCAGCGTGCATGCATCCGGTGGTGTGCGTATGAAGCTGGGCGGCGTTGAACGTGGCGGTGAGCGCGGCGAGCAGGCCGTCCACGGGCTCGACCCCGTGCAGCGGGCCAACGCGGCCACGGAGGATTCGTGCGATGCTGGCCTTTCCGCAGATCCCGCACGAGCTTGTGGCGTAGAGCTCCCGGTCGGCCGATCGGGCCCGGCTGGGGCTCACCCCGTCGGCCAGCCGCACGTCCACTACGTTTTCGCTCACCTGAGCCATGCCGGTCACGTCGCTCATCGCGTCGTCGGGGTCGAGCACGCCCTCAGTGGTCAAAAACCCAATGGCCAGATCGAGATCGTCCCCCGGCGTGCGCATCGTGACGACGGCCGCTCTCCCTTCCACCCGGATCTCCAGCGGCTCCTCGACCGCGACGAGGTCCTCGTCGGGGCCGGTCTCACCTACCCCCGAGCCCGGCAGCGCGATCCGGCGGGTGGCGCTCACTGCGTCGCGTCCGTGCGGCCCACTTCGCTCTCGATCGTGACGCATTGTCCGTCATGACAACCCAATCGAATGAGGTCGGCTTTCGCGGGCAGGACATCATTGCGTGTCCTGCCATGACGCCCGCCGCTCGCCGGGGCCATCGCATTGAGCTGCGTGCCGCCCGTGATCGGGGCCGGGCTAGCAAGCGTGGGGAGCTCGTGCATTTGCTACACCTACCCCTTCGACAGGGCCTCACGTGCGCGTTTCTGCTCGGACGGCAGCAGGCCGGGCCCGGACTTGAGCGCCCGGTGAAGGAGATTGCGTGCTTCCGGAGACGCGGGGGCTACGTCGATGAGGATCAACCCGGCCTGCAGGAGTACGCGAGGCTCGACGATCCCGGTAGCGAGCACGTCGGCGACCTCCGCGGTGAGCCCTTCTGCCGCGGGCCCCTCGGCCGGCCCGGATCGGTGCCGGGCCCAGGCGAGCGCCATGCGGGTCACCGCGTCCTGTCGCGTGGCCAACTCGGTCTCCAGCAGCCCGACCGCCCGGAGCCGTTCGGCTGCCGAGTCCGACTCGGCCAGCCAGAGCGCGTACCCACGCGGGTCCTGACGTGCCACGGCGTTGACGTTCTGGGGCGTGGCGTCGGGTGCCGGGGTCTCTGCGCGCGCGCGCACGGCCTCCACGGTGTCGCCGGCCTGCCGGAGGTCCTCGGTCGCGCCCGCAGCGTCCCCCGCCTGCAGACGAATCCTTCCCCGGGCGAATCGCGCGGGCGGATAGTCGGGCAACAGGCTCAGCGCGTGGTCGATCTCTGGGGATGGCCGGCCGCTCAGCGCGTGC
>SHYV01000077.1 GCA_009692605.1 Myxococcales bacterium
GTTGTGAGTCGGGTCGCGAACGGCGGCCGCGACTGGGTGGTCATCCTGGTCGGCAAACCGAAGGCCCCGGTCTCGTTGCCGGCGAGGGAGTGGAAGGTCGTGGCGGATGCACCGCGCCCGACGCCGAGTCCAGTCGCCGCGGTACCTCCGATGCGGCCGACACCGCCGCCGGTCCGGCTGCCCCCGGTCGTGACCGTCCGCGCCGTTGCGGCATCGGCCGTCCGGACACGGGGGCCGGCCCCGGCTCTGAGGGCCGGGGAGGGGCCCCAGGGAGACCTGCCACGCCCGGTGCCAGCACCGGAGCGAGGGTCGGCAACCCCGGGCCCGGTCGTCAACCGGGCAGACGCGCGGCAAGCGCTCGAAGCCTTGCGCCTTGGCGTCGTCCCCCCGCGCGGTCTCT
This sequence comes from Myxococcales bacterium, assembly GCA_009692605.1. Classification (GTDB taxonomy): domain Bacteria; phylum Myxococcota_A; class UBA796; order UBA796; family SXON01; genus CAIUMM01. The sequence goes on from SHYV01000077.1 coordinate 401, forward strand.
CACGCCTCACAGTCGGCCGCGACGCCGAGCAGGCTCGCATACAGGGCCTCGTGCGGAAGGCCGGGGGCATGCTCGTGCTGTCCGGTGGGTATGGGGCCGGAAAGACCCACCTCGTCGAGCTTGCCGAGGCCGAGGCGCTGGCGAACAACATGCTGGTCGCGCGGGCGTCGTTCGACCCGGTGGAGGTGCCCCCATCCCACCCGCTGCGGGTCTACTCCGCGTTGATGACCGGGCTGCGGTACCCGGAGGGAACGGGTCGCGGATTGGCACCGCTGCTTGACAGGTTGACAGGAAGTTCGGCGCATTGCGAGCCGGGAGGCACCTCGGCGCACCGCTGGTTGACGCCAGCCCTGTGGGCGCAGACCAGGTTCGCGGGAGGCACGCTCGCCGCCGATCTGTTGACCTGGGTGGAGGGAGGCGCCGATGAGAAGGCTGTCCTCGACGGCCGGCTTCGCGGGTGCGGCTACCCCGGAAAAATGCTGCTCTCCCTTCCCGACTACCGCACATTCGGACAGGTGATGGCCTACCTGCTTGGGGGCATCGCGACTTGGGCCCGGGATGCTGGCTGGAGCGGCTTCCTCGTGTTGTTGGACGAGGCCGAGTACTTCGAGCACCTCGAGACCACCTCCCGGGAGATGGCGGAGAACGTCCTGCGATACCTCGCCATGGGCGCTCTGCCCGACTCCGACCTGCCGTTTCACAGCGGCAGCGTCTACCGGGGTGGGCATCCGATCTACAAAGAGATCCCGCCACGATTTGCTCCGGACCAGCCGCTGTCCGTGCTCTGCGCGTTCACACCGAACCGGCGGATCGACGCCGCTCTCGCGGGCATCGTCAGTAAGAATGCCATGGTCCACCTCGACCCGATCGCGGCATCGACGTTTCCCCAACTGGCCGAAAACGTATTGGGCATGGTCCGCGAGGCGCATCCGGACCTTGCACCACCGCAGTCGGACCAGCTCGCGGTGAGCCGAGCGCTCGCCGCGGCTTGGGAAGATGGGCGTGCTACGAACACCCGTCAGGCTGCCAGGATGCTCGTGGAGTTCTGGGACCTGTACCGATTGTCGCCCGAGCGGGCGCGGCGTTCGCTCGGTTGACCCCGGAGGGCTACCGCTCGGCGCTGCCGCGCCTCTACGCCGCTCTGGTGGCGCGGCACGGGCGACCCACCCAGATCCAGCTCGAGTCCGCCGAGCCGATCCTCGGTGGGCGGGACACGCTGCTCTGCGCCCCGACCGCGTCGGGCAAGACGGAGGCCTGGATGGCGCCCATTGGAGAGCGTCACCTCGGTACCCGCGTGGGCCATGGCGCGCTCGCGCCCACCGGACACGGCGATGACGTGCCGCGCGTTCTGGTCGTCAGTCCGACTCGCGCTCTCGTCAACGACCTCCACCGGCGATTGGCCCCGCGGCTCGATGCAGCGGGGATCGCGCTCGGCCGGTGGACGGGTGACCAGCACGATGGCGGCCAGATGCACACCATCACCATCCTGACGCCAGAGGGGTTGGACAGCCGGCTTTCCCGGGGGGCGGATCTCCAGGCCGTGACGGCGGTCGTGATCGACGAAATCCATGTCCTCGACGGCACCGCACGGGGCGACCAGCTCCGGATCCTGCTCCAGCGGCTGCGAGCCCGCCGCGAGCCCGTGACCTCAAGCGGGCCGCCCGGTCACCCGCTGCAGGTGGTGGCCGCGAGCGCGACGGTCGCCAGCCCGCTGGCTCTGGCAGAGCGCTATCTGCACGATCCCGTCGTTGTCAGCGTCGGTGAGACGCGCCCGGTCCGCGGACGGATCGAGCGGTCGGTCGAGGCCGCGGACATCCTGCGGTGCCTCGGGGACGCCGTCTCCGCGGGCTTCCGCAAGGTCCTGTTCTTCGCCAATTCGCGAAACAACGTCGAGGAGCTGGCGTTTGCGCTCCGGGGCCACGCGCCGTTCGGAGACTCGGTGTTCGCCCATCACGGCAGCTTGTCGCGGAGCGCCCGTCTTGGCGTGGAGGAGCGTTTCCTGGCGCTGCCGACCGCACTCTGCGTCGCCACCAGCACGTTGGAGATGGGCATCGACATCGGCGATGTGGACCTTGTCGCGATGAAGGGGCTCCCGTCCTCCGCCGCGTCCCTGCTTCAGAGGGTGGGGCGCGGCGGCAGGCGTCGGGAAGCCAGCTCCCTGCTCGCCTTCGTGGAGACCGCCTTCGAGGAGACGGCGCTGAGGACCCTGCTCGCAGCGGGCAAGCGCGGGGAGTGGCACGAGGCGCCGTACGCATTTCGTCCTGGAGTGCTCGTGCAGCAGGCTGTGTCGGTCCTCCACGAGCGTCCGTCACGGACGGTCGACGGGGCATCCCTGCACCGACGTCTTCCGCCAGCGCTTGCGGCGGAGTGGCCGGCGGAGCGAATTGCCGGCGTCCTCGCTGGTGCCGAGACCAAGGGATGGCTCTCGCGGCCGGCCGCTGTGAATGATCCCCGACCGAGATGGGGAATTGGTCCGAAGGCCGAGGCGTTATGGGCTCGGGGTGCACTCCACGCGAACCTTTCCCAGCAGACGGACGTTGCCGTCTTCGACAGCTTGACGGGCGACGAGGTCGGACGGGTCGCGTCTGCCGATGGGGCGCATCTCGGCCTAGGCGGTCGCCAGCGTCGCGTTTTCCACGCCAGCGGCGAGCGAATCGTAACGGAGGGCGCGCGCTCGGACGGTGCGGCGACGTTTACCCCGCTGCCGCCCGCGGCCATTCCGGGGGCTCTGGCCCAGGCCCTGCTCGCCGCCATCGGGATTCCGGAGGCAACCCGGTGCGAGCTGCCCGGCCGGGTGCTTTTTCACGGACTGGGCACGGCGGGCGGTGCCGTGCTTGCCGGGTGCTGGCCTTCGGGGCTGCTCTCCCACGCCGGTCCGCTCGCGATCGCATTCCGGGGCGACTGGCCACCGTGGCCCGGCCCCGACGCCGCGCGGTCCGCCGTCGCGAGGCTGCACCGCTCAATCGGTCGGACGCTGGGGATGGGCGCTTACCACGGAGTCCTGCCGGAGGATGAGCGCGTGGCGGCGGTGGCGTCACTCTGCGAGTTGGACCGGGTGGACCGGCTCCTGCGAGCCGGAATGCCCGAGATCGTAGCGGCCGGCGGGCGGGAGGATTTGTGGCGAGAGGCGGGGGAGTGGTGAGGTGTCTCATTCCACTGCCCATCGCCGCCACCGCCCGTCAAGGACCTGGTCCCCTACCCGTACCCCAACGTCCATCCAACTCCGCAAGATCAGCCGCGCTGGACAAGATCCGGATCCCAATGTATACAACAACATACCGCTGCCAACGTCGTTAATCCCCGACTCGCGCCTCGAGGGTCGTCGCGGCGGGCCGCATCGCAGCGATCCGGGCGGGCTTCCACTTTCCCATCAGCAGCGCCGGTCGATGGTGGAAGCGGGCGCGGTCCTCGGAGGTCGGGTCGGCAGCATCGGAGGAGCGTAGCTCGCCGGCGAACCTGTTCCCGGGACCGCCGCGGCACCGTGGAGCGGCGCCGCGGTCGCACAGTCGCGCGCCGCTGTACGCCCCCATGAGTTGGTCCGCTTTCGCCCCGACGAGCGCGATGTGTACGAGGGCCTGACCGAGAAGATGCGTTTATGTAGAGCAACCCTGCTCTCCTCTGGAGAGGTGCGGGCGGAGCCGGTCGGCGCGTTCTATGAGGACGTCGCCCGCCTCGCCCGCGGGGATGGTGCTCTGGCCAGCACGCCCCTGAGCTTCCTCAGCTCCGCAGGTGCTTGACGAGGGCATCGACGTCCCCGAAGCAGATCTGGCGGTGGTGCTGGCAGCCAGCCGTAGCCGTAGGCAGATGACCCAGCGGATGGGGCGCGAAGGAGCTTCTGTATTTGGGGCAAGGTATCCGCTGACTCCGAGTCACCCGGGCCCAGAGAGACTGCGGGGCCCCGCAGCGGCAGCGCGCCACACGTCGCTGGCGACCGCCACTCGAACCGGCGAATTGTGCATTTCCGATTGTCGCTTTAGCTGACCATGGCGGACTGTCGTGAAGTGCGCGTCGGGCAGGACCTCGACGGACTCCTTATGGCCCGAAAACCTGCGGGTCTGAAGCTGTTTCGAGCCGGCTTCACCGATCGTTCGAGGGGCTTGCTGCCGCTCGAGGGCGCAGCCTCTCACGGGCCGGTCGCCTGCTCGTGCCGTAGGACCACCCTCCGCCCGAAGCTCGCGCAGGAGCAGCGCCGACGAACCAACGCCCTCCCGATGGGATGCCTCGGCGGCCGAGGTCTAGATGCTACTCGTGGTCGCCCTTTTCGCCTGCACCGGAAAACAGGCGAACGACACCGCTGCCGATTCCCCGTCAGACTCCGGGCAGGCCGCAGCGCTGACCGACGGCCGCTTCTTCCCCGATGAGGCGCCCTGGTACCAGACAGTGACGGGCGGCGCCGTGAACCCGACCTCTCCCACGGTGATCGGCGCGCTGCAGCCCGCAGGCTGGGGTCTGGGGAAGTTCCAGATCGACTTCTCCATCGATCTCCTGACCGCCGACGCGTCCACCCCGAAGCGGCAATTCACGCCCACCGTCGACTTCTACTCGCGGGACTGTGCCCAGCTGCCGGTGCCACTTCCCGACGGCGGCAACATCGAGGGCGAGACCGGGTACGCTTGCACGCACGACGGCGACTGCCACCTGCTCGTCGAGGACCGGGAGGAGCTTCGCCTGTACGAGATGTGGCGGGCGAACGTGGATGACTCCGGCGTGTTCTACGGGGGTTGGCTCGCCGCGTGGGACATGTCCCGGGTCTACGGCGCCGATGGACGCGGCCAGCAATGCACCAGCGCCGACGCCGCCGGGTACCCGATCACCCCCCTCCTCTTCACGGTCGACGAAGTGGCAGCTGGCGAGATCGACCATGCGATCCGGTTCATCCTCCCCAACGAGAGCATCCGGGACGGGGAATTCTTCGCCCCCGCGACCCACGCCACCAACGCCGGCGGCGGCGGCCCCGAAGCGGTACCCTACGGGGCACGCCTCCGGCTGAAGGCCGACTTCGACACCGCGCGCATCGCCGACCCCGACGCGCTGGTAGTCGTCCGCGCGTTGCACGCCTACGCGATGGTGCTGGCCGATGGCGGGAACATCGCGTTCACCGCCCAAGCCGACACCCACACGACGGCCAAGTGGTCCGACCTGATGGACTCACACGCGCTCTTCGGCATCGAGCCTCAGGACTTCGATCTGGTCGCCCTCGACGGCGACGCCGTGCCGCTCACCTTCGAATGCGAACGAACGGCGTACTGACCCGGAGTAGTCGAGGTTCACCCACAGGCACATGAGCTGGGTGAGCTCATCGGGCACCGCCCGCCGGTTCTCCCGGTCGTACCCCGACGGCTCGTACGCATAGCAGGGGTTCGCGCGGCCAAAGGGTCCCGAACGACTCGCCGCTGAGAAGGCGCGACCCAACGAAGTGAAGCATGGGCGGTGGCGTCCCACCGCATCTGGCGACCTGTCCGGAAGGTCCATCGCGACGGGCGCTGCAGGCCGCAATCCGTAGTTTGGAGGCTGGAGGCGATGGCGCAGTGGCGGAGGTGTGGCGCTTCCCCCCTCCTCAGCTTAGGTCGCCCCTGTGAACCGTCCAGACGATCGAATGGAGGCATTCGAGCGGCTCGAACCCAGTTCGCCGGAGCTGCAGTGTCAGGCGGGGCGCTGCGTGGTCGCGGTTGAGCGCGCCCGGTTGGTGCTTCCAGAAGGTCGCGCTGGACGCCGGTGCCTCGGGATTGCCGTCGGACGACGTCCACTGGGACGTGCCTGGCACGAACTGCGTCGTGGAGGTCGGCTGGAGAGCGTGCACACAGTCCAGCGGCCGCCTTGAGTTTCGCTCGCCGGATCGGGCGCGTGCTGGGCGGCGGCGCCCTCGCGGTGGCCGGCACCACGGCCGTGGCCTTCGCGCTGTTCGTCGGCTTCAGCGTTGGATTCCGTCAGGACGACCTCGACGCCCTCGATCCGGCGTTCCGGACCCGCGCCGTCGCATTGCTGGACGACGCGGCGCGGGAGGCGGGCACCAACTGGGTGGCCATCGAGACCGCGCGCTACGCCTGGCGGCAGCAGGCGCTCTACGAGGTCACCCGCGCCTCCCGCCACAAGTTGCTGCTGACCAAGGTGCCGCCTTCGCGGGCGTGCCACGTTTCAAAGGTCGGCTGGGGCGGCGCGCGCGCGGTGGACGTGCGACCAAGCGGCCATGATCACGCATTCTACCTGTACCTCCGCGATCACGCCAAGGCCCACGGGCTGCGATCGGGCGCCGGCTTCGGCAAGCCGCGCGGCGACGCGCTGGGGTGGGACCCGGGCCACCTCGAAATGCCGGGCTGCGCACGGGAGCAGACGCCCGGCTAGGAGCCTGTCGGCCGTAGATCGCCGCCCGACGTCGTGAACGTGGTCGTGGTCGTCATCGTAGTGGGTCGATCGTAGCTCGACGTCGGCTCCTGGTCGTGCCGGATCTGCGCGGGCCCGACGTGACCCGGGTGTCGCGGTCCGCTGTGGCTGTCGCCGTTATTCGGCGTTCCTCCGATCCGGCACGATCTCTACTACATGGGGGTCACCCGGAGTTCACGATGATCATCCTCGCCCTCGCCCTCACCGCCTGCCCCCATCGACGCCGCCGCACTCCAACTTGAGTCGGGCGCAGTGTCCTCCGAGGCCTGCCCCGATGTGGAGAGCGGCGACGCGGTCGACGTCGCCAGCGGCGCTCTCACCGTCACCCGCAGCGACGGCGACGCTTCGGTGGACCTCACGATCACGGTGGGCGAGACCGTGTGCGACGTGCACTCGCCGACCGGCGTGGACCTCTCTGAATTCGTCGGCGCCCAGGTCATCGCATCGCTCGAGGGCGAGTGGATGGTGCCGGTGAGCTTCCAGCTGCGCGGACTACAATCTGACGTTCCACACCGTGGAGGTCGCTACCGACGACGGCGTGGGCAGCGTCCAGCCCGGAGAGGTCGTGACCATCCACGTCGACGGGGTCAGCTACCGGTTCGGCGCGATCGCCGCGTACACCGTCGCCACCATCCCAGACGGCGAGTATGCGGACTGCGGCGGCGAGCTGCCCATGCTCAGCTACGCGCTGCTCCGCATCCCCGCCGACGCGACGTTCCCGACGCTCACGCGGCCCGATGGCGCCCCGATGGCCCTCTACAGCGGGTGCGGTGGGTAGGCGTGGGTGGGCAGCGCGCGCGCTAATCGCAGTGGGGACCGCGACGGTCGCCGGCATCGAGCCGCGCGAGCCCACGCGGCTCGACGTGCCGATCGGGCGAGGTTCAGGCCGGCCGCTTCGCAGCGCCCAACTCTCGGACCTGCAGCTGCGCGACGACCCTGCCCTGAACAAGCGGATCGCGACGGTGGCCGCCCGCACGCGCGCGGACATTCTGGCCTTCACCGGCGACGTCATCGATTCCCCCGACCGGCTCGAGGCGCTAAGCGCGTTTCTGGAGGCGATCGCTGCGGCAGGAAACCGGGCGCCGAACTATGCCGTGACCGGCAACTGGGAGTACTGGTCGCACACCGACGATCGGCTGTCCCAGACCTATACAGCGCACCACGTGCAGTGGCTGCGAGACCGTTCCGTTCGGGTGACGGTCGCCGGCCGCGACCTCGACCTCCTCGGGCTCGACGACGGTGCGGCCCCGCGTATACACCTCCCGGATGGCATCCTGCCGCCAGACGAGGGCCGGCCGCTGCTGATCCTCGCCCATTTTCCCAGCACGCTGGACGGGGTGGCGGCGTCGCTCCCGGATCGCAGCACACGCCCGCTCGCCCTGCTGGGCCACACCCACGGAGGTCAGGTCGCGCTGCTGGGCTTGGCGCCGGTCCTGCCGCCGGGCAGCCGCATCCAGGGGCACCGCGTCGTCGAAGGAGCGGTGCAAGCAGGCGTCGTGGACGGGTACATCAGCCCCGGCGTTGGAACCTCAATCATCGACCTGCGCTGGGGCGTCCCCCCGCAGATCCCCGTCCTCGAATGGACGCCGTAGGGGCCGCCACACGGTGCGCCACAGCGGAAGCAACATCGGTAGGTTATACCTTAACTCTAAAGCATAATCCTACATTTTTAGGGACATCATGAAATTCACAATCCCCGCTTTCCTGATCCTGCTCGCCGGCTGCAGCCCTTCCGTGATGCAGATCGGCAAGATCAACATGATCAGCAATCGCAACGTCGAGACGTCGTTCGACTACTCGCTCATCAGCTCCTACGCAGGGGGCAGCGAGCGGGAGCTCAAGAAGTCCCGCGCCGAGAACATCGAGCAAGCCATCGACCAGACGGTGCGGAAGGTTCCGGGCGGCGAGTTCGTCATGAACGCCAGCATCTACATGATCGACGAGCAGTACTTCGCGGTGGAGGGCGACGTCTGGGGCCGGAAGGGGAACGTCTCTTACCGCGGGTTTGCGGTGGGAGACCGCGTCACGTTCAAGCGGGTCGGGCAGATCGTCTATGGCGTCGTCACCGGCTTGAAAGACGACCTGACCTGCTACGTCAAGCTAGACGGGGACGCCGGGGGCCTTGAGGTCCGATACGACATCCTCGCCAAAGGCGACACGTCCGCTCCGTAGCGCACGCGATTTAGTCTGGACCGAACCCTGCGCGGGCTCCACGAACCCCAACCAGGCTCAGCGCGCCGCGCCGACCGCCCATTCCAACTCGAACGCCGCGCGGATGACCGCGATGCGCGCGGCGGCGATGTCGCGCTCCGCCCCCGCCAGATCGGCCCTGCCGGCGAGCGCCTCGGAGAGCGTCGCAGCCCCCGCATCGTAGCGTTCCTGAAGCACGGCACCGGCGGCAAGCGCGGCGTCCCGATGGCGAGTGGCGGCGACGACAGCGGCCCGGGCGGCTTCGCCCCCGATCCGCGCACGGGCGATGTCGGCCGCCGCAGACTCCCGGACGGCGTCCAGCCGCAGCTGCGCGGCGCGCGCTGAGATCAAGGCCACGGCGACACCGTCCCGGTTGACCGAGCGGTCAAGGATGGGCACGTCCACGTCGACCGTGGCCCAGGCCTGCGCCCGGTCGCCCAGCTGATCGCGCAGCGCGTCTCCCGACGCCGAGTACCACGAAGTTGAGGCGCCGAAGGACAGCCCGGCGGAGGGCCATGCCGCCGCCCGGGCAGCGTCCACCCCCGCCCCGGCGGACTCCGCCCCCGCAATCGCGGACCGCACATCGGGCCGGAGCATGTCCTGAGTGGGGCCGGGGGGCCCGGCAACCGGGCTGGTCCCCTCGGGCGGCACGAAGACCCACGGCACCGAAGGGTCGAGGCGCAGGACCTGCACCAGAGCCAGCTCGGCGAGGGCCACAGAGGCACGGGCGGAGACGAGATCCTGCTCCGCCGCCGCCAGAGCAGCCTCCTCTTGCAGCAGGTCGGCGCGGGTTCGGCTCCCCGCGTCCACGAACGCCTGCACCCGGTCGTAGATCGCCTGCTCGGCGCTCAGGACCGCCATCCCAAGCGTCACATCGGCGCGTGCCTGAGCCAGATCGAGCAGGCCACCCGCGAGGGTGAGCTTCAGGTCCTGACCCGTGCGCTGCGCCGTCGCCGCTGTCTCCCTGACCGTCGCCTCGGCACCCCGGACATCCGCCCGCCGTCCACCGCCGCCGAACAGCGGCACGGTCGACGCGACCTGCGCGGCGCTGCTTGCTCCCGGCTCGGTCACACCCAGCCCCAGCCCCTCGCTGAAGGTGCGTCCGACGGACGCCGACGCGGCCAGCGAGAGATGGAGGTCGGGCACAAACGCCTGCTTTCGAGCGTGCAGCGCGACCCGAGCGGAGTCCACCGCCAGACGCGCCGACTCAGCATCGACGCCTTTCTCGACGGCGATCGTCAGGGCGACGTCGAGGGTGATCACGTCGGGGGCGGGCCCCCCGGGAGCAGCGTGAGCCGGCGCGACGTGAGCCAGCGCCCCGAAGACAGACAGCAACCCGAGCGGGAATCCGAGCCGGAGCCCGAGCGGAAACCTGAGCCCGAGCGGAAACCTGAGCAAAGCGAAGCGCATCACCCGTGCCTCAATGCGTCGATGGGGTCCAGCGCTGCGGCGTAGCGAGCCGGAACCCAACCGAAGAACACGCCGATGACACCGGAGAACACCATCGCGATGGCCAGGCTGCTCGCGGTGACCGGGGTGGACCAACCGGTCAGGGCGCCCACTGCGGACGCCGTGGCCGCACCTCCCACCGCGCCAATCACCCCGCCTAGGCCCGAAAGGACGATGGCCTCCACCAGGAACTGCGCCAGAACATCGGAACGACGGGCGCCGACCGCTCGCCGGATGCCGATCTCGCGGGTCCGCTCGGTCACCGACACCAGCATGATGTTCATGATGCCGATCCCACCGACTACCAACGACACGCTAGCGACGGCGAAGAGCAGCGTGGTCATCACGTCCGTCGTCCCCTGCGACGCCTCGGCGATCTGCTTCTGGTCGCGGATCGTGAAGTCCGGGTCACCCCGATTGCCAAGGTGATGGCTCTCCCTCAGCACCGCGGCCACATCGGTCATCACGCCCGGCACGGCAGCGGCGCCGCTCGCACGGAGCAGGATCTGCGCGATGTACTGCCGGCCAGCCATCCGCTGCCGGACCGTCGTGTACGGGAGCACCGCCACATCGTCCTGATCGTTGCCTTCCGCCGTCGGGCCCTTCTTGCTGAGCACGCCGATCACCTCCACCGGGATGCCCCGCAGGCGAACCTCGCGGCCAACGGGGTCGTCCGCCCCGAACAGCGCTGTTGCCACCGTCACTCCGAGCAGGCATACCTTGCGTGCGCTCCGAACCTCGTTCGCGTCAAACACCCGGCCCGATGCGACCGGCCAGCTCCGGATGTCGAACCAGACGTCGTTCACGCCCTGAATGGACGTCCGCCAGTTGGCGTTGCCCGCCACGGCGTTCGTCCCGGACGCGACCACGGGTGAGACAGCGACCACACCGTACACCTCTCGTTCGATGACCTCGATGTCGTCGAGCGTGAGCGTATCCATGCTGCCCGCGCCGCCGCCCGCTCCGGGCTTGGCGATGGCACCCGGCGTGACCACCACGAGGTTCGTGCCCAGGCTCGCCACCCTCGCGGCGATCTCGGCCCGGGCGCCTTGCCCGATCGCCACCATCACCACCACCGAGCCGACGCCGATCACGACCCCGAGGATCGTGAGCAGGGAGCGACCCGCGTTCCGTCGGATGCTGCCGAAGGCGAGGCGGACGAGGGCAAGCTTCCTCATGAGGCCGCCTCCGAAGGACCGGCCGACCAGAGTCTGGCGAGGTCCGACGCAGCCCGGCGTGGTGGAACTGGGCGATCGCTGACGATCCTCCCGTCCCGCAGGACGATGGCGCGGGTGCAGTAGCTGGCGACCTCGTCCTCGTGGGTCACGATGAGCTGCGTCATGCCCTCTCGGTGCAGCTCCTGAAAGAGCGCCATGACGTCCAAGGTGGTGTGGCTGTCGAGATTTCCAGTAGGCTCGTCGGCGAGGAGGAGGTCCGGCTGCGTGACGAGGGCCCGCGCGATCGCCACGCGCTGCTGTTGGCCGCCCGAGAGCTGACTCGGCTCGTGGTGCAGCCGGGCGCCGAGGCCGACGCGCTCAAGCACAGCGCGAGCCGATTTCGCCGGGTCGGGAAAACGGTCCCGCCGGTCGTACAGCATGGGCAGCATCACATTTTCGAGCGCCGAAGTACGATGAAGTAGATTAAAGCCTTGGAATATGAAACCGATTCGCTCATTCCGGATGTCCGCGAGCGCGTCGTCCTGTAGGCCCGCCACGTCGACACCCGCGAGCCGGTAGGTCCCGGAGGTCGGCCGGTCGAGGCACCCAAGAATGTTGAGCAGCGTCGATTTGCCGGAGCCCGACGTACCCATGATCGCGACCATCTCTCCGACATCCACGCGAAGGTCCACGCCGGCGAGCGCCTGTAGTAGCTCACCGTCGCCGCCGCGGAATTCCCGAATCAGCCCGTGGATCTCGACCACCCCTTGCGCGAGCATCGGATCGACCAGATGGGCCACGGTCAGAATCCGCCGGGGCGGCGGGGCGGCGCCGTCTGCTGAAGCGGATTGGTCGTTCCTCCTGAGCCCGCGCGGTCCACCCCGACGATCACGGCGAGTCCGTCCGCCAGTCCCTCGCCGGAGACCTGCGTGCAGTTCGTCCCTCGCAGGCCAACCGTCACCGGAACGGCGGTGGCGACCTCTTCCACCGCAGTCCACAACGTCCCCTCAGACCCCGACTTCGTATGCCTGGCCGCCCGGGAGTTCGATGACTCGTCCGGCGTGAATCGCAGCGCAGCGTTCGCCACGCAGAGCACATCATCGGCCTGATCGACGATGAACTCCACGGTCGCGGTCATGCCCGGCAACAACACACCTTCATCGTTGTCCACGCTGACAACCGCAGTGTACGTCACCACGCTCTCGGACGTCGCCGACTGCAGGCGCACCTGACGGACCACCCCCTTGAACACGCGGTCCGGCCAGGTCTGCACGCTGAACTCAGCCTGCTGCCCGGCGCGGATCTGCCCGATGTCGGACTCGTCGACCGCGACGAGGATCTGCATGTCGGCCAGATCTCCGGCGATCAGAAACAGAGTCGGCGCGGACAGGCCAGCGTTCACGGTCTGACCGGGGTCGAGATCGCGACGGATGACGGTGCCGTCGATGGGTGAGGTGATTGTGGCGTATCCAAGGTTTCGCCGGGCCCGGGTGAGGGCGACCTGCGCGACGCGGAGCTGGGCCTCGGTGATGGCGAGCTCCGCCGTAGCCACTTCAGCTTCCTGCCCGGTAGCGGCCCCGCGCGCCTGCAGGCCGAGCACCCGTCGGGATTCGAGCTCGGACCGTCCACGACCGGCCTCGGCCTCGGCCACCCGCGCCAACGCAGACGCCACATCAGCGTCGAGCAGCGCGGTGTCAATCCGCGCGAGCACCTGTCCTATGACCACCCGATCATTGAAGTCCACGGCGATCTCAGAGAGGATACCGCTGACCTGAGTGCCGACCTCGACCGTCGTCACGGCGCCAAGCGTGCCGGTGGCGGTCACCAGACGCCGCACGTCAGCGCGCTCGACGGCGGCGGTGCGCCAGACATCCGCCCCGTCTGAACGACCGAACAGCCACCAGACTACGCCCCCGCCGCACAACGCCAACGCCGTGATGCCGAAGAGCAGTGTGGAGCGTGGCATCAGGGAGGTGGGTAGGGCCTATCACGCTGCCGTGGGGCCGCCGCGAGCAAACAGGACCCCACCCAAACCGCTCTCACCCGTACCTCTCCCTCACCCGCGCGAGCGTATACCGGGCCGCGATCTCCTCGAACAGCGATGACATCCCGGCCTGCCAAAGCACCTCGCCGGCACCGTCGAGCTCGACCACGACGAACGTCGCGTACTGGGCGCCGTGCGGCGAGCGCAGCGCCCCTCGGTACAGCTCGATCTGCCTCCCCTCGGAGACCAGATCGGTCACCCGGTAGGCGAGCGCACGCGCCGCGCACATGTTCATATCTTCGTAAACAACACCGCGCTTCACATGAACGCATATTCAGCCGCGAGCGGCACGCAAGCCGAAGACGGTCACCGCGCCGTTCAGGCGAGGCAGGCCTTCCCTCCCCTCCCCGGCACGACGCCGAGCTCCTTCAACCGCTCCGCGACCCGGGGTGAGCCAGTGCGCAGCCACTCCTCGTACAGCCGCAGTACGTCTGCATCCGACCGGCCGGCCGCCTCGTCCCTCACCTCCGCGATGACTTCGGAGCACGCATCATAGCGCTCGGCCAACTCGCCAAAGACAGGCGCGAGCGTGTCGTCACCAGGAAACATGCGCTCAAGGCGGTGGTAGGCGCCGCCCCCCATGCGGGCACAGTACTCCCGGGAGAGCCGGCGGCGAGCGAGGTGCTCACGGAAGAAGCCGGTGAGCAGCAGAGACCAATCACCGAGCCGCTTGAGCAGGGTGACCGCCTCCCCGGGGTGCGCGAGCGCGGCCTTCACGTGCAGCTCGGCGAACGTCTCCTCGCTGCGGCACGGCCCGGGAGAGTCATCGCCTTCCCCGCCGTGCCCAACCTCCGTGAGCAACTGTGCCAGGTAGACCTGCGCCCCCTCGCTCACGCAGGCCCGCTGGTGCGTCGTCGCTTCCTGCACGCGCGACCGGAAGAACTGGAAAAGATCGGTCTCCTCGACCAATCCCAAGGCCGGGGCGGACCCGGGGAGGCTCAGGGTTGCGCTCACTCGGTGTACTCCTTGTTGAGGTTGCTGTAGATCGACGGTCGCGGGGACCGCAGACCCTCGAAAAGACCATCGCCACCTTGACGCGCCTTTTGTGCGTGCCTACCCATGGCTCGCCATGGAAGGGCGCGGCTCGCGCGCTCCCGGACGGCGGAGTCAACCGGTCGATCCGGGCTGCCCCTCCCAATCCGAAAAGCGCTCTGCCCACCCACATTATCCGACCTTCCGCCCCCTTCGCCGACGGCGAAACCCCATCTGGAGTACAACATGAACGTCCGCCCCCTGTTCGACCGAGTCCTCATCAAGCGCAACGAAGAGCCAACCCGCAGCAAGGGTGGCTTGTTCCTGCCGGAGACCTCCAAGGAGAAGCCCTCCGAGGGCACTGTGCTCGCCATCGGGGCAGGAAAGGCCGCGGACGACGGGAAGATCACGCCGCTAACCGTCAAGATCGGTGACCGCGTAGCCTTCGGAAAGTACTCCGGTACCGAGATCAAGGTGGACGGCGAAGACCGCATCATCCTCCGCGAGGACGACATCCTCGGCGTCATCGGCTGAACCCACGAGCCCGCCGGAGTATTCGGCTGGGCGTTCCATCGAATCGGTGCGGGGCTTAGGGCCACGCCCGAAGTATACCTGAACCCCCAAACATCCCAAAGCAATCACGGAGTCTCATCATGGCCGCGAAAGAAATCCTCTTCGACGTCAACGCACGAAACAAGATCCTCATCGGCGTCGACACCCTCGCCAACGCCGTCAAGGTGACCCTCGGGCCCAAGGGCCGCAACGTCATCATCGAGAAGTCCTGGGGCTCCCCGGTCGTCACCAAGGACGGCGTCACCGTCGCCAAGGAGGTCGAACTGGAGGACCGCTTTGAGAACATGGGCGCACAGATGGTCAAGGAGGTCGCCTCCAAGACCTCTGACATCGCGGGCGACGGCACCACCACCGCCACCGTGCTCGCTCAGGCCGTCTTCCGCGCCGGCGTCAAGCTCGTCGCGGCCGGCCACAACCCGATGGACCTCAAGCGGGGCATCGACAAGGCCGTGGCCGCCATCGTAATCGACCTGAAGGCCCAGTCCCGCCCCGTGGTGGACAACAAGGAGATCGCGCAGGTCGGCAGCATCTCCGCGAACGGTGACGAGGAGATCGGCAACATCATCGCCGAGGCGATGGCCAAGGTCGGTAAGGAAGGCGTCATCACCGTGGAAGAGAACAAGGGCATGGAGACGGAGCTCAAGACCGTCGACGGCATGCAGTTCGACCGCGGCTACATCTCGCCGTACTTCGTGACCGACGCCGAGCGCATGGAAGCCGTGATCGAGGAGCCCTACATCCTCATCCACGAGAAGAAGCTGTCGACGATGCGCGACCTCATCAAGCTCCTGGAGAAGGTACACGCAGCCGGCAAGCCCATCGTGATCCTCGCCGAAGACGTTGAGGGCGAGGCGCTCTCCGCTCTGGTCGTGAACAAGCTCCGTGGCACCCTGCAGGTCGTGGCCGTCAAGGCCCCGGGCTTCGGCGACCGCCGCAAGCAGATGCTCGAGGACATCGCGATCCTCACCAACGGCCGCCTCATCGCCGAGGAGCTTGGGCTGAAGCTCGAGAACCTCGGACTGAACGACCTCGGCCGTGCGAAGCGCATGATCATCGGCAAGGAGAACACCACCATCATCGACGGCGCCGGCACGCCCGAGGCCATCAAGGCCCGGATCAGCCAGATCAAGGCGCAGATCGACGAGACCACCTCCGACTACGACCGCGAGAAGCTCCAAGAGCGCCTCGCCAAGCTGTCTGGCGGCGTCGCGGTGATCCGCGTCGGCGCGGCGACGGAAGTCGAAATGAAGGAGAAGAAGGCCCGCGTTGAAGACGCGCTCCACGCCACCCGCGCGGCAGTCGAAGAAGGTGTGCTCCCGGGCGGCGGCGTCGCCTACCTCCGGGCGCAGCGCGTGCTCGACTCCATCGACGCTCCCGGGGAGCAGCGGTTCGGCGTGAACATCATCCGTCGCGCCATCGAGGAGCCCCTCCGCTGCATCGTCGCCAACGGCGGCGGCGAGCCGTCCATCGTGCTCGACGCGGTCCGCAACGGCACCGGCGGCTTCGGCTACAACGCCGCGACCGGCGTGTACGAGGACCTCTATGCGGCCGGCGTCGTCGACCCCACCAAGGTCACGCGTGCGGCGCTTGAGAACGCTGCTTCCGTGGCATCGATGCTGCTCACGACCGAGGCGATGATCGCCGAGCACCGCGCCGATGACGACGGCGGCGCCGGCGGCGGGCACCAACACTAGCCAGCCGGTGTGACGCTCGGGCGCAGGGCGCGCCGTGCGAACCATCAGGGGTCGATCCGGGTGACCGGGTCGGCCCTTTTCGCTTGCATCGAACCGCCGCGAGGGAACCCCGGTAGACTACGCCATGGCCCAAGCTACCCCCATCCTCGCCTCCCCGAGGCGCCGAGGCTCGTTCAACGCGAGATCCTCAGTCCCCCTCTTGTGGCTGTCAGCCTGCGCGGCGGTGTGGGAGCCGATCAACGAGAAGGCCCCCGCCATCCACTGGCCTGACGCCCCCGACGCAGTGTCCGACGTGAACGTGTTCGTCGGCACCGGCGGGCCCGGCTACCGTGTAGGGTCGTCCACGCCCGCCGCGACTACGCCGTTCGGTCTGGTGAAGCTCGGCCCGGACAGCGCGCTGGACTGGGGCGGGATCGGGGCACAACACTGCTCGGGCTACTTCTACGACGACACCCACATCGATGGATTCAGCCACTTGCACCTGCACGGCACGGGTGTGCCTGACTACGGGAATATACTCGTCATGCCGCTGCTTGCCTCGGACGGGGCAGCCGATGGAAGCGGCTTGGACGCCACCATGCGAGGCCCCGATCAATGGCGAACGGGTTTTTCCCACGACAATGAGGCCGCCGCCGTAGGGTACTACGCGGTCACCCTCGACAACGGTGTGCTGGCCGAGCTGACAGCCTCACCCCGCGCGGGTTTCCATCGCTACACCTTCCCAGCCGGCGAGCCCGGCATGCTCGTCTTCGACCTCGAGCACGTCCTGGGCGGAGGCGGTTCGGAGGGGGAGGTCACCGTGGACGCGGGGGCAGGGACACTCTCCGGCTCGATGCTGAGCTCCGGGTCGTTTACCGACGGTTATGGAGGCTTCCGGGTGTACTTCTACGCGGTGGTCGAGGGCGGGTTCACCGAATGGGGGAGCTGGGCCGAAGGTGCAGACGTCGGGGCCTGGGTCATCCCGAACGGCCAAACGGCGGACCTGCGCGTCGGAGTCTCGCTGGTGAGCCTCGCAGGCGCAGAGGCGAACCTGGAGGCAGAGGACGTGGGCGACTTCGAGGCGCAGGTCGACGCCGCCCAAGCGCTCTGGCGCACACCGCTCTCCCAGTTCGAGCTGCTCGACGCGACCACCGAGGAGCGGGTGCTCTTCTACACCTCCGCCTACCACCTGCTGCAGATGCCAACCAACCAGACGGATCTGGACGGCAACTACATCGGCTTCGACCGAGCCGCGCACAACACCGCCGATACCGATCAGGACGGGACCGGCACCGGAGACTTCTACAGCGACATGTCGCTCTGGGACACGTACCGCACCGCAAACCCGGCCTATATCCTATTCTATCCCGACTACGCCCGGGACTTCGCCCAGTCTCTGGTCACGATGTCACTACAGGGCACCGCCCTGCCGCGCTGGCCCGCCGCCAGCGGCGAGTCCGGCTGCATGCTCGGCAACCCGGCCGACATCGTTCTGGCAGAGACCGCGATCAAGGGGATCACCGGGTGGGACGAGGATGCCGGCTTCGAATCCGCGGTGGCCCTCGCGCTTGGCGAGCTGACCGGCACCCCCGACGACCCGCCCAGCCCGGCCGATCTGGAGCGATACGGCTACCTGCCTAGCGACCTATACGGCGCGAGCGTGGCGTGGACGCAGGAGGTCGCGTGGGCGGACAACGCGATCGCTAACTGGGCCGGACACCGGGGCGATCTGGACACCGCCGCCCATTTTGCCTGGCGTTCCCGGTTCTGGCGAAACCAGTGGGACCCCACAGAGCGGTTCTTCCACGGCAGGCGATCGGATGGCACGTTCGACGAGATGCCGGGGGAGTTCGCATGGGCCGAGGAATACGTGGAGGGTGACGCCTGGCAGTATCTGTGGCTCGCGGCCCAGCCGGCGGAGCTGGCCGAGGTCATGGGAGGCGAGGAGGCAGCGCGCACACGGCTCACCGAGTTCTTCGCCGGCGCGAAGGCCGAGGGCCTGATCGTCGGACCGGCGGCGTACTACTGGCACGGGAACGAGCCGGACCTCCACGCAGCCTTCTTGTTCACGATGTGGGGGGACCCCGACGGCACGCTGCTCTGGCAGCGCTGGATCGAGGATGAGCGCTATGCGAACGCACCGGACGGACTGGCCGGGAACGACGACGCGGGGACGCTCGGCGCCTGGTACATGTTCAGCGCGCTCGGCTTCTACCCGCTCTCGGGCACCGACCTATACATCATCGCCGTACCCCGGTACGCCGCAGCCCGGTTCGCAGTCGAAGGCGGGTGGTTCACCGTGGCCCGCGAGGGTGATGGCGGTCACATTGTGGGTGTCGAGCTCAACGGGGTGCCGGTCACCCGGCCCTACCTGCACCACGCGGAGCTGACGGCGAACGGCAGCTTGGTCGTACACCTCGAGTGATTCCGCCGGGGGCAGCGGGGTGCGAGGCAGCGGGGCGCGAGGCAGCGGGGCGCGAGGCAGCGGGGCGCGAGGCAGCGGAGCAGCTCGTCCCACGGCGCACCGAGGGCGTAGACACGGCCTCTATTTTGGGATAAAGGCCCGGCAATCAACTGCTCCCCGAGGTCCCGATGCTCAGCGCCACTCCTGAAAGCCCAAGGATGTTCGAGAGCGACTTCATCGACATGTTCTCGAGGATTCCCTGGTACGTCGTGCCGATCATCTACGTGCCGATGATCACAGGGTTCTTCGCCTACGGCATCACCGGCTATCAGATCGGCATCACCGAGGCCGTGATGCTTTTCGCGGCCGGCTACTTCATCTGGACTCTGACCGAGTACTGGCTGCACCGCACCGTGTTTCACTGGGTGCCCGCAGCCTCCTGGGGCCCGCGATTCCACTTCCTACTGCACGGGGTGCACCACGATTACGTGAACGACAGGCTGCGGCTGGTGATGCCCCCTGCCGCGAGTCTGGCGCTGGCCGCGTTCTTCCTCCCGACCTACTGGCTAATCCTCGGCCCGTTGAGTCTGCCGTTTTTCGCCGGGAAGACCGCCGGCTACCTGTCCTACGACATGATCCACTACTACACGCACCACGGCAAGCCGAGCTCGGGGTGGATGAAGCGGCTCCGGGCGCACCACATGAACCACCACCACAACAAGGCCAAGCGCAAGTACGGCGTCTCCACCATGTTCTGGGACCACGTCTTCCGGACGTTCTAGAGTAGGGGACCGTTCGCTGCCGAACCCTAATCAACCTGCCAAAGGGGCCCGCGCCCCTCGCCAAGACCCGGCATCGAACGGATGATCTGGCGCTGCACGTAGCTGATCGCGAGCCCACAGGCGGTCACGAGATCGTCCCCGAGCGCGAGCCGCGCCGCCAGCGTTGAGGCAAGGACACACCCGGTGCCGTGGGTATGAACGGACGCGAGCCGCGGGTGTGCCCAGCGGGCGAGCTCTCGCTGATCCTCGAGGAGCCGGTCGACGAGCACGTCCCCCTCACCATGCCCCCCCTTTAAAAGCCGAACGCCGCCCGGAAAGGATGGCGCCTCATCCAGGTTCGGCGTCACCACAGTGGCCCTCGCCGCGAGTTGAAGGAGTACCCGGATGGTCGCAGGGCTCTGAAGGGTCCACCCCCCCTTCGCCACCCCCACCGGGTCGAGGACAAGCGGGCCGCGCCACCCCTCCAGCGCGCCAAGGACCGCCCGCACTGTCGCTGGGCCGCCAAGCACGCCAATCTTGACGGCATCGACTGGAAGGTCGGCGAGCACACCGGCGATCTGGGCGCGAACCACCCGCGGACTGACCGGGTGCACGGCGCTGATCCCCTGAGTGTTTTGCACGGTCAGGGCGGTGACCACGGCCATCCCGTACACACCCTGC
>SHYV01000078.1 GCA_009692605.1 Myxococcales bacterium
GACGCCACACCGAACCTCGCTGCGCTTGCGCGCAACGGGACGTCGTTTGCGCAGGCCTACGCCGTCGGCAACGAGTCCCTCTACAGCCACGCGTCGATCCTGACCGGACGCTACCCCTCAGAGGTCGCTGTTCCGGACTACGCGAGCTTCTCGCTTCCAGATGGCGTCCCCACCCTCGCGGGGGTGCTGAGCGCTTACGGTTACGCCACCGCTGCGTTTACCGGTGGCGGCCACGTCATCGCCGACTTTGGCTTCGACAATGGGTTCTCGTCGTTCAACTCGGCGAAGGGAGCGACACGATTCGGCTCGCTTTTCGACTCAGTGCCGCTCGCTGTGGCGTGGATCCGGAGTCAGGAGTCGCGCGAGGGGACCGCCGGGAGCCCTTGGTTTGCCTTCGTGCACGGGTACGACGCCCACTCCCCGTACGTCCAACGTGGCCCCTTCCTGCACCCGTGGGGGGCGCAAGGCGGTACGCCCCGCATGGAGTCCCTGCTCGCCGATCCACTCGCCATCGAGCAGATCCGGGGTCGGTACTGGTTTCGCGGTCGCAGCCCGGACGATTTCGTGCACGCCGCGGGCCGGCACATCCTTGGCACCGACTTCTACTCTCTCCCCGCCGAACCGCGGGACGGCGAGACGGTGGAGACGCTCACGCCCGATGAGCTTGGACACGTGCGCGACCACTACGATGCGGGCCTGCTGTACGGCGACCTTTGGCTCGGTGTGCTCCTCGCCCACGTCTCGCTCTCGAACACTCTGGTGATCGTGTTGGCGGACCACGGCGAGGATGTGCTCGACCACGGATTCATGAACCATCGCGCCGGCCTCTGGGACACCACCACCCACGTTCCGCTCGTCGTCGCCGGGCCGGGGGTGGGCCGCGGTCAGGTCCAGGCCACGCCGGTCGACCTTCGCCGTGTCTTTCCCACTGTGCTCGCTGCGGTGGGGGCGGTGCTCCCCGCGGGGGTCGCCGCCGCGCCCCTCGACGCTGGACCGCCTGTGGCCACCGTGTTCGCCGAGGGCGTCATGGACTCGGTGAGCGCCCGAAGCGCTGCCGGTCGTCTGACGATCCGCGCTGCCCGGCTAGCGGTTGGGGCGCCTGATCTCGCGGCGGTCGCGCTCACCGACCCGCGCGTCACGTTCTCTTTGGGGGACTCGGACGTGGATCAGCCGGTCACCCCGGAGACACGCGAGGCGGCAGAGGTGCTCCGCGGCGCCATCGTCGGCTGGCGGTCGAGCCTCACGCTCGCCACAGCGCCCGGCACGCCAGTCCCCGACTCCCTGCGCGACGCGCTCCGTTCGCGTGGGTACTGGACGCCGGGAGAGTGAGGCGCGAGGGGCCCGTCACGGGCTGCGACCGCAGAGCCGGTTCGCCGGCACCGCGACGTCGATTTGCTGCGGGCGCGGCAGGTTTAGCGCCGCCATGAGCGCGACGAAGGCTGGCTCGTCTTGCGTCAGGCGTGGGTTGTGGGTGCGCTCCTCGCCGATCGTGGAGGCGGTGCAGCCGTTGTAGTCGTGCGCCGGGTGGACGATCGTGTCGTCGGGGAGCGTGAACAGGTGAGCGTGGACCGCCCTGTACAGCACCGCGGCGTCACCTCTCTGGAAGTCAGTCCGGCCGCAGCCTCGGATGAGCAGGGCGTCCCCGGTGAACGCGCGCCGGGCCGCCGCGCCGCCTCCCTGGAGCTCGGGCGCGTCGCTCACAAAGCTCACGCTGCAATCGGTGTGGCCGGGGGTCTCCAGGACGGTGAGTCCGTAGCGCCCGAAGGTGAGGCGATCACCGTGGGCGAGCCCCCGATCGACGCACGGAAGGGCGGCGGTGTGGCAAATACCCGTCTGGCATCCGGTCCGGTCCTTCAGCACCGCCGCGCCGGTGACGTGGTCGGCGTGCACGTGCGTCTCGAGGCTCCACAGGAGGGTGAGCCCAAGCTCGCGGATGTTGCGCAGATCGCGCTCCACGGTCTCCAGAACGGGGTCGATGATCACGGCCTCGCCGCTCTTGCGGTCAGCGAGCAGGTAGGTCCAGGTTGAGCTCTGAGCCTCAAGGAATTGCCGGAAGAACATGGACGCGAAGTATCACGGCCCGGTTACTCCCTCCCCGGCATGGCCGGATCCGACCACTATGACACTCTCGGCGTGGCGAAGGACGCGAGTCCGGAGGAGATCAAGAAGGCGTTCCGCAAGATCGCGAAGGAGAATCACCCCGACGCGGTGGGCTCGGACGCGGTGAAGCTCCAGCGCTTCAAGGACGCGAAAGAGGCGTACGACACGCTCGGCAACGTGGACTCGCGGGCGCGGTATGACCGGCGAGGCGACCGCGTGCGGATGGGGTCGGGGCTGGGCTTTTATCGCCCGCCGCCGGTGTCCCAGCCCGCGGGCGCTCAGGCCCCGTCGGACCTTGATCTGGAGGACATCTTCAACGACTTCTCCGGCGGGGCGGACTTCGGGTTCGGCCGCAAGGGCAATACGCGGGCCGCTCCCCGGGTGGATCCGCCCACACCCGGCCGGGACATCCCGGTCTTCGTCAACGTACCCGCGGATCTCGGGCACGGCGGCGGCTCCGTCTCGGTCAGCTATTCCCGGCTCAAGCGGAAAGATGGCTCTCGCTCGCTCTCCAGGGTGGACGAGATCCACGACCTGAAAATTCCCCCTGGGACGGCACACGGCGCCACCCTCCGCGTGGACAAGATGGGCGATGCCGGCCTGAACGGCGGCACCTACGGAGACCTGATCGCGGACATCTCCCTCGTCGAGCCGAAGCCGCGTGGCGCGAGCGGCCGCATGAAGATGCCCCCCCACCCCGATCCCAACCCGGGCGGCCTTGAGGACGAAGACACTGATGAGCGGGGTCAGGCTCGTCGGCCGGCGCAGCCAGTAGGGGAGGAGAACATTCGGGTCGATGTTGGCGTGTTTACGGCGATGCTCGGGGGGGCGGTGCGGGTGCACACCTCCGCTGGCCCGGTGCGCGTGACCGTGCCGGCTGGGACCTCGTCGGGGGCCAGGTTTCGGCTCGCCGGGAAGGGGACGCCCGACCTGAACGGGAGGCTGCGCGATCTGGTCGCCGAGGTGCGAATCCTGGTGCCGAAGAACCTTGATGACCAGAGCAGGGAGCTCCTGGCCAGAGTCAGGGAGCTGAACCCGGAGAAGGAGTAGCTGTAGGGAGGCTGATTCCGCCCTCCATCTCGCCCAGCCCGGCCGGCCATGCGGAGCCCCAGATCCTACCTGCGAGACAGCCGGCGGCCTCATCAGTAGCCGGGCCGGCCAGCTCGGCGTGGAGGAGGCCGGTGGGGCCTACCGTGGCTCGGACCGTCGCTCCATAGACACCGCACTCGCTCGCTGCGACGACGGCCTCGCGGAGCGCGCGCTGTAGCAGCTCGGGGTCGATGATCCCGTCGACGGCGACGGGCTTTGTAGCGCCGAGCGGGCGATGGAGCTGGCGCGCATCGGGAGTCGGCGGGTCGGGGTTGACGCCGATCGCGGCTGGCTGCATCTTCCAGATCGCCCAGGCCAACAGCAGGCTCCACAAGGTGAGGCGCACCGCCAGAGCCTTCGGCGGGAGGATCACACGCCTACCCGGCGGGCCGGGCTGACTTCGGGGCCTTCGGGGCCTTCGGGGGCAGCCCCAGCGTGTAGGCGAGGGCGCGGCGCAGCCAGTCTGCCACGTCGGCCTCGTCCAGATCGACTGGGAGCACCCGATACTCGCTCATCGGCCGGCCTCCCATGGGGTCGAACAGGGTGCATCCCGCCAGATCCGGCGCGGCCCGATCCGCCAGCGATAGACGGAGCATGAACGTGGCACCCCACGTCCCACCCGCCATGCCGTCGATGAAGCAGGCAGTCTGCCTGAACATCGCGCGCGTGCTGGCTTCAGGCGTCGCGGCGATCAGGTGCTTGAGCTTGGCTACTGCCTCCGGGATGGAGAGCCGGAGGTTCACGGGACTGTGGCGCCCGCCGGTGCCGGTGCCGCCGGAACGGGCGTGGCCGGTGCGGGCGTGGCCGGTGCGGGCGTGGCCGGTGCGGGCGTGGCCGGAGCCGCCGGAACGGGCGTGGCCGGGGCAGGAGGGGAGCTGTTGCCGAAGCCCGCGCCTTCTTCAGCCGCACCCGCGTCATCGACGGCGTCGGCTGCCGTTCCGGCTGTTCCGGTGCCCATCAGCGCCAACGAGATGCTGGTGACCATGAACAGGAACGCGATCGTCCCGGTGCCGCGGGTGAGGAAGTTCCCGGGTCCAGAGGCTCCGAAGAGCTGACTTCCGCCCCCGCCGCCGAACGCGGAGGAGATGTCGGCGCCTTTCCCAGGCTGCATCAGGATGATCACGATCAGCAGCAGGGAGAGGATGACGTGTATAGTCAGGACGAAGGGGTACAAGGCGAAACCCGGGGAAACGGCCGCGGCTAACGCATCTTTGCCCCGCCAGCCACGTAGCCTTGTTCAAGGGAATGGAACGCGGGTCGGCGTGTTTCCGCTTCTGACACGGGCGGAAGCCAGTTTTTCGCGCCCGAGCAACTAACGCACTGGTTCTGGACTCGCGGAAAATCGAGCGACGCTGTGGTGGATGGCATTATTTTGTAATTGCATAGTTTGATGGAGAATAGTGTCTCTCCTGAATATAAAAAACGATCCGACTTGACAGGTTCTTGACAACTTTCGTGGGACTCCGCGCCTATAACGCGGCTCCCCAACTTCGACAGGAGAGCACATGACCTTGCGAATTCGAAGCTCCGGTTCCGCTGATGGTGCCCGTCGTCGCTCAGAGCGACTCACGGCCGAAGAAGAGAAGACCATCGCACGGGAAATCCGCAAGGCGGAGCAGGCTGCTCGCGAGGCCGTCGCCGGCATCGATGCGGCCGAGAACATCCTTCGCCGTCGGCCGGACCGCGCTGAGCGCACCCGCGCCGGTGCCGTCGACCGGCTTGAGGAGGCGGTGCGCGCGGTGTCGAAGGCCGCACGTAAGGACGACAGCGTGAAGACCCACGCCCGCCGCGCTCAGGGTGCGTGGCAGCAGGCCGAGGAGCTCCGTTGGCGGCTCGCGATGTCTGGGCGTCGCATCGCTCACGGCGAGGCCCGCAAGCTCGCCGGTCCGTTCATGGACGAGGAAGATCTCGTTCAGGAGGGCTACATCGGCCTGCTCCGCGCCGCCAAGCGCTTCGACCCGGACCGTGGCATCCGGTTCTCCACCTACGCGCGGTGGTGGGTTCGCGCCCAGATGACCCGTGCGATCGATCACACCGGCCGTCCGGTGCGGCTGCCCGGCTGTGCCGTGGAGCAGACCCGCAACCTCCGCAAGGCGATGAAGCGCTTCGAGGCCGCCGGTATCGAGTACAACGTCGCCGACCTCGCGGAAGAGGTTGGGATCGACAAGGAGCGCGCCGAGCTGCTGCTCTCGCAGGGCAACACGATCTCGCTCGAGCAGCCGGTCGATGATGGCCCGCGTCCCCGTCCGCTGGAGCGGTTCCTGTCCGACGAGGACGCTGTCAGCCCGGACGAGGAGTCGATCAACGTGCAGGAGCTCACCCGCATGAACAAGGCGTTCAACAACGTCTTGTCCGAGCGGCAGCGCTTTGTGCTCACCCGCCGGTATGGCTTGGAGGACGGCGAGTTTCGCACGCTCTCCGAGGTAGGGAAGGAGATGGGGTTGTCGCGTGAGCGGGTTCGTCAGATCGAGCGCGAGGCGCTGCTGCGACTCCGTGACCAGTCCGGAATTCGCGACCTCCGGGGCATGCCGCTGCCGGAGCCGGGCGAGGCCTGATCCGGCCCCGCCAGCGCTTTACAGCGGTACAGCGGGAGATTACCGGCACGCACGGAGGAGTCCGAATGATCCCATGCCTCGGCGCTGGTACGTCCGACGGGGCGCTGCATTCGTCGTCTTTTCGAGCGCGCGCTCTGGTGCTCCTCGCGATTGGGATGTTTGCCTCGCCGGTGTTTGCGAAAGCCGCCATCCACGGCAGCGTGACCGATCGCAGCGGTGACCCGATGTCCAGGGTCAACGTGCGGATTACGCCTGGCGACGTCGAGCTCGTCACCGATGAACAGGGTCGATTCACCATCGATTACCTGCGGGACGAGGGCGGGAATCGCACCCGCCTCAGCAGGCGGACCACGTACACCTTCGATGTCTACAAGCTTGGGTTTCAGGTCGCGAAGGCCGACGTCGAGTACAAGCGGGGTGAGATCGTGCTGGAACCGGTGACGCTCTCGCCCGACACCATCAACGTGCGGGCGTCGGCCACCGACGTGGACCCCGCCAATGGCATCGAGACCGACGCGCAGGGCGGCGGCTCCTACGAGGGCGAATGATCTTGTTTTTGACAACCATACTCTTTCTGGGTTGCCGAACCGCACCTCCCCCGCCCCCGGACCCGTTGGACGCTTCGTGGATAGCCACCGTCGTACGTGAGCCCGAGCGGTTCGCCACTACCCTTGAAGGCAACGGCGGCCGCGAGGCGTGGCAAGCCTTTCACCGGAGTGATTGGCTCAACGTGCAGGGCACGCTGGCTGGCTCGGCGGTGAGCGTTCCCGAGCACCGGGCTCGCGCAGAGCTCGCCTTGCTTGAGCGGCTGCTGTCCAGGGCGCAAGGGGACGCGCTGCTCGCGCTCGCTCAGGGGTGGGCGAAGCACAGCCCCGACCAGCCTGTGCCGAAGTGGCTGATCGCCTGCGCTCAGCGGGTCGCCGAGCTGCGGAGTGATGCGCCCGCAGCGGAGCGCTGGCGCGCTCAGGCCGTGGCGGCGGGGATTGTTTTTGATGAGACCAACCCGAACCCGTTCGTGATCGACCGGATGGCGGAGATGGATCTCGACGGTGTGCGGGTGGGCGCCGGGACCATCGGCGAAAACGCCGCCATGGGCTCCTTCTGGGACCCGACGTTGCCCGCGGCGTTGGAGCAGCGCTACACGCAAGTGGCCTCGCCGGCGCTCGGCGTCGGGCTTCCGGTGGACCTCTTCGGGCCCATCGTGGAGGCCGCCTTGGGCACCCGTCCAGACACGGACGACGTCGAGGCGTGTCGTGCGTTCACGGTCGGCATCGACACCCGGCTTGATGCGTGGTCGGCCCGCCTGAACGAGACCGCGAGCCCCGATGGCAAGGCGCTGCTTCAGGATCTTCAGCTCGTGCAGGTGGGACGGTCCCGCACGCTCAGCGCCCTCGCCGTGGACGCCGTCGAGCATCACCGCAATTCCTGTGCTGCCTTCTACGCCGAGCAGGCGTTGGATCAGGCCTCTTCGAGGCAGATCTCGCCGGTGAACACTCCGACCGTTTTTGCCGTGCTGGCCGTGGCAAACGTCGAGACGGGACATGTCCGTGAGGCGCTCGACGCTTTGTCGCCGCTTCGGGGTGCGTTTCCCGAGTCGATCGGCGTGATCGAGACCATCGGCGACCTCGCGGTCCAGCAGGGCCTTGAGCGTACGGGGCTCTCGCGCGAGAACTAGACCCGCTCTACTCCCTCTTTGGACCCCGGCCCCCCGTCGGACCCCGGCCCCCCGCCGCAACATCTGCACTCCGGCTCAGCCATGCTCCGCTCCCCCTCGTCCCGCACGAACCGGCTCTCCCGCCCCATCCTGATCGCTGCGTTGGGCTGTGTTTCCCTGCTCGGCTCTGCGGCAGCGGGCCAGCTCCGCTACGCGGAGGATCAGGCGCCGGCGATCGTCAACCCGCTCTTCACCACGTCCATGGCAGAGACGCGGGTGAGCGAGCTGCTGTTTCAAGCCCTCTACGCGGACGACCATACCCTCGCCTCCGTTCCGCAGCTCGCCGAGTCCGGGGAGCTGTCCACCGACAGGCTGCACATGACCGTTCGGCTGCGTGACAACGTGACATGGCAGGACGGGACACCGTTTACTGCGAAGGATGTGGTGTACACCGTTCGGGCGATGAAGGATCCGGCCACTGCGTCCACCGAGGCGGGCCGGGCGCGCTTCATCAGCGACTGCCGCGAAGTGGGGACCCACGCGGTCCAGTTTGACTTCGTGCGGGCGGAGCTGCGTCCCGAGGACAAGCTCACCTTCAAGATCCTGCCCGCTTCTGCGTTGCAGACGCTTCCGGTCAAGCGGACGGACTCGTTCCGGAAAAACCCGATCGGTACCGGCCCATGGTCGCTGGTGAAGTTCAACGATGACAATTCGGTGAGCTTCGCTGCCAACGCGGGGTACCGTGGGTCGGACGGGCTGGATGACGTCGGAATCTCCCAGATTACCTTGAAGGAGGTGGCCGACAAGAACTATCAGGCCAAGTTGCTGCTCTATGAGAGCATCGACGCCCTGGTGCGCGTGCTCCCACGGGACCTCGCGATGCTGCAGGCGAACCGCAAGGTGGAGCTCTACCCGTACCAGACCAATTCATGGTGGTACGCCGGCTTCAACCTCGCACGCGCGCCGTTCTCCGACCCGAAGGTCCGGCAGGCGATCACCGAGATGCTCGACGTGCCGAACATGTTGGCTCCGATTGGGACCGGCGATTTGATCACCGGCCCCTACGTTCCGTCGAGCCCTTTCTACAACCATGAGACCAAGCCGTGGCCGCACGACCCCAACGCGGCGTCCGCGCTGCTCTTGTCGGCGGGGTACCAGCGGGATCCGGATGGCTGGTACAAGGCGGGCCGGAAGCTGAGCATCACCGTCAGCGCGCACCGGGCGCTGGAGAGCGCTCAGGAAGTGACGATCAACCTGCAGAGCCAGCTTCAGGGGCAGGGGATCGACGTGACCATCGATTTTCTGGACGAGGCGGCATGGCGTCAGCAGGTCTGGACCGACCGGAACTACGACGTTGTCCTCTCCCAGTGGACCTTCGACCGCAACGAGGACATCCGCGAGCAGTTCCACTCGACGGGCTCCCGCAACCTGATGGGGCTGAAGGACGTCGAGGTGGACAGGTTGCTTGACGTGGCCCGTGATGCCAGCGATCCGCTCGCGCGGAAAACTGCGCTGCGGGCGACGCACCAGCGTATCCACGATGATCTGCCGATGGTCTTCCTTTGGACTCTCGACAGCTACGCGGCTTTGTCTACAAAGGTGAAGGCGGTCAGCGTCCACCCGTTCGCGTTCTTCACGTGGGCGTCTGAGTGGCAGATGCAGTGAGCCCGGCGGCTGCGGGCGCAGCGACGCCATCGGCACGGGTTGGGATCGCGGCGCTCGCCCGTAATTATTCGGGCCGGTTGGCCGGCTGGGGGTTGGCGTGGCTGGGGGCTGTCGTGCTCGCGCAAGTTTTGGTGGCCTTCGCGCCAGGCGACGCCATCGATACGCTGCCCGATCCCGCGTTGCGGGAGCAGTTGTCCGCCGAGTGGGGGCTTGGCACCCCCGTTTACTTGAGGGTCTTCCGTGGGACCGCAGGCGTGCTCGCTGGGGACTTGGGGAGCTCGTGGACGGTGCAGCCCGGAGCGCCCGTAGGTGACGCTGTGGTCGGGGCGATGTGCGCGTCGCTTCCGGTGCTCGGGGCCGCCTGGGCGCTGGCGGTCGGGGTGGGTGCGGCCGCGCGGGGCCGGAAGGGAGCGAGGATAGCTCGCGCGATGTCGGCTGTTCCTGTGGTGCTCCTCGCGCTGTGCGTGCCGGGTGGCGTCAATGCCCTCGCGTGGAAGGGCATGGCCGAGGGGTGGTGGACCAGGCCGGCGTTCTTCGCGTTGCCGGTGGAGGGGGGGGCGGTGCGCGACCTGCTGTTGGTGGGCGTGCTCGGCCTGGGCTCCGCTGCGATGGCCGAGGTGGCCGCTCGGTTGGCCGAGGCTGACGCCCGGCTCGAAGAAGCGGGGTTCCTGCTGGCCGCGCGTGCACACGGCGCGGACGAACGAGCGCTCCGGCGGCTGCGATGGCGGCACCGGGTCGTGCCGCTGGTGGAGGCCGCGCAGGCGGTGTTCACGCCTCTGGTTGGGGGGTTGGTGGTGGTCGAGCGCCTGTTCGCGCGACCGGGCGCGGGCGACCTGCTGTGGCGGGCGGTCGAGCTACGCGACGTGCCCCTCGCCACGGGGGTGGTCGTGGCGCTGACCGGGACGACGGTGGTGGTTGGGGCGTCGCTCGACCTGCTCCGCCGCGCGTGGGACCCACGGCTCCGGATGGGGGCGTGAGCCGCGTTCGAGTCGAGGCCTGGGCGGTCGTGGCAGGAGTCGCGGTGCTGGTGGCGCTGCTCCCCTACCAACCCGAGGTGAGCGCGGCCGCGGTACGCCTGTCGCCATCATTCGTCCATCCTCTCGGGACGGACGCGGTCGGAAGGGATGTGGGGCTGCGGCTGCTGGCCGGAGTGCGGCCGCTGGTAGAGGGAGGCGGAGTTGCGCTGGTCATCGCGTTGGCCCTCGGCGTTCCCGCCGGGGCCTGGGCCGGCGCGCGCGGGGGCCTCGTCGCGCGGCTCGTGTGTGGTGCAGGGGTCGCTGTCGGGTCGCTGCCGGGGATCCCTCTCGCGCTGTTGGCTGGGCTCCTGCTTGGGCACGGCGCGGTTTCGCTGGGCGTCGGGTGGGGGGTCGGGTGTGCCCCCGCCGTGCTTCAGGCGACCTACCAGCGTGTGGACGCGCTGCGGCGTGAGGAGCGCCTGCTGGCGCTGGTGGCCCACGGCATCCCGGAGTGGCGGGCCGTGGCTCGGCACTTGGTGTGGAACAACTCCAGGATCGAGATCCGGATGCAGTCTGCGCGTGTTCTGGCCGGGTTCCTGGCCATGGAGACGGCGCTGTCGTACCTCGGGCGAGCCGGCGTGGCCGAGCCGGACCCGTCGTGGGGGAACATGCTGGCGATGGCGCTGGCTTCGGGTGCTCCGGCCGCGGCTGCGGCGCCGGCCGTGGTGGTCGCGCTGTTCAGCGCGGGCCTGTGGCGGCTCGCGCTGCCGGTGCGCAGGGCCGCCGCTGCCGGGAACCTGGAGCCCGCCGCCGGGGCGCTGCTTGTGGAGTCGCTGGAGGTGCGGTCTGCGGACCGCACTCTGGTTCGACTGCCGACCTTTTCGGTGCCGCAGGGGACGGTGACTGCGCTGGTGGGGGCGAGCGGAAGCGGCAAGTCCCTCGCGTTGCGCGCCATCGCGACGGTGCTTCCCGACGGCGTTTGCGCGTCGGGCAGCGTGGTGCGTCCGCGGGTGGCCTGGGTGGCGCAGGACGGACGGGCGAGCCTCGACCCGTTGCTCCGGATCAGCGATCAGGGGCTCCCCGACGACCCCGTCAGTCTGAGCGCTGTGCTCGAACTGTCTGGATTTCCGGCTGGTTTGCTCTCGGCGTGGCCCCACGAGCTCTCCGGAGGGGAGGCGCAACGGGCGGCCCTGCTCTGCGCTCTCTCGGTTCCGGGAGCTGGCTTGCTGCTGGCCGATGAGCCGACCACCGGCCTTGACCCGCGCGCTCGGCGCGCGCTCGTGGCTGCGCTGCGCCGAGTCACAGACGCGCCGGCGCGTCCGGCAGTGCTCTTCGTGACGCACGACCGGCGGCTGTTGCCCGGTTTCGTGGACGCGGTGGTGGAGCTCGATGCCCAGCCACGAAGCGTCATCGTCCGAGCCCGTCCTCGGGTGGTGGCGGGAGAGGTACTGCTGACGGCGGAGGGGCTCGCCGTCCACGCGGGCTTGACTCGCCGCCCCGCCCATCCCTCTGGGCCAGCCATCCTCTGCGGGCTCTCGATTGAGGTGCGGGCAGGCGAAACGGTGGGGCTGATCGGCGAGAGCGGGGCGGGCAAGACCACGTTGCTTCGCGCGCTTGCGGGTCTTTGCGGGTCCTCGGGGGCGCTCACCGTCCTCGGGGTGGACCCGCGCCGCGCGGCGCCGGTCGGGCTGCAGCTGATCTGGCAGGACCCCGGGACGTCGCTGGATCCGTCGATGCCTGTCGGTGAGCTGCTCGCGATTTCTGCGAGGCTCGGTGGCACCCGGCGCGTGGAGGACGCGCTCACGCGTGTAGGCCTCTCCCATCGCGGGGACGCGCTTCCGGGTGAGCTCTCGGGGGGAGAGCGCCGCAGGGTCTCCCTCGCTCAGGTCTGGCTCGCTGGCGCGAGGCTGGTGATGGCGGATGAGCCCACGGCTGCGCTCGACGCCGGACGCTCCGTCGACGCGCTTGACCTGCTTCGGGAGCTGGTGGGGGACACCGGCGGTGTCCTGCTCGCCAGCCACGATCTTGGGCTGCTGCTGCCGCTGTGCGATCGGGTGTACGTCCTGCATCAGGGCAGGTGCGTGGACTGCTTTCGGCCGGATGAAGCAGGTTCTGCCGGCCGGCACCCGTTCACCCAGTCGCTCCTGGACGCGGCGTGATCCCGTGGCTGGTCGTGGTGGCGGCCGCGCAGGCGAGCTCGGTGCACGTGGATCAGGCGCGCATCGACCTGCGCCGCCGCTTCTACGACGAGGTGATCGCTGAAGTGCAGGCCGGCTTGCTCGAGCCGGGGGGCGATGCGTTCGAGCTCTACGCTTTGGGGGCGGACGCTGCCTGGGAGATCGGTGACATCGATCGGGTGCTGCGATGGAGCGGGCAGGCGGCTGGGCTCGCGCTGAACGCGGACCTGCACGACGCCTGGCAGGCCCGGCACGACAACGTGGCCAGCGGCTGGGGATGGGTGGTGGTGGCGGGTCCACAGCTGGGTGCGCGGTCGTCGCTGGCGGTGGACTCGGTGTCGCCGGTGTTCGACCCGGAGCAGAAGCGCATCGCCGCCGTGATCTGCCAGCGGGTGCATGCGGTGACGACGCTGCCTGTTCGGGTGGCTTTGCCCGTCGGCCGGTGGATGGTGAACGGAGCTGCGGTCACGGTTGTCGCCGGAGAGACCGGCTCGCTGGAGCTGTCGCCCGACCAGGTCGGGCTCGTCGGTCTGCGCGCGCTGCGGCTGGAGGTCGCCGTCGGGGCGGAGGTGCCCACGGGGGCACAGCTGGCGCGGTCTGGGCCGGGCGTGGCCGTCGGGGTCGCGCTCTCGGGGCCAGTTGGTCCCTTGCGAGTCGGCGGTCAGGCACGCTGGATGCCCGCGAGCTTTGTTTCGGACGGGGGACACCCCTACTGGTCCCCGTGGGCTGGTGCGGCGGGGTTGGCGCTCGGGGGCCATGCCCCGGTGCCCGGTGGCTTGACGCTTTGGGCGCGGGTTGGGCCAGAGGTCGTGCTGTCGGAGGGGGTCCGGGTGAGCTGCCCGGGGTCGACCTGCGCGGCATCGGTGTTCTACGTGCCGGCCTGGGCGGTCGGGCCGTCGGTGGAGGTCGGTGTGGAGGCTTCTCAGGGGCCCGTGATCGTGGGGGTTGGGCTCGGCGGCTCCCTCTCCTTCGGACGGACGTTCACCGGGGGAGCGGCGGTCGTGGAAGGCACCCCTACGCGCTGGGCGGTCGAGGCTGATCGCTTCTCGCGCGGCAGCGTGCGGATCGTCGCCTACTTCGGGACCTGATACCGCCGGATCTTGATTCGGCTCGTTCCTCGCCCGCGCCCGACGTGTCTGGCTGCGTTGGGCCTCCTCGCCTGCCCCGGCAGGCTTCGTCGGCTCCGCCTTGCCAGACACGCCCGATCGCTGGGCGATCCACCGATCCGAATCAGTGACCGGCGCTATGAGCGCCCGGAGTCGCCCGCATCGTCACCACCTGATCCGCTCCGCGCAGGTAGGACAGCTGCACACAGCCGGGATCGAGCCCCTCCGCGGGGATGAAGCAGCCGGCTGCGCGCACGCCGGTCGCCTCGGCTGTATCCGCGAGGGTCAGCCCACCGAGCCTGTCCCGGTACACGATCGCGCCCTCGCCGGTCGCGACCCCTACGCCGACGAAGACGTCCTCCGGCAGTGCGTCTCGCTCGGCGCCCGTTGTTCGGGGGACGGACTGGCGCGTATCGAACTCCGCGGCGTAGACCTTTCCCTTTCGCGCATCGAGCGCCACCACCAGTCGCTCGATGCCGGGGTTGGCGGCGGCGCGCAGGGCGAGCGACGAGACTGGAACGACGAGGCATCCTATGGACTCTGCGAGGCCGAGCGCGGTCGCGAGGCCCACCCGCACACCGGTGAAGGCGCCCGGTCCGACCCCCACCACTATCCGGCCGCCGCGTAGCTGCTCTCGCCCACCGATCGCGGTGATCGCCGTGATCAGGGCGGGGAGGAGCCAGCCGTCGGCCCCCTGCAGGATTCGCTGCTCTGCGCTCCAGACACAGCTCCCGTCAGTGTACGCGGCGACGCCGACCACCGGGCCTGCCGTGTCCAGCACCAGAGCCTTCATCCGTTCGGCTTGATGATGTCTTTGAGCGTGACGGCGAGCATCAGCAGCACCACGAAGATGATCCCCACCTGCTGTGCGCGCTCGCGGAGGCGCTGCGGCAGCGGCCGGCCGCGCAACCATTCGGCTAGATACATGAAGATCTGGCCCCCATCTAGGACGGGAATCGGGACGAGGTTGATGACGCCGAGGCTCAACGACAGGATTCCGATCTGGCGGAGCAACGGGAGCACCCCGAGGTCGGCGGCTTGCTTCATCTGCTCGAAGATCAGCACCGGACCACCGAGCGTCTTGCTCGGGTCGCGTTGCCCGATGATTAGTTGGGTGAGCGTAGTCACGATGTAGCTGGAGATCTGCACCGTCTGGTCGCAGGCGCGCGTGAAGGCCTGACCGATCGGGTACACGCGGGCCACGTCCGGTGCAGCCACCATCTGGCCCGCGCCAGCCAAGCCCAACCGGGCGCGGGTCCGATATTCTCCGCGATCGTCGCTGTCGGTGACCACGTCGGGCGTCACCCGCAGCGACTGGACCACTCCGGCCCGACGAAAGGTGATGAGAAGCTCGCGCGCGGTCATCTCCTGACCCTTCCCTGCGGAGGTGGCCGATACGCTCTTCACGACGTCGTACCAGACATGCACCGGTGCGTCGTCGATGGCCAGAATGCGGTCGCCCGCCAACACTCCGGCTTTCGAAGCGGCCGACTCGTCGTCGACGCGGTCCACGAGGAGCCCAGCGGACACGATGCCCCAGCGGGTCCAGACCGCGTCATCCCCCGGGTGAGGCTGCGGGGCCCAGCTCCCGTCTTGCAGCGTGACCGTCACGGAGGCGCCCGCCCGCGTCACCTCTACCTGTACGCCCGAGCCTGCGGGCACAGCGGTCAGCGCCGCCGCGACCTCGTGGAACGCTCTGACCGGGGAGCGGTTGACCGCGCGAATCACGTCTCCGGTCTGGAGTCCGCCTTGTCCCGCCGGGCTGGCCGGGTCGTCGACGCCGATCTCGGAGTCGGCGCAATACACGCCCAGACCAAAGTCGTAGGGGGCGCGCTGGTCCGCAGGGCTGGCCGCTATGCCCGTGTCGGTGAGCAGGACCGTGACCGGCTTGCCTTTGCGAGTCAGGTCCAGCGCGACCGATCCGTGCGTCGCCTTGAACTCGTCCATCAGGTCGTACCAGGTCAGCACATGCCGGCCGTCGACCGCGACGATTTGGTCCCCGACCCGTACTCCTGCCTGCTCGGCGGCGGACCCGGCCTCGACGTTCCCGACCTCTGCGCGCGGCTGGGGCTCCCCGAGGGCCCCCAGCGCCGTGAACAGCCCGAACGGCAGCGCGAGGTTGAACGCGGGACCAGCCATCACGATCAAGAGCCTCTTCCAGGGCGGCTTGGCCATGAAGTGCTGGTCGTAGGGCACCGGCTCCTCCCCGTCAGGCTCGGCCCCCCCCTCGGCGAACGGGTCGCCGCCCGCCATCCGGACGTAGCCGCCGAACGGGATCCAGGAGAGCCGGTAGTCGGTGCCCCGCCACTTCACTCCGAACATCCGTCCGCCGAACCCGAGGCTGAACACGCGGACGTTCACGCCCAGCGCTTTTGCCACGATGAAGTGTCCGAATTCGTGAAAGCTGATGAGCGCCGCGATCGCGAGCAGCGTTCCAGGGATGCTGAAGAGCCACGCCATGCCGGCAAGCTACACGCCTGCGCTGTTTCCGGCCCGGATCGTGACCAAATAGTTCAGACTCCGTTTACGGTGATCTCCATGCTGCCGTCGTACCCGTCCCCGCTGCCTGTTCCGTTGGGGTCGTCGTTGGATGTCGCGCCGCTGGCCGTCAACGACTGCACCTGCAGCGTATGCTCCCCTTCGAGCACATCGTAGTCGAACGACCACACCGTCCAGATGTCCGCTCCCGGGGAGTAGGTGAGCGTCGCCGGTCGCCAATCCCCGCGATCGATCCGCAGGTTGACTGCGACGATGGGGTCCTTTCCCGCGAACCCGACCCCCTGGACGACCGCTGGCCCCACCGGTACGGTCGTGTACGAAGCCGGCTGGAGCATCAGCCCGGTGGCGGCGTAGCTGGCGTCATTCGACCAGCCGAGGCTCTCCCAGAACCCGATGTAGGGCTCGGCCACGAACTCGATGGAGATTGGCCACTTCGGGTTTTTTTGGCCGTAGCGCCCCGGGGTCAGAAACCGGCACACCGTGCCGTGCTCGGCGGGCAGATCGGCGCCGTTCATCCTCCACACAAGCCACAGCGGCCCGTGTAGGCCCTCGTCGTGCAAGTCCGAGAGGGGGACGGACGTGGTGTACCCGTCGGCGCCCGAGAACTTGATCTCCACCACGTCCTCGGGGATTGGGATGCTCAGAATCTCGAACATCTCGGTGACGGGCAGGCCGCTCCAGACTGCGTTCCCGATCGCCAGGTTGCGCGGTCCTCCGCCGATGCACATCAGGGTGTGCTCTTTGTCGCGTGCGGGCAGTGACAGCAGCACCGCCCGAGTCAGGACTTGGACCACCACCCCGCGGTCGATGATCGACAGGGTCCAGCTCTCCAGATCGACCTCCGGGGGGCTCGAGATGCTCGTCACGTAGAAGTCCTCATTCGCCGTGATCGCAGGGATTGGCGCCGCTTCGATGCCTGTGTCGACGGGGCCGGCGCTGTCGGGCGCGTCGTCGGTTTGTTTGCCGTCAGCGGCGCAGGCGGCGGTCAGCGCTGCCGCGGAGGCCAGGACGGCACGGCGAGAGACCACGGTGTCCCCGGTGCGGGGACGGATCGCGGTGAGGCGCAGCACTGGCTTCATGGGGGCTCCGGTTTTGAGGGGGGTCGGGCGCGAGGGACGGGTCCCCCGCCTGCAGTGTACGCGGTCGGCCGGGCTACGGATCGGGCCAGCTTCCGAATCCGGACCCTGCGCGGCGGGCTCGCGACCTGTAGTTCAGCGGCGGCGCGCCCGGAGCAATCGGTCCGCTCTCCGTTCCGCGGCTTCTTCGCTCCGCAGTCGCTCGTCTTCGCCGTCGCAGAGCAACTCCGGTACGGGGGTCGGCCGGCCGTTCGCGTCCAGCGCGACGAACGTACAGTACGCGCTCGCCGTGTGGGTGCGGTCCCCGGTCATCGGGTCTTCGCCCTCCACGCGTACGCCGATCTCCATCGAGCTTCCCCATGCGGCGTTCACGCAGGCCTGAAACACGGCGATGTGGCCACGCTGGATGGGGTGGAGGAACTGCAGGCTGTCGATCGAGATCGTGACGCACTGGCGCCGGCAGAAGCGCTGTGCGGAGATCGCCGCGCAGATGTCGATCCATGCCGCGACCTGACCTCCGAAGATGGTGCCCATCGCGTTGGTATGCTCGGGCAGCACCAGTTGGGTCATCTCGACGCGGGTGCGGGAGACGGGCACCTTGAGCGTGCCGTTGGTGCCAGATGCGAGGGGAGGATTCATCGGAGCACCTCTAGGTGGGGAGCCATGCGCAACTATAGCCTTGCCAGCATCGCGCCCTCTGGTCCGGCCGACTGCAGCGCGGGCCATGGCCCGACTACGCGCTCCCCGCGCTCGGCCCTATCGAGCGCTTCGAGGGCCATTCGGGCGACCGGTTCGGTCCTGAGCGCGAGCCAAGCCGCGGCCTTCTGGACGTTGCGCTTGCGGAGGCCAAACGTGCGGGTGCTTCCCAGCAAGACAAGGACCAGCAGCGCGGCGGCTGTACGCGCGACGTCGCTCCCGTAGCTGCCGTCGGCGCCCTGCGTCGCCGCGAGCTGCGCGTCGGGTCGCGCGACTCGGGGTGCAGGCGCGAACGCGCCCGGCTCGTGCACCAGGGCGGGCATCGGGGCAAACGGCATGCACGCGAGCACGAGGGTGTCTCGGACATTTCGCGCGCTGCGGGCGGCGCTCAACTTGGCGCTCACGGCGCCCATGGGGGGCGGGCCGCCATACCTGAACGCGGCGCCGTGGGTGGGCCCCTCGGCGGGCAGCCAGCTGTCTGGCAGCGCGTGCGGCTGCACCACGGTCACCCGCTCCCCGGTCACGGTGCGCGTCTCTTCCTCCGCCACGAAGGACGTGAATCGGGACGCGATGCCCGCTTCGAGCGCCACGCGGATAATCTCGGGGCGCAGCGCCTCCTCCTCGAACGGCTTGAGCGTCAGCCTGTCCTCCAGCATCGCCACGCGCTCTCGCGCCCAGAGCGCCGCGAACGTGCTCGCACATCGGGCTTCTGCGCCCCCGGTTGGCCGGGCCTGGACCGCCACGTTCTCGATCACGGTGAGCTCGTTGCCGCTGATGGTTCGCAGGTTCACCCCGAGCCTCGCGGGGGCGCCCCGGAGCAGCAGGCCCATGCTGACCCCGGCGAAGATCGCCTCGGGCTCGGGGCGCGCCGGCTCTACACCCTCGCCGCTCACGCGGACGTCGATCGCGACGGGCGAGCCAAACCTACCTTCCATCCTCGCTACTATGGCTTCGATGTCGTCTGAAGGGGTGGCGAATGTCGCCGTTCCTCCGCCCACCCGGGCCAGTCGTCCCAGCAGCGCCTCGTTCACCGCAGTGTCGATGCCGAGGGTGAAGAAGCGCGCCTCTCCGCCCGAGCGGGACGCTTCCGCCCGGCGGTTCGAGACTGCGGCGACCAGCTCCTGCTCGTTGTGCGCCTGTCCGTCGGTCACGAAAAGGACGGTGCGGAGCCGTCCTGCGGGCACTTTTCCTTTCAGCGCGTGGACGATCGCAGGCAGCATCTCCGTGCCTCCGCGCGGCTCGAGCGCAGCGATCCAACGGTCGGCCTTGGCGAGGCTTACGGCGTCGTAGGCGACGAAGTCGGGCGAGTAGTGCTCCAGCCTATCGTCGAAGGCGGTCAGCGAGAAGCGGTCGCCGGCGCTCAGCCCGTGGAGCGCCGCGGTGAGCGCCCTTCGCGCGGCGTCGATCTTGGTGCCGGCCATCGAGCCCGAGATGTCCACGACGAAGGTCGCGTCACGGCTGATCACCTTTGGCGCTGTCCTCGGCGGCTCGATGTGCACGAGGGTGTAGGTCCCGTCGGTCCACGCCCGCGTCGTCAGCACTACCGGGTCCGCCCATGTGATGGCGAGGACAAAGTCGCGGTCGCAACGTGCGTCTCCAGCCGGGGCTACGCGAACGCCGCCTTCAAATTCCACGGACACCGCGTGGAGCGAGCTCACGATGCGGGCAGGGGCCCACTCGGGCGTGACATCGAGCGCGACCTCGAGATCGAGTCGGGTACCCCCGGACAGCAGGAGCGGGGGAGAGAGGTGCGAGGCGTCCGGCACCCGGTCGGTGTTCGGCGAAACGCCCGGCCCGGTGTGGTCGGACTCACGGCCGGGCAGGTAGCGGGGTGCGATGACGGTAGGGAAACGCCAGAGCACGCGGCCGTCCTCCGCGTGTAGCCGCTCGACGATCTCGATGCGGACGGTGATCTCCTCGCCCGGAGGCAGGTTGGTCACGCGAAGGGTGTGGATGTCTGCGCGCTCTTGTGTCAACAGCGCTGCCCGCTTCCCCCGTCGCCTGGCATCGTCAAAGATCGCATCGGCCTCCTCCTTCTCCCTGCACGCTGCCCGGACCACGAGCTCCCCACAGCGAAGCTCGCAGCCGACGATGGCGCCAGCGGAGGGCACGGGAAAGAGGTGCACCGCCTCCATCGGGGCGCGCAGGGTGTTCCGGAACCGCTGGTCCACCGTGGTGTGGGCGACCAGCCCGGTGATGCGGCTGCGCACCTTCACCTCGACGAGCGGGAGCGGAGACTCGACCCCCTCGACCAGCGCCAGGAGCCCGCCGAGACCGCAGGCACCTGCGCGCGGAGCGTCAGCGCCGTCGGGATGGAGCGTGGAGAGCGCAGGGTCGTGGGACACGGGTGCGAGGTTCATGGGCTTTTTCCGGGGTGTAGGGAGCGGGAGAGGGCGTCGAGGATGAATGCCACATTGTGGCGAGCGGGGTCGATGGTGACGAGCAGGCCTGGTGCGAGCTCCACGGTGACCATCCGGACCGGGGGGTGTGCGGGGCGAGGCGCCTCCATGGGGCGCCAATGGGCGGGGGGTGCCTGACTCGCGGGCCCATGGCTGCGCGGTGCGGCGGATTCCTCGCCGAAGGCTGAGCGAATTGCCTCCTCGAGCTCTTGGACCGTCCGCCCGGCGAGCCCCCGTTGGATCTGGGCGAGGGGCAAGCCGCTGGCCTGCAGCGCCTTGGTGGCCACCACCTGGAGGAGGTGCCGGTAGCCGTAGTACTCGGCGCGAGGAAGGGCGTTGTCGGGCCGGTCGAGCAGCCCGACCGACTGGTAGTACCGGAGTGTCCGGACGTCGGGCACGGGGTTGACGCGCTGGTCTAGCGGCCGGGGAAGCATGTTGACGACGGCTCCCGCAGCCTCGGCGAGGCCATCGAGACTCCAGCGCTGGTTCGGATCGGGGAGCATGCCATTACTGTAAACATGACAGTAAAAGATGTCAAGACCTGCGTTG